>JANNTN010000172.1:0-31892 GCA_031394445.1 Anatilimnocola sp.
TTTCCACCGGTCCTCTGGAGGGAACCAATAACAAGATCAAAACCCTCAACCGCCAGCACTACGGCCTTCGCGACGCCGACTTCTTCACCCTCAAACTCTATCAACTTCACGAAACCAAGTACGCTTTAGTCGGATGAACCATTTTTATTTCCCCCCTTATGGCTGTTGGTTTTGTCGTAAGTCGTTGGGCGGTAAGGGGAATTGTGGTGAGGGGTTGGTGAGCGTTTTGGCACTTGTGGTGAGCTTTGGTGAGTTCTTGGTGAGCTGTGACGTTCTGGAGTTGGGATGGCGACGACTCTCCAATAGCTACATTGCAATTTGGCGAGAAAACCGGGCCAGAATTTCGAAAATTTCTGGCAGGGCTCCGAACTCTTGCGAGTTCGGCTACTTTGTAAATTTCCGTAAGTCTTTGCCAGAAGTGTTGTTAAGTGCGTCGCTGATGTGGGAGAATGTCAGGGCAATAATTGGTGTCTGGCGGACATCGTATCTAGTGTCCCACCTCTCCTTCCCACCTGATAACAGCCATGCCTGCACTTTCTGCGAATCGGCGTAGTTTTCTCAAAGCTGCCGGTGTCTGCATCGCCCTGCCGGCGATGGAATCGCTGCCGAATTTGGCCAAGGCCGAGCAGGCGAAGGCTCTGCCGCGGCGACTGGTGTGTGTGGGCAATGAGTTCGGCATGTATGGCGGTGCGTTCTGGCCGGAGGGGACGGGGGCGAATTATGAGCTGACCCCGCTGCTGAAGCCGCTCGCGGAACATCGGCGGGAGTTCACGCTGTTCTCGCATCTCGATCATGGCCTGAAGGGTGGGCATTTTGCGATTCACGCATTTTTGACCGGCGTGAAGTCCGTCGAAGCCAAAGCGGCCCCAGACAGCGGCATCAGCCTCGACCAGCGAGCAGCGGAATTTGTCGGCTCGCAAACGCGGTTTCCGTCGCTGGCAATTGGGTCGGAAGATGGCGTGCATGGCGGCTGCCAAATGAGCTGGACCCGCAGCGGCACCCGCATCCCGCCAATTGCCGGCCCGCGCGAGCTGTTTCGGATGTTGTTCGTCGATGAAGGCGGGGACGCGAAACGCAAAGCGGCCGATCGCATCTCGTTGCAAGGCTCGATCCTCGACGCGGTGCAAGGGGATGCGAAGTCGATGAGCCGTCGCCTGAGCAAAACCGACGCTGCCAAGCTCGACGAGTACCTGGCGTCGGTCCGCGATGTCGAAACGAAGCTGGACCTGGATAAGCATTGGCACAAGATCGCCAAGCCGAAGCTCGACATGAAGGAGCCGGAGAATCAGGGGCTCGCCAAAGACCTGCCGGCCATTTACGAACTTGTAGCGCTGGCCCTGCAAACCGATTCGACTCGCATCGCCACGCTAGAGATCGGCGGCAGCTTCGCCGTCTCGGACCTCGGCGTCAAAAAAGGGTATCACTCCGTGTCGCATCACGGCCAATTGCAGGAGAACATCGACCTCCTGGTGCAGATCGAACGGTATCAGATGGAGCAATTCGCCCGCTTCGTTGGCAAGCTCAGCTCGCTCAAAGAGCCCGGCAGCGACCGCTCGCTCCTCGATAGCACGATGGTGCTGCACGGCAGTGGCATGGGGAACGCCAACTCACACACCAACACCGACCTGCCGATCATCCTGGCCGGCGGCGGCTTCAAGCACGGCGAACACAAGGCCTACCCCAGTGAGCAACGGAAGCGCGTGCCGCTCTGCAATCTGTATGTGTCGTTACTGCAGCGGTTTGGCGTGGAGACGGATCGGTTTAGTGCGGGGAATAGCACGTTGAGTGGGTTGGAGCTTTCCTAAATCGTTGCCGATTAGCAAAACAGGCAGAGTGAACAGAAGGTAGCAAAGGAAGCAAAGAGAGATTTTGGAATCGGATCGGTTGTTTTGCCTTCGCTACCTTTGCTTGCTTCTGTTCATAAGAAATATATGCGACTAATTTGGCCATTTGTTTCGAGTCTCGTTGTCACGACTGTGCTGACGTGCGCGGCCGGGACGATTGTCGCCGATGATGCGCCGTTCGCTTCGCAGGTAAAGCCGTTCTTGGCGACGTACTGTGTCTCCTGCCATGGCGCTGAGAAACAAAAGGGTGACCGGCGGTTCGATCAACTTACGGGCGAAATCTCCGACGATGCGACTCTGGTCGATCTGCAAGACATTGTGGATCAGCTCAATCTGGCGGAAATGCCGCCTAAGAAATCGCCTCAGCCGAAGGATGAGGAGCGGCGGCGCGTGGTGGGCTGGCTAACGGCCCGCATCGGCCAATTTCACGAGCAGCGGCAGGCGACCAGCAGCGCGGGCTCGCTGCGGCGGTTGAATTCGCGCGAATATCGCAATTCGGTTCGCGACCTGCTGCATTTCAATGCGTCGATGTTCGATCCGACGGTTGGCTTTCCCAGCGACCGCACGACGCAGCACCTCGACAACATCGCTGAAACGCTCGTTACGTCCGGCCACTTGCTGGAGCGGTATCTGAACGCGGCCGACCGCATCGTGGAGAAGGCTCTGACACCAGCTCAGAAGCCCGAGCCACGTGTGTGGCGATTCACAGAGGGCTTTCGTCAGCAGCCGGAGATCGATCAGGTTCACGGCAAGACGAATGGCTTTTCCTGGCTCACGCTGTACGACGTGCCGGCCGCCGATAAGCCCGAGGGGGCGTATGCCCATCTCGCCCAGTTCAAAGAGGGCGTGCCTTTCGACGGCAACTATGTGATTCGTTTCAAAGCCGAGGCCCTCAACCGCCGTCACCCTTACGACCGCAAGTTTGTGGGCACAAACCCCGATGAGCCGTTGCGATTGGGTGTCGTCGTGGGGAATGCACGCAACGGGCCGATGTATAAGCCGCAGGCTATTGAGCCGAAGCTAGCCGAGATTGAGTTGGCCGATGAGACGCAGTGGTACACGGTCAGCGGTTGGCTCGATGCTGGCTTCGCCCCGCGCTTCACGTTTCCCAACGGTCTGATGGACGTGAGGAACATGTGGGGCAAGATGTATCGCACGTATCGCGATCAGCTCCCGGCACTCGTGAGGGGCGGCATCGTCGAGCATCGCTTCAACGTCATCAAGTTCGGGAAGCTGCCGCAGATTCACATCTATGAAGTCGAGATCGAAGGGCCGTTTTATGACGAGTGGCCCACGCCGACGCAGCGGGCGGTGCTTGGCGACGATTGGCAGGCGGTGCAACAAAGCGGAGAGCTGTCGGCCGAGCAGGCCCGCCTGCATCTGGGTCAATTCGCCACGCGGGCTTATCGCCGGCCGGTGAAGACGGAAGAACTCGACCGGCTGATGCAGGTTGTCACGGCACGACGCGAGGCGGGACGGTCGCCACTCGATGCGTATAGCGACGGGCTGAAAGCGGTTCTCTGCTCGCCGAGCTTCCTCTATCTCGATGAGCCGCGAACGGGAACGCTTCCGAACAATGCCTTGGCCTCGCGGCTGTCATATTTCCTGTGGTCATCGTCGCCCGATGAAACACTGCTGACCGCGGCCAATTCGGGAAAGCTGGCCCAGGCCGACGGAATGGCTGAGCAGGTCGAGCGGCTGCTAAAAGACCCGCGCGCGGCGGCATTACTCGACGGCTTCCTCAATAGCTGGCTGACGCTTCGCGATCTGGGTTCAATGCCGCCTGACCGAGAGAAATTCGACGATTTTTATCGCTTCGACCTGCACAACGCCATGAAACAGGAGACGCGGCTGTTTGCCCGACGCTTGCTCGACGAAAATCTGAGCATTCGCAATTTTCTGGATGCGGATTTCACGTATGTGAACCAGGGACTCGCGCGACTATACGGCCTGCCCGCTCCCAGCGGTAGCGAGTTTCAGTTGGTAAACCTGAGTGATCGCCGCCGGGGTGGTTTGCTGGGTCAAGGCAGCGTGCTCACGGTGACGGCTAACGGCATCGACACCTCGCCCGTGGTCCGCGGCGTGTGGCTGCTCGAAAACATCCTGGGCACGCCGCCGAATCCGCCGCCGCCTGACGTCGAGCCGCTCGATCCGGATATTCGCGGAGCACAAACGATTCGCGAGCAACTCGAAAAGCATCGCAACGTCACCAGTTGCTACGACTGCCACCGCAAGATTGACCCGCTTGGCTTCGCGCTGGAAAACTACGACGCAATCGGTGCGTGGCGCGACTCCTATTCCGCCAAGGCGAAGATCGACTCTGCCGGCGAGCTGCCCAGCGGCCAAAAATTCACGGGCGTCGAAGAGTTCAAGCAGGTTCTGCTCGATCGCCAGGATCAATTCGCCACGGCGCTGACATCCAAGCTGCTGGCCTACGCCACCGGCCGGCAAATCACATCTGCCGATCGGCCGGAGATCGATGCGATCGTGAAGAAGTTGAATGAGTCGGGCGGCGGGTTTCGGGATCTGATTCAACTTGTGGCGGCGAGTGGGGCGTTTCGATCGAAATAAAAAAGGCAGGTCGGTTTCGACCTGCCTTTTAAATTAATCGGCGAATTCTCAGATTCACTTACATCGACTCGCGGGGGCGGATGGCACCGGTGAGGCCGTTGTAGTCGTAGCGGTCTTCCCCGTGCCACAGGGGCAGGCCGAGTTCCAGCCGCTTGCGGAGGATCTCGATCTTTTCCGGCGAGCCGGCGGGGGCATCGGTCGAGTCGAAGTCGGTTTCCGGAACCGGCAACCAATCTTCGTCGTGACCGTACTTCAGGATGGCTTCGAAAACATTCTTACAGCGTTCCATGATTTTTCTCCAGGCATTTCAATGCGTTAAGCCGGGGCTTTGTGGCTACATAGCCAGCGTGCCGGAGCGGAACTCAATCGCTCGAAACAAGCACACCAAAGCAAACGGCGGGGCGGATTCGGTAGGACGGTTGATCAACGAACTCTCGAACAGGTAGGAGAGCTGTCCCAAACTCGTTGGGACTTTCGCTGCAACTGGGTCGTCTGCATCTATTCTTCATACTGAGAGCCCTGCGTCAAGCTTTTTGGGAACAATTTGACCGTCAACGGAAGGTTTTTCTTTTTCCCTACCACACATACCCGTTAAGTGCGGCACTGTGTCACGTTAAGAGGCGGAAGATAGATAAAATATGGTGAAATAGCGGGTTTTCAGGCTTGCATGCGGCTGTATTCATGGGATGCAGGCAAACCCATCTAGGGAATTTAAACATCCGTTATGATTGGTCGAATGGCCGGCCACTTGACAGTATTGCGCGTGGTGATCTGATCAATAAAAAATTCGCTAGAAGTCACGTCCGGCGGACATTGTCGCTGGGTTCGGCAGGGAAAAAATGACGTTTTGACCGCCCTCAAACATGACAATGCGGTCAAATTGACGCGGGCCGCTCAGGCCAGCGGTTGGACACTTGGGAAAGTGATGTAAGCATGACTTGGGTGCAAAGACACATTTCGCTCGCAGAGCGTTCGCGCGGCTGCCACCTCATTACGCGCGAGGTGGAGCAGGCCGTGCCCGAATTGGGGAAGTTGAAAGTCGGGCTGCTGCACGTCTTCATTCAGCACACATCCGCTTCGCTCACGATCAACGAAAACGCCGACCGCGACGTGCGGACCGACCTGGAATCGTCGCTCAATCACCTCGCGCCGGAGAATTTTCCTTACGTGCATACACTCGAAGGCCCTGACGACATGCCGGCTCATGTGAAAGCTTCGCTGATGGGCTCGTCGGTGAGCATTCCCGTCGCCAACGGGCTGCTGCTGGGCACGTGGCAAGGCATCTATCTGTGCGAGCATCGCAATCGCGGCGGCAGCCGATCGCTGGTGATTACGTTGTGGGGAGAATAGTGCCTAAATCAAACTCGCTGCCGACCGGCCTGTGTGAGTTCGTCGAGCCACCATTCGATGAGCGTCGTTTGGTTGGCGTTGGCGTCGATGTGAGCGTAGGTGTCCAGGCAGATGTCGAGGCAAGCGGCGGGCGCTTCGGCGGGCATCCATCGAGTGGCGGCGATTGCTGGAAGCTGGCCTTCGATCGCCAGCAAGTTGTCTCGATAGAATTCTTCGGCCAGCGAGACGACCAGCCGCAGCCTCCGCCGTTTGACGGCTGAGTCCTTGCCGGCGCTATCGACGAATTGGCCAATCAATTTCGCCGCGAGGGGCATTTCCAGCGCGGGCTGGCTGAGGAACTGAATCAGTTCGTGGTGAAACTCGCCCAGGCTCGGGTCGCACCACAGTGCGGCCCGTTCGAGCGATCCGTGGCTGTTGGCTGCGGCCGAGCGAGCGAGTGCCGGGTCGCTGCAAATGCCGCGTTCGATAAGCAGTTCGGCCACGTCGGATTCGCTGAGCGGTGAGAAACGAACGGTCTGGCAGCGGGAGCGAATCGTGGGCAACTGCCGCTGCTCGCTCGTGCCAATCAAAATCAGAATCGACTTTGGTGGCGGTTCTTCGAGCGTCTTGAGGAGGCAATTCGCCCCTTCTTTGTTCAAGTAATCGGCGTCGTCAAGGATCGCAATCTTGCGGCGTCCGGAAAAGGACTTGAGCGCGATGTTGTAACACAGGCCGGCCCGCATTCGATGTTCGGCATCACCAATCAGCAGCTCCAGCGGAATGAACGCCTTGTCTGCCGGTTTGGCGATTTGCTCCACGTCGGGATGATTCAACGACGCAACCTGCAAGCAACTGGGGCATTCGCCGCAGGGTTCCAGCCGCTGCTCGGGCACTCGTTCGCAAAGAAATGCCTTAGCGAGCGCGAGGGCAAACGTCCGCTTACCGATGCCAGGTGGGCCGACGAATAGAAACGTGCTCGCCAGCCGGCCTTTCGAGAGGGCTCGGCGAAACTTATCGACGACGCGGTCGTGCCCGCGAATGGTTTGCCAAGTCATGGAGATGCGGAGAGTTGAGAGTAGGGAATTGTGATTATGCAGGTAGGCCGCTGGCGGCGAGAACGGTTTGTTGGACAACCCAATCGTGTGAATAGGAGAAGTCCGTTTCCTTCTCGCCACGGATGATGCGGGCCATGTCGGCGGCGTCGGCAACGTAGCGGCTGAACTTCGGAAACGCGACTTCGTGCGTCCCCTTTTTGTACTCGCCATGCGCGGCGTCCAGCGTGATGCGAGCCGCGGGGCTATCCAGCGGCTGAATGTGGAAAGTGCCCGAAGTGCCGCAGACGACAAAATGCCGACGCGAGCCGCCATCGACTTCCTCAGCCGATGATTTGATCGTGGCTGTGGCCTTCGGGTATTCGAGCACGGCCAGCATGTTGTCTTGCAGGCCATCGTTTTGCTTGCCGGAGTGACGCGGGAAGGCGTGAATGCGGTCGGGCTTGCCCAGCACGCCGATTACCAGGTCGGTCACGTGACAGCCGAGCTCGAACATGATCCCGCCGGGATACTCGGCCAGCTCCTTTCGGTCAGCGTCGCCGACGACCTTGCTCATCACGGTGTGAACCTCGAACACGTCGCCTAGCCAGCCGTTCTTTAAGAATTGGCGGAGCAAAATGACCGCCGGGCTGTAGCGATACATATAGCCCATCTGCACGAGCAGCTTTTTCTTTTCCGCCGCATCCAGCAGCTTGCGATATTGCGGCAGCGATTCGCCGGCGGGCTTGTCGAGATGAATATGTTTGCTCGCATGGATGCAGCGCTGGGCCGTAGCCAGCAGATCGCGGACTTGCGTTTCAACTAACACTGCCGCCAGGCCCGGAGTATTGAGCAATTGCTCTTCCGTGACGAATGGCAGATCGCGAAACGCCGGCTGCTCTTTTGCCCGCTCGCGCAGCTCTTTATTCGGCTCGGCAATGCCGACGACTTCGTAATCGGGCGAGTCGCGATAGACGCCGAGCTTCGTCGCGTGTGCATGGCCCACGCCGATCTGGCCGATTTTCAAGCGAGGCTTTCGCTCTTGCGCCTGGGCAAATAGCCGGGGGGCCAACATCGCGCCAAACGCAGCCGAGGCCGAGGCCGCCAAAACTTGCCGCCGAGACAATATTGGCCACCGAGACAAAGAAGTGTTCATAGTTGCCGCCCCGAATAGATCATTTTTGAAGCCACGGATGAAACCCGAATCAAACAGGGGTATTCTGTCATCCTTGTTCGGCCGTGTTAATCGGTGGCCGGGTTAATCATTGACAAGGTTAATCGGTGGGTGACTCTCCTCTGTCTTGAACGAAAGGCTTGGTTATGGACCGTAGAACCTGGCTCACGCAATTATCGCTGGCCGGCGGCGCGGCAATTCCGCTCTTGGCCGCTCAACAAAATGCCTTGGCCCAACAGCCGGCCGCGGCCAGCAGCGCCGGCAAAGGACAAGCACCGCTGAAAATCACGGACGTAAAGGCGATTCTCACCGCGCCGGCCGGCATTCGCCTGGTAGTCGTCAAGGTAACCACCAGCGAACCCGGCCTTTATGGCCTGGGCTGCGCGACGTTCACACAGCGGGCCAAGCTGACGGCACATGCGGTGGACGATTTTCTGCGGCCGTTCCTAATCGGCAAAGACGCCACGCAAATCGAGGACATTGCCCAATCGGCGTGGCTGAGCAGCTATTGGCGGAATGGTCCGGTGCTGAACAACGCGCTGAGCGGAGTCGATATGGCTCTCTGGGATATTTTGGGGAAGCGGGCCGGACTGCCCGTGTATCAATTGCTGGGTGGCAAGTGCCGGCGAGCGGTCGATACCTATCGTCATGCCAGCGGCGGCTCGTTCGAGGCTGTCGAAGAAAGCGTACGCCGCTATCAATCGCAGGGCTATCGGCACATTCGCGTGCAAGTGGCCGTGCCTGGGCAAGCGACTTACGGCTCAGGCGGCGGTGGGGGCCAATCGAGGAACGAAACCGAGCGCGATAACAACCGCGTTAGTACCTGGGACGCCAAGCCCTACTGTCGTGTGCTGCCCAAACTCTTCGAGCACCTCCGCAATAAGCTCGGCGACGAAGTTGAACTACTGCACGACATTCACGAGCGCGTGCCGCCGATCCTGGGGATGCAACTCGTGAAGGACGTCGAGCAGTATCGACCATTTTTCATGGAAGACCCGTTCAGCCCTGAGGACATTGGCTATTTCGAGCACCTGCGCAAGCTCACGACCACACCGATCGCGATGGGCGAGTTGTTCAACAGCCGGCACGAGTGGCTCGACCTTGTCTCGCGACGATTAATCGACTTCATCCGCGTGCATATCTCGCAAATCGGTGGCCTGACGCCGGCACGCAAGATGGCGGCGATGTGCGATTTCTTCGCAGTCCGCACCGCCTGGCACGGCCCGGGCGATGTATCGCCGGTGGGCCACGCCGTCAACGTGCATCT
The DNA here is from genome assembly GCA_031394445.1 of Anatilimnocola sp. Classification (GTDB taxonomy): domain Bacteria; phylum Planctomycetota; class Planctomycetia; order Pirellulales; family Pirellulaceae; genus CAYLLN01. The sequence goes on from JANNTN010000172.1 coordinate 9,217, forward strand.
CGACTTGGCCACGCCCAATTTTGGCATTCAGGAGGCCCGCGAGTTCACGCAGGCGGAGCAAGACGTATTCCCCGGCTGCCCGACGCTCAAAGAGGGCTATTACTGGATCAACGAAAAACCGGGGCTGGGGATCGACCTCGATGAAAAACTCGCGGCTAAGTTTCCCATCAAGGAAGACCCGCCCTTCGACTACAACTGGGGCAATTTGCGGAACCGCGACGGCTCGGTAACCAAGCCGTAGGCATTTTTGCGTTTTAGGAATCGCTAATTCAGCTCTTTCAGCCGGATGTTTTTGTATTCGGCCCACATCGGTTTACCGGCATGCAATTGCAGGCCGATGATACCCTCTTTCAGCGCGAGGTCGGGCACGTTGTCGGTGAAGTCGAGAATCAGGCGGCCGTTGAGGTAGTGCCGGATGTTGTTGCCTTTAGCGATGATCGCGACTTCGTTCCAGTCGTCGAGCTTCATTACTTTTTCGAATTCGGCCTGGTCGATCAATTTGTCGGAAATGACTTTCTTGCCGTCGGCTTCCCAGGTGGCATGCTCGCCAACGAGGCAGATGCGGCCGCGTTTGCCACCTTCGTCGTAGATGAACCCTGCTGTGCTGGGAAATTTCGTTTCGTTGCGAATCTCGTGCTGGTAGCCGCGGGCGACCCACTTGTTGCGGACCTTGTCGTCGGTGATGTGCCGCGAGCGATATTGAATGCCGGAGTTATTCTCGGAGTTGCAGCGAAACGAGAGCCGCAAGTCGAAATCGGCCGGCTTGCCCCCCTGCCAAATGATGAACGTGTTGCCCATCGCCGGGTTTTCGGCGGTGGTTTGGCCGTGAATGACGCCGTCCTTCACGCTCCACAGCCGCGGGTCGCCGTCCCAATCGGCCAGATCCTTGCCGTTGAACAGCACCTTCATACCGGCTGGCTCCGGCGGCACCAGTTTCACGGGCTCCGCGGCCAGCAGCGGGCCGGCGATAGCAAACAAAGCGAATTTCAATGCATGGCGAATCATGATCTGCTCCCGAAGTACATGTTAGCAAAACGGCCGATCGATTTTCAATGAACCGTTCTAAGCAAGTTTGTGTTTTGCAGGCCTGATTATGCCCGACGAACCTACAAAAAACAGCCGGACAAAAAAACAGCGGGATAAGCACGGGCTTCCTGACCGGCGACTCCATCCAATACACTAGTTGTCCGACAGGCTTCTCTAATGATTTTCGTTTTCAGTGGTCGCTCAAGACCTCGAGCAGGACGTGATTCGCATGGCGGCAAAAAAACCAAAGAAGAAATCTCCAACGCAGCGCAGCGAGGAAGCCGTCGATCTGGATTTTTCGCTCGGGATGCTCCAAAACCTGCTCGGATCCATGCCTGCGGAGGCACAGCAGCAACTGATTTCGCAGATGCTCGAGGGCTCGATGGGTGAATTCCTTCCGCCGACACTCGACGCACCTGCCAAACCGCGCACGAAGGCCCAACGTGAAATTGATCGGCTGATCGATGAAGCCCGCAGCCAACCCTCGCCGACAGCCGCGGTGCCGCTCCTGTTGCGAGCGGAAGAAGCTGCCAAAAAAGCGGTCGGCAAGCGGTGGGAAAAACTCGTCGGCCAAATGGGTGATTCTCCCGCTGGTGAATCCTATCTCGACGTAGAAATTGAGCTGGCACAAGCGCTGACCGCCGCTGGCCAAGGGGAAGCGGCATTGGCTCACCTGGAAGAAGTCTATCGCCTCGATCCGGCTGATCCGCTCGACGCGCGAAAACTGCTGCTGGCTGCTTACTTCGATCTCGATCGTCTGTCCGACGCGGCGAACTTGCTCGACAGTGATGCCCCCGAAGCGTGGGCCGACTGGCTCTTTGGCCGCTTGCTGGTAGCGTTGCGGCGTGGAGAGCGAGGCCAACAAGTCGAACAGCAGCTCATCGCCGCGCAGGACACCAATCCGTATGTTTTGTCGCTGTTGCTCAACGAACGCATGCCGAATGCCGCGCCCCCACTGTCGCTCGATACGGGCGAAGACAGCGAGGCACAGGAATTCGCCGCGTTTTTCCTACCGGCGTGGCGAAACACTCCTGGTGCCATCAGTTGGCTCCGCGAAACGGCTATTCGTCTTGGTCTGAACATCTTACCACCCGACGAACAAGCCGCCCCGGCGAAACGGATGACGGCGCGCGAGTACGCCGCGTTACCCGAGCATGAACATGCCGTCTGGATTGCTGGCCTGCACGACATGGGCAATTTGCCGATGCCGGGCGAAGAGGAGCCCGTTCAGCATTGGCTTATGTTCGCGCTTTCACAAGACAGGGATCTGATCGGTTTTGATGTCGCCGCCGATAAGCCGTCGGCCCGCGAGTTGTGGGACACACTGACTGTTTTCATGCATATGGAAGAGCATGCGGGGCGGCCGGAAAAGATGCTGGTCTTTCCACCTACGCTCATGAAGTCGCTGCAAAAGGACGCCAAGCGGGCCAATATCGCGCTCGAAAGCTTTGCGGAGGCCGAGCAATTGACGGATATGCTGCGGGAACTGACCGAGCGGATGCAAGGCGGGACTCGGGCCGCACAGAACCTCGATCCCGACTTGATTCGCAATGCCCCGCTCGATATCGATGAGGTTTGGGAGGCGGCCGTGGTTCATCTCGATCGCCGGATCGACGTGGCTGGGCAATCGCTGCGTCCGTGGGTCGGTTTGGTCATGTCGCGGATGGGCGGAGTCATCCTGTGGCACGAGCTGTTCACCGAGCAACCGCCGGAAGCGGCCTTGGCCAACGCCGTACGCATGGCCATCGCCAGTCCAGCAGTGGGGGAATCGCGCCGACCGCGGCAAGTCATCGTTCGCGACCACGATGAAGCGGTTTCGCTCGCGGCGCTGTCGGATGAGCTCGGTTTTGACTGTGTCGTGGAGCATGATCTGCCGCTGGTTGCCGATGCCGTGGCCAGCCTGACGGAAATGGTGCTGGGCGGCGAACGCAGCGCCGTGCTGATCAATGGAGAGGGCACGACCCCCGCCGATTTGGAGCGCTATTACACGGCTGCCTCGGCCTACTATCGCGCCGCGCCGTGGAAACACTTCACAATGGATGAACTGGTTGGGCTGGACTGCACGGACACGCTGCGCGGCCGCGGCTATGGTCTCATCATGGGTCAATCGGGCATCACCCAAGGGTTGGCGGTTTATGAGCGACTCAAAGACGTCCAGACCATGTTCAGCGATTTCACAGAAACCCACGTTTTCGATAGCTTCAGTGTGATGTTCGGCGAGGATCTGAGTATTGCCCCGGCCGATCTCGATGCGATCGAGCAGTTTGGCTGGCCTGTCGCGACGCCCGAAGCCTATCCCGATGCCCTCCGCATTCATCCCGGCCCGACGGCTGATTCGCCGCGAGTCGAAACACCGACTGCTCAGGAGTTACGTTTTATGGCCGCGGCGCTGGAAGCGGTCACATGGCTGGCGCAGCACCGCGATCAAAAGACGACAACCGTAACGATCGGCGACACGTCGCTCACCGCCACCCGACTGGGCTGGGTCGGTGACGTGAAGGACGACAAACGGTAGATGGCCTGTGGTTTTACGCTGCCTGCCCAGCCAACTCCTTTTCTTGTGCGGCGATTGACGGGGCGATTTTTTCGAGTGTTTTTTCGTCGGCGGGGAGCAGGTCCATGAAGCGGGGGCGGGCTTCACCGGTGCCAATCTGGTAGAGGTTTTTCAAGAGCCACTTCAGCGGGGCGATGTTATAAGACGCGCCGTGCAGGGCTCGCATCAGCTCGATCGGTGCGAAGATTTCGACGAGCTTGCGAACCTCGGACAGGTTGTGGGCGAGAAACGCGGCTTCGATCCGCCGGCTGATATTGGGGAACACGACGCCGGAGCCGGTGGTGTAGCCGTCGGCAATGCCGACAACGCCGGGGACGAAACGCTCGGCCGCGCCTTGAATGTTGAGTACGGCGGGGTTGGCGGCTCTCACCGCTTTCGCAGTCGTCTCAAACGCCGCGGAGTCGCAGGCGCGTTTCACTGCGCAGATCACACCCTCGCCGGCGAGTTTGGCAATGACCGCGTCTGACGGAATGACGCCCGCGTCCCCTTTGGCATAGACGATCAGGTTTTTGCCAGTCGCCGCGGATGTCGCGCGGTACCGCTGCTCGATGCCGTGCTGACCGACATAGGCATAAGTCGGCGGCAGTTCCATCGCGCCGGCCGCGCCCAGCTCCATGATCGCTTCACAGACGGAAACGGCCGAATTCGTTTCCCACGGTAAGCTGCCATACACATTCGCCTTGCCATCGACCGCCTTCAGGGCGACCGCGACCAGCTCGATCATCTCGCGCGGGGCCAACTCATAGGCTTCGCCCGTCGCCGCGCCGCAGATGATGCTCTTGGCCGCCGGCACCAGCCGCTGAATCTGCTTGAAGTAGGCGTCCTTATCGACCTCTTGCTTGGGCTTCGCCGTCCACGGCGTTGTCGGCATGTAATACGCGCCGCGTTGGTGCTGAATCATGGCTGGCTGTCCTCGATAATGCGGTGAAATTGCCGATCGCATTTTAGCCGGTGGCCAATGCTAGGATGAGGCGTCCGCTAACGGCTAACATTTGGGTATATTTTTTGTGTTTCGGGAAATCGCAAGTTGCTGCCGCTGCGGAACTTGCGATTTTTAACAGCGCTAACATCTTACTTGATGTTAGCGCGAAAGTCGGGCTCGTTTCTGGATTACAGCGCATGGGTCATGCCTCCCATAGATACATTGCGATTTCGCGAAAAAGCCGGACGGAATTCTGGGGGAAAGGGGCAAGAATTTGGGAAATAGTTTGGAGGTAAATCAGATCGCCCCGGAATGAAACTGCCCGCCGTTGATTCCTGTGGCGGAAGGGTTTTGTACGTGGATATGATGGCGACATGAAGACTCGAATCCTCGTCTTATCGTTTTCAGCACTCCTATTCAGCGGTTGTCCTGCTGGCGGATTTTTTGGACGGTACGTCGTCGTCAACAGCACGGGCTCCACTGTCACCAATCTTAAAATTTCTGTCGGAAATGGCTTTGAACAAACGTGGGATCAGACGCAGTCGGGCCAGGGCTGGATTCATTCCAAGTCTTTCAGGGAAAAATCTTTGATTGTTTCATGGAGCGATGAGTCTGGTGATCACGAAGAAAACTTTTCGTTTGAAAAGAAAGTGGGTTATCGCTCGCACGCTGATCTCTACATCGAATTGAATCCCCAGGGCAAACTTGCGTGGCGTGTCATCGCACCACCAACCGAGGGTGGCGGCCCGGCGACAATCCTCGCGCTGATCGGCGTCTATCTTCTTTACTGCCTGGGATTTGGCCTTTTCGTTGGGGTACCCGTTGCTTTAGCTGCCGCCATTGCCTGGGGACTATTTAAAGGCATCCGAATCGCCCTTTTGGGTATCGTAGATGGACTACGGGGGGATCAGTCCGTTTTTCAATTCTCGATTCGCGAAATTATGCTACTAACAACCGTCGTTGCGGTTGGGCTTGGTTGGCTCGTGCATATTTTGACGTTAATGCAACGTTAGATTCCCGTCACTCGCAACCGCCGCGTGTTCACGAGACGCGGCCTTAACTCGACTTCAAATTGAAATCGTGGCGGTTGGAGGGGAGGGGGACTTCGATGGTGAGAGTGGATTGGTTGTGGAGTTTGTCGGGGAGGGCTTCACGGCGTTCGTCGTACATTTCGCCGGTTTGGGGGTCGCGGAGTTGCTTGCCGGTGCGTTTGAGCCCGTGGATTTAGACGAGGTATGTGCCGGCGTTGTCTCCTTCTTTCTACGGGGACGTCGTATTTTGCCTTCGGTGATGACGCCGCCGGAGGGGCGACCTGCCGAGATTTAGGAACGTGCAAAATTGGGCGTCGAATCGTCCTTGAGAGAGGGAGAGGTGCGGGTTACCGCAGTTATTTCATGTAGGTTTCGCGGGCTCCGCGAAACCAAGCGCCACAATGTGGATACCCTTTCGGCAGTTCCAAGTGCCGCCCGGCGGTCGGCACCTACATAATCCAGGTTCCGCCCAGCGGCGGAACCTACTCATTGGCCGAATTGGGAACGGAAACGGCCGGATAGGCGTCATAAGTCGTGCGAGATTCGGGGGGAGGTGGGGATGTGCAGGATTTGCGGTAACTCTTTTCAGGCCAATTGATTGTGGCGTTTGTTGGGGTCAACTACGATGAGGGGTTGGTTGCCGTCAGGGGTTGCCTTGGCTGGCGGCTTCGCTGGTGTCGGTCGTGTTCGGAACCACGGCTCGACGGTTTGAGAGCAATTGAGGCGCAACGTGTCGAAGAGTAGCTCGCTACAGGGCCGCGCTCGCGGTCCCGCTATCTCTCAACAAGAGAGTGGCTCCGCGCAAGCGCGAAGTGCTGCGCGAGAAAGCAGCGCTGCGCGAAAGAGACAGCAGCGGCACTCAGTTCAGACCCGAAGGCTGTTTCTGGAGAGCCTGGAGACCCGCGCGCTGCTGACGACCTATACGTATCCCTTCGGAGCATCGCCCGACGACACGGGCGAGTTCATGCTGGGGGATGTGGCCGTCAACGTGGTGCTGATGGAGTCTGACGCGATGATCGCCCCGCACGACAACGGCACGTTTCAGCAAAAGGTCAGCGGCGGCTCTCCGGTCACGATCAACTACACGCCGGAGAATTGGACGGAGGCGGGCATCGACGCTGTCAAAGCGAAGGTGACCGAGAGCTTGCAGTGGTGGGAAGACACGCTGGCGGAGATGTTTCCCAATGCGCCGGACAACCTGCTGGATTTCAAGATCAACTTCCATTATGCCGACAATCCGGTTCCCACGGGCTATGAGCCGATCGCCCGCACGTCGAACGACTTGATCAACGACACGACGACGACCGGGCCAGGCCAGGGCTGGCTGTACGATTTTCTCGACGAGGTGGGATTCGACAGCACGGGCAACTATACCGGCGACATGCGGGCGTTTAACAACTACACCCGCCAACAGGCCAACACGGATTGGGCGTTTACCATTTTTGTGGTCAACGACGCCAACGACAGCGACGGACAATTTTCGCCGTATGGCTCGCTGCTGAAGGCCTATTCGATTCCTGGCGGGCAATTTATCGTCACCCCCGCGGGCCGCCCCGTGACGACGTATGCCCATGAAATTGGCCATCAGTTTTGGGGCCACGACGAGTATTTTGGCGGCGCGTCGTACAACGCGCGACGCGGCTATTACAACACGCAAAACTACAACAGCGAAGACAACCCGGCTCTCGCCGCCATGAACGAGGTGCAGTCGATTTCGTCGTATCAAGGAACCGTTACGGAGGGTACTTTTGCGTTGACGATCAACATGGCGAACGGCACCTCGTTCACGACCGCGCCGATCGCCTATAACGCTTCGTTCACGACCATTCGCATCGCCATTAACTCGGCGGCGCAAGCGCATGTTCCCGGCTGGATCACCGATGTGGCGGTGACGGGCGGGCCGCTCACCACGTCGGCGATCACACTGACCTTTGGCGGGCCGGCGGTCGATTCGCAAAACCATCCGGCGGTGGTCATTAACGGCGCGGGCCTGACGGGAGGGGGCGGAGTTGGCGTCGTTTCGGAGGTGAAGGCGGGTCGCGGCAACCAGCAGTTGCCCAGCATCATGGCGACGGACCGGATTTACCCGGCTCCCAGCACCGAACAGCCGATGCTGTCGCAGACCATCTCGTTCAACGAGAACCTGCTGTACTCGCACACGATGGCGATGATCGGCTGGCAAGACAGCGACAACGACGGCATTTTCGACGTGCTCGACGTGCCGTTCACCTTATCGGGTTCCGGCCAATACGACGCCACGACGGAAATCTACTCGTTCCGCGGCATGACCAAGGTCAACACGCTGCCCAATTTGAACACGAGCGGCACGCAAAACGATATCACAACCAACCAAATCAGCATCATCGAAGCCCAAATCGACAACGGGCCGTGGCTGAAGGTTGCCGAGTTTCCCGCCCGCACCTATTCGACGAACGTAACGGTTGATTTCCACGTCGATCCTAGCGCGCAAACCGTTCGCATTCGCTCGGCCGACACGCGGACCACGGTCAAGTCCAACGTCTTTCAAGGTGATACCGAGGTTCCCACTGCCGAGACGTTGCCCGGGCTCACCGGCGTTGTGTTTGTCGATCAAAACGGCAACGGCCAATGGGATAACGGCGAATTCGCCAAGTCGGGCGTCGCGCTGGAACTGCGAGACCAGAACGACAATCCGTTGGCACTCACCAACGTGATTGAGCCCAGCGACTATGCCCAGGGCTGGATACTTAACAACGTAAAGCCGGGCGTGACGCTCAGCCTGGCCGATCCCGATGGTACGACGGGCGATATCGTGGCCCGCACCACGGGACTCGTCCCGGCTGAGGCGGGCAAGGTCTTTACTGCCTCCGATGCTTTGCAAGCTCCGCTACCCACCTGGTCGGATTCGCAAAAGCTGAAGGCGACCTTCGTCACACCGGTCAGCACGGTGAGCATTCGCGATTATGGCACTTCCAGCACCGCGCCCAGCTTTGCCCGCCTCGACGCTTATGGCAGCGACAACAAGCTGATCGCCCGCTACAGCACGCAAGGCATCGGCAGCGGCCAGTTTGAAACGATGACCGTGAACCGGCCGGCAAGCGACATCAAATATGTCATCGCTTACGGTCGCTTACTGACAGAAGTTGTGCTCGATTCGCTGCAATGGGGACCGCTAACCACCGACACGACGAATAGCCAAGGCGCGTACTCGTTTGAATATCTGCCCGACGGCGTTTACACCGTGCATATCACGGCTCCCACGGATTATCACTTTACGAACCCCTCCGACGGCGAGGCGATGGTGACGGTCACCGGCGGCGTTGCTTCGCAGAGCGTGAATTTCGGAATTGCGGCGGATGTTGATCCCACCTACAAATTTCACAACTACGGGCCGCTGCCGCACGATCGCTTTAACGTCAACAAGAACCAAGACAACGAAGTCACCGCGCTCGACGCGCTCATTATCATCAACTTTCTCAATTCGCGCCCCGTGGGCGACAACGGCGTGATTCCGCAGGAGAGAGACCCCGACGTCATTGGCTACATCGACGTCGTGCCCGACAATGTTTGTGCTCCCAACGATGTGCTGGCGATCATCAATTACATCAACTCGCGGCCCAATGGTGAAGCGGAAAGCGGCTCGGCATCCGGCAACGGCGCGGGTTATCTGCTGGGCTTGGGAAGCTATCATCCGGAAGGGGAAAACACCGTAACCGTACCGCGAAATGCTGCCGAGTATTTCGCGCAGCAGCCGTTGCACCTGAAGAGCGTGCCGGGGGCCGACGAGCCTTGCACCTGCGGTACCTGCACGGGGGTGCGCGTGAATGTGTTGGTGGAGGTGGCTCAAGAGGCGGCCCAAGCCGTGCAGAGCGGAGCGGAAATACCGGAGTGGGTGCCCTTCGCGTCGGAATCTCGCTCGTTAGCTCGTGGGCTTTTCACGAAAGCCGAATCGCCGCTTCTCGAAAACATCAAAGCGAGCCTGACGGCCCGCTCCGGCTCTGCTATCTGGCGCAAGCCAGGGCCGAATGCCGCTGATAGCGAAGAATCTATCGAGTCGAGCCTCGACGACATCGCTACGGATGTTTCGCAGGCTGACGAGTGCGAATCGCACCACCACGAGTGAGCTCACGCCCGCCTCATGCTGGCAAAGGCAGACTACCGCCCGCAAAGTTTCGCTGCTTTTTCTAGCTTCGCGCAACCGGCAGCAATTCGGCCACGATTGTTGTGCTTGCAGCAACTTCATGGATTAAGGCCCATTGCCGCCCCAGTCGATAAGCTGAGTAGAGTTTGCCGTTTTTGCCGCTTGTAGTGGTAATGTCGCGGCGACTACGAATCATCTGTCGCCGGGAACGCATGAGACGCTTCGGTCAGTGCGCGATTGTTTTTGGTCTGTTGCTAGCAACGGCTACCGGTTGCCGCGCGCCCGCCGTCGCAGCGGCCCCGGCCGCGCCGGCGCTGCCCACGAGCGCTGCCGTCGGCGGGGCGAACATCGTCGCCATCTCTCCGCCAGCCCAGCAGTGCTGCCCCAAGCAAACGCTGCCGCAGTTTTTGGGCATCAACGGCCTGTTCCAGGGAGTCGGCGGCCTGATCGATCGGCTCCGCAATCGTTTGGGTTCGATTTGGCCCGGGATGGAAGCCAAGCCAGAGATTCTCTCGATTACCGATCCCGCCAACATGGAATCTAGTAATCCGGCCATCTCCGCAGCGGCGGAAGCCAAGGCGGCAGAGGACGAAGCGGCCCAAAAGGCCAAAGCGATTATCTACCTGGGCAAGATCGGCTGCGCCGGTTGCTATCCCGGCATCGAAGATGCGATTTTGGCCGCGCTGGACGACTGCACGGAAGAGGTGCGGTTTGGAGCGGCCAAGGCCCTTCGAATTTCAGCGACGATGCCGTGCAAGAATTGTTGCCGCAGCGCTTGTTGCGGTCCGAAGGTTCGCGAGAAGCTAATGAAGATCGCCTACGAAACGGATTCGCAAGGCTGCTACTTCGAGTCGTCCGATCGTGTCCGCCGTATGGCCCGGCTGGCGCTGGCCAATTGCAACTGTGTTCCTGAGAAGCCAGGCCAATCGCCCGATCGCTTGCCGACGGAAGGCCCTTCGGCCAGCGATGCAGCGCCGGCGACCGCGAACGCACAGCCCACGCCCGCCGCACCCATCGCTTCGGTGCTGAAGGGAACCATGGCGCACAATCCCGCGCCGCAGGTTGCCCCGCCCGTCGCTAACCAGCCTGTTACCGAACCGGCCGTGCGCCGCGCCAGCCTGGAAGAGGTCATTGCCGCCTATTCCGATCCACGAATGGCCGCACCAGCGGAAGATGAAGTCGCTTACGAAATTTGGACGGCTCCGCGTGGAATGTTTCGCTCGGTGGCCGACGCCCAGACAACCATGACCATTACCCGCACGCAAGTGATGAGTGGGCAGCCCGTCTATTCCTCTTCGCAATTGCTGCAGCAGACGCGTGGCTGGATGGTGGCCTCGGCCAGCGGTTCGCCGGCTTTGGCAGCCGCGGCCAGCACGACGCCAATCGGCGGTGTCAGCGGCATCGTCGAGGATCACACCGGTTGGCATGTCATCCGCGTGCTCGGCCGCCGCCCCCGCGTGGCGTTGCCGCTCGCGCAGCAGATGGTGGTGCCCGCGAGCCATCAAACGAACGCAGCCATGTCCCCGTCAGCCGCCGCCGGGCCACGCGTAGTCGCCGTGCGGCTGCGAGAATGTGATTGCAAATAGTCCTCGAAAAACGAAGTCGCCGGCCGCGATTTGCTATGATTGGCTGCTGCACTAGCAGCATTGAAGGAGTCCGCGATGGCGAACGGTGGAGCAGCGCAATCGGGTTCGCGAGCCGACGGCCGATCCAGCGGCCATCGCAGTTGGCGTGCCTCTTCGCGCGCCGAAGGACCACAGCACCAGTGGCAACATGCCAGCAGCCGGCCGCGCAACTTGCTCGGCCTGGCTCGTGGTTCGCACACAACGCGCGTCACATTTTTCTTCCTGGCCGCTGGGACATTGGTCGGTCTCTTGGTTTGGCACTTGCTGTTCGCACCCGCGCAAACGCCGCTGCTGGCTGTCGCGCTCACTGCTTATGAATGGCCGCTGCCGCCCAATAGTTGGGCGGCGGAAGATGTGGTCGCGCTCAACGATCTCGATCGCAAAACGCTGGAAGTGCATGACCTGTCCGCCGATTGGCGTTCGACGGATCGCGGCCTGACGAAATTCGACGAAGAGCTACGCAAGTCGATTCGATCCGCCCAACGAGCCGGCGCAATCATTTTCTATCTCAGCGCCCACGGCGCGATCGATAAACAGGGGCGGGCGTGCTTCGTGCCTCCCGATGCGGCACCGCTAGACAGCGCCACCTGGCTGCCGGTCGAAGCGCTACTTGAGCGTCTGAAAAACGCCGAAATGCCGGCGCGCGTTCACAAGTTGTTGATTCTCGATTGCTGCCGGCAGCCTGTGAATTGGCAAATTGGCGAAATCAGCGGTGCGTTCACCACGGCCGTTTCCAAATCGATCGAAGCAACGCCGATTCCCGGCTTGGTTGTGATGTGCTCGACGAGCGATTCCGAAACGGCTGTCGCTTCCCCCGCGCTGCGCGGCTCGGCCTTCGGGCACTATTTGCATCTGGGCCTCGCGGGTGCCGCCGACGATAGCGACGCAGGAGGCAATGACGACGGCCGCGTCACGCTCACTGAATTAAAAGAATACGTGGCCGCTCATGTACATGGCTGGGTGCTGCACCACTTGGGCGTCCCGCAAACGCCGATGGTGATCGGCTCGAAATCGGATTTTGAAGTTTCCTGGGCACTAAAAGCGAGTGTGTGGCGCGACTTGGTCGCCCGTTCACAGCGCAAAGAAATAGCGACGGCTTCGGTCACGACAGAGCGCTCCGCGCCGCTGTGGCGAAAGCTCGATGCCTTGCGCGTGGCCCGCCCCTGGCGATTCGACCCCGTCGGCTGGCGCAATCTGGAACATCGCCTGCTGTGGCTGGAGCAATTGGCCGTCGCCGGCAAGGCTTACGACGAACGTGCCAGCTCACTTGCCGCACAACTTAATGGTGAGCTAGCCACCGCCGAACAGCGTCTCAACGCCGCGAGTCGCACGCGTTCGCTGCCCGCTTATGCGAACGTCTTATCAACCGCCAGCGATGCTGCTCCCCTGAAGCCCCATTCGCTGCCGCTGACGGAATTTTGGGGGCAGGTTGATAGAGATGTGATCATCGGGCTCAAACAGGCGCTGGCCCGCTGCCAGGATTCGCCCACCACAAACAATTTGGCAGCCGCGATCAGCACCTTTGAAGGTGCCTCGTTGCCAGCGAGCATGGACGAAGTGAATTTTCTCGCAATCTGGCGGCGATCGTTCGTTCCGCAGCAATGGTCGAACTCCAAGCTGCTGGCGGAAGTGCTGCAGGCCCGCGAATCGGCAGAGCAACAAGCGGTTCCGCTTGCCAATGGTTCTGGACCGGGCGACGAACGGGCGCATGCTTGGGTGCGGGCCGATCTAGCGTCGATGGACAGACAACGCCGCGCCCTGGAAGATGCCATTTTGGTCGGACCAAGTCGTGCAGCCCCTGGCAGTGCGAGCGAACTGGTGCAGTCCCTGGCCAGCGACACGCTCGGACAACGATCCAGCAAGGCACTTGCTGCCCGCGATGAGCTGTGGGCCACGATTCCCTACCTGGCGGAATGGCTCTGCCGGCCACAATTTGAAGCCGCACCGGAAAAAACCGCGAACGACGCGATTCGTCAAACACTGTTGCCGCTGCTGCAAGCCGGCTTGGAGCTGGAGCAGCGCCTGACGCGAAATGATGGGCAAGCTGCGGACGAGTTGATCTGGTCGGCCGATTCGGCGGCTGATCTCGTCGAGCGCAAATCGGCCGAGGCCAATGCTATTTTGCGGACCGCGATCGATGCCGCACTGGAGGACAGCGATCAAAATGGCGGCACGCGCGAGATCGACGCGCTGTTGGCCATTCCGACGGTGCGGTGGGAAATGCGACAACGCCTGATGCATCAACGGCTGGAGTTACACCTGCGGCAGGCAGCCCGTTACGACGGTCCGTTTGACGGTGCGGCTAAGCCGGTGCCATCCGCGACCGCCGCCGGACCCCACGCCGAGCGTGCCGCCCGCTGGGCACCGCATCCGCTGCTGATTCTGGTGAACGAACAGCTCACGCCTCCCGCCGCCAACAGCGAGAACCAGGAATACGCGATCGATCGGTGCAGTCAAATCGGCACACATGTACGGCAGCGCCTCCGCACGCTGGTCGCCGGCAGCGGGGTCACCGCGATTTCTCCCACGGCCACGGTCGCTGCTAAAAACAACTTTGCTGGCAGCATCGGAGCGCTCTGCGTCGCCGAATCGCAACTGCGACGGGCCGCAGCGTTGTGGTTTCCGCGCCCGGGCGTCGATGCGGTGCGTGAGCTGCGCCGCGCCGATCTGCAAGAGTTCTTCATTTGGCGGTCGCAGCGCGCCTTGGACGATTTGTACGGTCCCGCGGCCGCGGGACAGGAACCATTTTTTGCCACGAGTGCGGCAGACTATCTGGCAGCGGCCCGCTCCTTGGGACCACTGTCGGAAATTGTCTCGAAGCGATTCACCCAAACCGAAGATCTGTTAGCCGCCCGTCGAATCGCGGTGCGCGAAGCCATCGCGGTAAGCGCCACCGACATTCTGCTCGCCGAGCAAGCCTCCAGCGTCCAATCCGAGCTGGCCGTGAAAGTGCGCACGCCCGAAGCTGCCGCGTCGCTCCCCACAGCCAGCGCAGCCGTCTTTCTCGCAGATCAAATCGGCCGCATCGACGGCACCAGCACAGCCTTGGAAGTTCCCGCCATGGGAAAACTCGCCGGCGATTCGATTCTGACGGAGCAACGCACGCTAGAAACAGCAACGCTGGCCGAGCGCGGACCGCTATTAAACGCGCTCGTCTCGCTGCGTGGCAACGACATTGCCGCGCCCGTGCTGCTGCGGGCTCCCGGCGGAGTGCAGGTGAGTATTCAGCAGCCCATTTATGGCCCACCGAAGGTGACGGTGCTCGGCCACGATCGCAAGCAAGCCTCGGTCGTATTCATCCTCGATTGTTCGCACAGCATGCAAGAATCGGCGGCGACCGAAAGCCCCGACGGCACCGGCGGCGATCGCTCGTCGCGGATGGAACTGGCCAAGCGAGCGCTGAACATGCTGCTGGCCGATTTGTCCGATCGTGGCACGCTCCGCGTCGGCGTGCGGGCTTTTGGCCACCGCGTCGGCTGGAGCACCACGGAAAATGGCAAGCTCCTCCGCCAAACCGCCTATCAAGACGAAATCCCCGCCGACCTGCGGCCGTATGCCGATGTCGAGTTGATCTTGCCGCTGGGCCGTTTCGATTCGATCGCGGCGGGGCGCGTATCCGACAAGCTGCAATCCGTGCGGGCCTGGGGCGAATCCCCCATTTATCTGGCTCTGCAACATACCATCGGCGATTTCCGCTCGGACGACAATGCCGCCCGCAGCATCGTGCTCATTACCGATGGCCAAAACTATCAATTCAATCCGCCGCGCGAGTCGCAGCCGCAACTGAGCGAAGTCCTTTCCGCCGCCGAACGAGCGAAGATCGCCATTCATGTTGTCGGCTTCGCCATGAACGATGCCGATGCCCGGTCGGTCGCGACCGAGTTCACGCAAATGGCCACGCGCACGGGCGGCTCGTATGTTCCCGCCGCCAGCGCAACCACGCTGCTCGATTCGCTGCAAAGTCTGCTCGCGCCGGGCGAATTCCGCGTCGCGGATGCCAGCGGCTCAGTGTTGGCCGCGGCAGAACTCGGCCAGAGCGTGACGCTCACGAATCAACGCGGCCGGCGGCGCTATCAAGTTGGCTACGAGCAATTGCGCGAGCCCGTGGAGCTAGCTGGCGGCGAAGGAGCCGAGTTGGTCGTCCGCCGGGGTGAGCAACGCATGGAAGTCGTGCCTTATTTGGCGGGCAGCCCGCGCTTTCAGCCGCTCGTCGCTCACGACGATTCGAACGCGACCCGTTTTAACGCCGGCGTTCACCGCTCGGTGCGCACGCCTGACGGCATCCAGTTCCCAATCTCCATTCAACCGGCGGACGGTCATTTCGTGCCGCGGCCCATCGAAATGTGGACCGAGGTTTTGCCTCTGGGCTTGCCAGTCGAAGTGTCTAGCGGTCCGTACATTTTTTACGACGCAGCTTTTTTGCCGGGAACGAGCGTGCCGGTCGCCAATCTGCTGGCTCGCGGCTGGCCCAGCGGCGTGGCCAAGGCCGAGGTTCGGGTCTGGATTAAAGACAGCCTTTCAACTCCCTGCGACGAGCGCCCACTCACCGAAGTGGCCGACCGCTTGCCCGAAGAGGGGGGCGGATTCTCGATCGCGGGCAATCCCGGTGTTCATTACCAGGTGCGAACCAGCAGCGGCAGCGGCGACAGCCTGATCGTCGGCCTCGTCGAGCGGCACGACCGAGGTGATACCGTGGGCTCGCTCAAGGTGGCATTGTCTCCCGCCCCTGCCCGGGCCACGCATCAATTCGACCCGCAAAATCGCGTTGCCCTGCACACCTTTGAGCTCACTGGCGCTGCCGCCGACCGGGCTCGCATTTCCATTCATTTCACCAAACGGGACAGTGCCCAAGTTCACTCGTTCCGCACCTCACAGCCGGTAATCGTCGATGTCGCGGACCGTTCCGACGTGCTGGAGCTGACGCCACAGAGATAGAACCTGCCAGTCCTATGCTAAAGTTGAGTGAGGTGAACCTTGCCTGCCGAATTTGGCATCCGGGTACTTGCGTGGCATGTGCCTTGCTATCACGATAAAAGTGCTGGAAACACCAATTCTTCAACGGCGAACGAAAGGAGGGCAACGTGATGTTAACAAACTATAACTTGCCCGAAGTGCAGCAGTTCGTCGAAGAGCTGAAGGCTAAGCGAAGTGGCTGCTTCGACGGCCAATACTGCAGCCGCCTCGACAAACTGATCGCGTGCCAATTTGAGGTCTGCCGAGAGCTGAACCAAGCTATCGCAACTTGGAAGCATCGCGTTTTTCGTGGCCTGATTGAGTTCGACCCGGCAGTAGAGTCCGCGTTGCGCGAGCAGGTCGAAGAAACGCTAGAAACCGCGCAGGAAGTGGTCGGCATTGCTCTCGACCGCGAAGCGGATTGCTTTGAGTTTGCGCGATTGAATGAACTTGAGAAACAGGCCAAGACTCTTCACCGCCACCAGATAAGTTGGGTGCGGCCGCGCCTTTCGGAAAGACCGGCTTATCGGAAGTCGCTTACTCCCGATCAGATTGCGGCCATGCGAGCTGGTCTCGCTGCCGTTCCGGGTACTGGTAAATAGTTCTAGGGCACCAGAATGGCTAGCGGACCACTGGTGCCAGCACTCCTTGTTCCGAAGCGACTGTCGCTGCGGGAGGTCGAGGAACTTGCCGAGTGGCCGTACGATCAAGAGCCTTTTTACATTGGCCAAGTTCATCGCTCTTTGCTATTCGACATTCCCCAATTGATGACTCAACGAGTCTGTGTCACCTGGGGATACTTCGATCCGGCACTTCCTGCCACAGACCAATTGGTTGGCTTCGGCGTGATCCATATGTCGTCGAATTACTATGAAGTAACCGATCGAAAAATGCACTGCTATATTCCTTTGCTCTCGGTCAAGCCAAAAATCGAATCGAAGGGTTACGGTGGGTCAATTATTTCGCATTTAATAGAGGAAGCTGAGCGTACCGTACGACACGAGAACAGGCACGAGCAGAAGGTGTCCGAACACCTGTTTTTGGATGTTTATGCCCAGAATGAAAAAGCTATCGAGCGATACAAGAAGAGTGGCTTTGTCGTCATCAATGAAACCGCTCCGCTGTACGATGAATGCGAGAACGACGCTCCGTATTTTGTCATGGCAAAAGCGTTAAACTGCCGCTAATGTTCATATTATGGAGCCCATCCGAGCGATTTGCGGTTCGGCAGGCTATAACTACATCTCGGTTGACGGTCGGACAGGCGAGTTATAGGCTAGGCCCCTGGCAATTGCGCGAGGCTGCTGCTGTTGTCTCTACTTGGGAGAGTCGATCCATGACTGAAAAAGTTCGCAAGCTATCGGTGTTTATCCAGGCCCTCAGTCGCATTCCGGGACTCAGCTTTCTGGCCGAGACCGAACGCGACCTGCGCGAAACCGTCGATCAGGTGGATGATATGGGGGACAGCGTCGAAGAGGGCCGCCGGCAAATTACCGACGTTCGCCGCGCTGCCACTGACATCGCGAGCAGTGAAGACGAAGACTAGTTCTCCTTCGGGCTCGTTTCCCAGTCGCCTTCCTCGATTTCGGCCGTTCATTCGATCATGCCCCAGGCCATCACGATCAGCGGGCCGCCAGCCGAGGCCAAGCTGGTGTTCGAATCCTTGACGGGACGCGAAGAACTCGGCCGGATGTTCGAGTTCAAGCTCAGCCTGCTGAGCGAGAACAAATCGGTCAAGCTCGACGACGTGCTCGGCAAGAATCTGACAGTCACGATCGAATTTACCGACGACCGGAAGCGCTACTTCAACGGCGACATCATCCGCTTTCGCCAGCTCACCAAGACCGTCGATAAATATTTCTGCTACGAGGCGATCATTCGCCCGCGGATGTGGTTCCTGACGCGCACCAGCGACTGCAAAATTTTCCCTCCCGATAAATCCGCTCCGGACATTATCGAAATCGTACTCAAAGATAATGGCGTCACGGATATCAGGAAGTCGCTCAACGGCACGTACAATCCGCGCGAGTACTGCGTCCAATACAACGAGACCGATTTCGATTTCATCAGCCGATTGATGGAAGAGGAAGGGATCTATTACTTCTTCGAGCACGCCAACGGCAAGCACACTCTGGTCTTGGCCGATAGCATTAGCGCCCATAAAGCGATCGATGGCGAAGCGACGCTGCCATTCATGCTCCGCAAGGCCGGCTATTCCAAGGACTCGATCTATGACTGGAACGTCGTGCAACAGGTACAGTCGGGCCTGTTCGTGCATACGGATTACGATTTCACCAAGCCCCGGGCCGATTTGAAATCGCAAAGCAAGATTGACCGAAAACACGCCCAGGCCAACAAAGAGCTCTTCAACTTCGACCCCAATCGCTACGCCGAGAGTTCCAACGGCGAAGCGATCGCCAAGACGCGGATCGAAGAAGCGCAGACCTCGTGGGAGGTTATCGAAGGCAAGACGAACAGCAAAATGTTTGCGACGGGGAAGCTCTTCAAACTCAAAGGCTATCAACGCGACGATCAGAACGACAAAGAACACCTGCTCGTCGAGGCGGAATATGATCTGAAAATGGAAACGGCGACCGCGGCTGCCACGGTAGCCGGTCAGCTCGATGCGACGATGGGCATCTTTTTCGATTGCACCTTCAAGGCCATCGATAGCAAGCGGCCGTTTCGTTCGGCTTCCATCACGCCTCGCCCGGTGGTGCAGGGACCGCAAACGGCCGTCGTTGTCGGCAAAAGCGGCGAAGAAATCTGGACCGATGAATATGGCCGCGTGAAGGTGCATTTCTTCTGGGATCGCCTGGGGGAGAAAAACGAGAAAAGCTCGTGCTGGCTGCGTGTGGCTCAGGTTTGGGCCGGCAAGGGCTGGGGCGGCATCAATGTTCCCCGCATTGGCGAAGAGGTAATCGTCGAATTCCTCGGCGGCGACCCCGATCAGCCGATCATCACGGGACGCGTCTTTAACAAAGACCAGCTCGTTCCGTACGCGTTGCCCACCAACCAGACGCAAAGCGGCCTGAAGACGCAGTCCACCAAGGAAGGCACCGCCGAGCACTTCAACGAGCTGCGGTTTGAAGACAAGAAGGGGGAAGAGCATATCTATTTTCACGCCGAAAAGAACTTTGACCGTGTTGTCGAGAACAACGACACGCTCAAGGTCGGTTTTGAAAAGAAGGACGCCGGCGACCAGACAATCGACATCTATAACAACCGCACGACGACGCTGGAAAAGGGAACCGACAAGCTCCAGATCAAGGAATTGCACCGCGAGACGATCATCGACAAAGGGAACGACACCGTCACGATCTCGCAAGGCAACCAGACGATCACTATTTCCAAAGGCAATCAAACCGTCACGATCGAGGCCGGCAAGGGATCGATCGAAGCGGCTCAAGAGCTGTTGCTGAAAGTTGGCGACAGCTCGATCAAAATCACCCCCAGCAGCATTGAATTGACCAGCGTCAACATCAAGCTCACCGCGGACGGAAATTTCGAAGCCACCGGCGCTCAGTCCAAAGTTACCGGCAGCGGTTCGCTCGACCTCAACGGCGGCACGATCTCGTTGAACTAATGCAGCTCACGCTCCAAATCACCTCGGGTCCGCACGCCGGTCGCAAAGTGCTTTTGCGGAGCGGACAGATTGCCCGCATCGGGCGTACGGAGTGGGCCGATTTCAGCTTTCCCCGCGATGCCGACCTGGCCGACGTTCATTTTGCCGTGCAATGCCAGTTGCATGGCGCTCGCCTCCGAAAGCTGGCCCTTGATCGGCAGCTTTCCGTCAACAATCAGGACGTGAGCGAAGCCGAATTGCAGCCCGGCGACACGATTCTCGCCGGCCAGTCGGCCTTCGTTGTCGCGTTCGATGGCAATGTCAGTCCCACGCTACTCGACGGCGGTGCCAGCGGCGTGTTGGTGGGTGCGGCTGTCGCAGCAGGGGCCGCCAGCGCCATCGCGGCAACCGAGGAGCGCGAGCCGACCGCCCTAGAGATCGCCCAGCAATTGCAGATGGCCGACGAACACGTGGCGATCGCTAAAACCGTAAAAACCGGGCCACAATTTGTAACCGTACTAGCCGACAAAGGGGCCTTCGCCAAAGCCGTCCGCGTGCAAGCTCACCTGTTGCCCAAGCGCGAGGGGGTGTGGTGGGGAATCCTCTCGGTTAACGCGGCCTGTGGCGACAACCTAACTCTCGATGACGCCGCGGCCAAGGACGCCGCCCTGAACTGGGTCGAGGAGCCCACCGACTCCAACCGCCGCCGCTGCGAAGCGGCTGCCGGCAAAACCAAGTTTGACGGGCCAGGAAGCTGGCTGGCGGTGGCCGCCTTCTGGAGCAGCGGCAGCATCGCCCCCGAAGAGATGGGAGAAGTTTTGCCCGACGAAAAGCTCACCGGCCAAGCCATCGCCAGCAGCCTGATGATTGCGGCCGTCAGTGGCGACGCCACCAAAGCCAAAGAACGCTATCGGGGCTTTCTCTCTCAAGCTCCCGACGTGGCCAGCGGCAAGCTTCCGCTGCCCGAGAATAAATCACCTTGACGAAGGATCGTATGATTCGTCTCGCGAATTGCTAGAATCCTTTCTTTCTATTTTCACTTGCCCATTTTCCCCGCCTGTAGGGAGCCCTGAACATGCCTGGCACCGCGCTCGACGACGAATTGATCGAAGGCCTGAAAGACGCCAAGAAATCACCGCGATATTTTGCGCTCATCGCAAAAGGCGTCGCCCCCGTCAAATTATTGGTGCAAAAAAAGAAGTTCAAGGAAGGGGCCTTGATGAAGGCCAAGGCGGAGGCCAAAGGCAACGACGTCATCACCGGCATTCTGGAAGCCAGCGGCTCGGATTTTGCCTTCAAAGTCGTCGGCGAAGAGCCAGGCGTTAAAACGTCCAAACTCAAGGAGTTTATCGCCGAGCAGACCGAAATGACCGCTAAGCCGCGGTGGGAGCTCGTTAACGAGTTGCCCAAGCTCGCGGACGACGAGGACGAGGCCGACGAGGCGGATCAGCAGGAACCCGCAGCGTCTCAAGCGGAAGACATTCCCAACGCCCCGACGCCCCCACCCGCCCCGCCACCTCCGCCTCAAGCCCCCACGCCGAGCGCCAATCAGCTCCAGGCGGCAATGAACAAGCTGAGCCCGCAAATTCAGGCCGCGGCCAAGAACCATCCCGATCGCAAAAACGAGCTGGTCCAGCTCTTGGCCGCGTTTCAGAAGCAGATCGCCAGCGAACCGCTCGATCCGGCACGCGCGACCCTCACGCAGCTTGTCGATCTGCTCAAATCGCTCCCGTCGCCTACCTCGCAAACACAGACGGCAAATCAGCCGGCCAAGTTTTCCGTCATGCGGCTGGGCAAGGCCCGCATCGAATGGGTCAACGTCCGCGACAAGGCCGTGGCCGACATCAAGCGGCTGAAGGACGTCCTCGCGGCGGAATTCAACTCCGATGCCAACCAAGCCCAAGCCCTGGCAGCCGCCTTGAAGAAGTTGGACGACGTCATGAAAGGGTTGGTGGTCGCTTTGCCGAAGGAGCTGGACGCCATTTTGAACGGCGACGATACAACGCGCGAGCCACTTATCGCCACGGCCCGGCAAACTCTCAATTCACTCAACAAGCTGTGCAACGAGGACGACGTCGTCGCCGAACTCGACGATAACGAAGTGATCGAAGGCTTCTCCGTCGTCGAACCCATGCGCGCCAAGCTCGCGGAGATTTCCGCTGCCCTTGGGGCGTAACCCGCGTTCCTCTCGTCCTCGTCCTCGCATCGCCTACACGAACCCAACTCAAATTCCATGCCCAAGGGCCTCCTGAAAAGACTCGGTCTCACGCGCAAGAACAATCCACCGAATCAGCCGCAGCCTGTGGTTGTGCAGCAACCCGTTGTCGTCCAACCGCCGCCTCAGCAACCGCCGGTGATTCCACATCGGCCCGTGCAGCAGCCGCCGCCTGTGCAGCAGCCGCCGCCCGTCCAACCGCAGGTTAATTGGCAAGCGCCCGTTCGGCCCCAGCCGCCCGTCCAGCCGCAGCCGCAACCCCAGGTTCAGCCACCCACTCCGCTCGGCCAGGCCCGCGTGATCGACAGCCAGCGCCGAGCATTTGAGAAAAAGCGGGAAACGGCGATGCCCGAGATTCATCGCGCCAAGCAACTGGCCCTCACGGTTGACGGCAAGCGAATCGAGGCCAAGAAGAAAGACGAAACCAGCGAGCTAACCAAGGGATTGACGGATCTGTCGTCTCAGATGCAAGGCTGGGTGAAGACGCTCGATCAACATAGCAGCGTCGTGCGCCGCAAGGCGGAAGCCCAAGATTATGTTGCCGCTGGCGACGAGATCGATAAAGGCCTCGACGTCGCGATGCGCATGATGGCCCAGGAAAACGCCTTTTATGGGCTGCTCGCTCAGGGGATGGCCGAACTGCCGACCGAACTGGCGGGCGACTT
>JANNTN010000173.1:0-2626 GCA_031394445.1 Anatilimnocola sp.
TTTCCACCGGTCCTCTGGAGGGAACCAATAACAAGATCAAAACCCTCAACCGCCAGCACTACGGCCTTCGCGACGCCGACTTCTTCACCCTCAAACTCTATCAACTTCACGAAACCAAGTACGCTTTAGTCGGATGAACCAAAAAAACTCCGCCGCCCAACCCTCAACTCCCCCTACACTAATATGCACACACTCACTAGCACATCTGCTCCGCGTTTACGGTTGCTTTCGCGGGTTTTCGTACCAGGCTACGTTCTTGCTCAGTTGTCCCGCAATGAGCAAATCGAGATCGCCGTCCTGATCCAGATCGACCGCGCGAATGTCGTACGCCGCTTGATCGCCGGCAACGAGGTGGCTCGTGAAGCGCCCTTGGCCGTCATTTTCGAACCACAGCGCCTGGCGATCTCCATAGGCGCAGGTCGCGGCGTCCGTGTCGCCGTCTCCATCCATATCGACGACGACCAAAGAATGCGGCTCGAGCAGCGACTCGTGAATGACGTGTTCTCGCCACGTAGGCGCCTCAAACCAGATGACTCCACGGCCATGCCCGCGTGTAGCCACAAAATCGGTCTTGCCGTCACCATTCACGTCGGCCGGCTGGATATTCGTAGCGCCAGGCTGCCGCTCGGCAATCAGCCGCTTCGTCCACGGCTGGGCTCGATCGAGCGGCGCTTCCCACCAGGCAAACCATTCGCCGCTTCCAGGTTCGGCCGTCGGTCCGCCCTTGGCCGCAAGCGAGATATCGACGCGGCCATCGCCGTTTACATCTCCCACGCCAAAATAGTGGCTGAGCCCGGGCGCGTCTTTGTCGGCAAAAATAAACCGCTCCCAGCGCTCCGCGGTATGCGGTGCTGTAGGCACGCGCAGCCAAGCTGCCGAATTCGGAAAGGGAGCCAGCGGCTGAGCGCTGTTGGCAATGAGATCGAATCGGCCGTCACCATCGATGTCCCCCTTGAGCAGTCCGTGAACGCCGTTCACTTGATCGTCCACCATGCGTAGCGTCCAACTTTGCGCCAGGGGTTTCTCGGGCTGCTCCAGCCAGGCGATCCAGCCCGGCTGATAGCGCGCACCGATCCAATCGAGATCGCCGTCGCCATCGACATCAAAAAACTCGGAGTGAATAAAATCGTGCCCCTTTCCTTCGGCGAGGATCACCTCGCGCCAATCGGGTGCGATGAATAAACGCGTCTTGCTTCCGGAGTTGCTGATAATGTCCGGCTTGCCGTCCTTCGTAAAATCGCCCGCCACGGCGGTGCTTGTATGCAGACCCTCGTGAACGACATGCTTTCGCCACGGCTCTTCCGCCCACAAATCGGCAGCGCAGGCCACAATAAGAATCGCCCCCTCAAGTGCTGAACAGGTTCGTCGTGTCATGTTGCTTCTGCTTCGACTGTGAGAGTTCCAAGTACGTCGTAACGTGTTGTGATGCTTGGGTTTCACGACGCTAGCGAGATTTGAAATGCAAAAGCTCGACCAAACCGACTGCTGTAGGGATGTCCTTGCTTTTTACGAGCAGTATATCAATTCGCTCGGAAGCGCGACGCGAACATTCGCGCGACCAATGAATAACGCTAGCGAAGTCAAGGTTATTCATATCAACAGGTTAGCCACGATTCCGAAGTCCAACAGTAGAGCTACTAAGCCCAGCCTGATATTTTACCCCCCACCCAGGGCCTGCTCACTCAAAATTCTCTGTGCCCGCCCCCCATCGTCGCTTTATCTATAAAATACAAGTGCCAACCATGTCTTATCCGTGTCATCCACAATACAAACGCGGCGTTTCTCCGCAGCCTGTGCAAATTTCTGAATCCCTACTTCGTTCCCTTCGTTTCCTTCTGTTCACTGTGCCTCTCTCCGTTTCCTCTGTTAACTCCTGTTCAAATTCTTTGGTTCCGGCTTCGCCGGGCTGTGTTAATCCGCAGCTCAATTTTTTCCTCCCCTTTCGTGTCACTCGTGGTTAAAACTCCCCTGCCTCCGAAAACATCAACTGGTGCCTAATGGCCAATCGCCAAACCCTCGGCGGAATCATCCACACGTACCAAAAGTACGATCCGATCAACCTGCCATCGCCGACGCAGCCGCCGCCGGATTTGGTGTCGCCGGCGATGGAACACATGCTGATGTTCGGCAATGCCCGTGAACTAACAGACGAAGAGCTGGCCCGTGCCATCCACCTCGATCCCAGTCAGCTTGCCGGCCTCGGGCCGAGCATGGATGCGCTCCTGGCCATGCTACTGGAGCGAAAGCGAAAGATTTTGGAGAAGTACGAGACGAAGTCAGTGCAAAACACGGCGCGAAAAGAGTTTCAGAAAGCCGCGAACAAGGCCGATCCGCCGCCGAAGTTACGAGAACGCCTGAAGCGGGCCATCCAAGAAGAGCAACTGCACGATCTCGAACGAATCTGGTACGCCACCGACGACGAACGCTCGAAATTCGCCCACCAGCTTCTCAAACTGCGCGATGCCCTTGGCGACAAATACCTGATCGACGAGCTCGCCGCCAAATATCAATTCACCGGCCGCACGCCGCTGACGATTCCCGAAGCGCTGGCCATCAAGGAAGAGCTGGAAAAGATCGACGAGCTGCTCAAGCAAATCGAAGAAGCGAAAAAGAACGCCCAGATCGG
>JANNTN010000217.1:0-7433 GCA_031394445.1 Anatilimnocola sp.
TCACTGGCGAAAATCGATCCCGCTCAATACGAGAAGGTTCTTGGCCCCGACTCGAAGACTTTGGGCACGCTCACCGCCCCGCGTGACTTCAACCTGATGTTCAAAACCTTCGTCGGCGCCCTATCCGGTGAAGAGGGGGCCGCTTACCTCCGCCCCGAAACGGCCCAAGGCATCTTCGTTAACTTCAAAAACGTCTGCGACAGCACTCGCCTCCGCGTCCCCTTCGGCATCGCCCAAATGGGCAAAAGCTTCCGCAACGAAATCACGCCGCGGAACTTTACCTTCCGCTCGCGCGAATTCGAGCAAATGGAAATCGAATTTTTCTGCCATCCGAAGAGCTCGCCGCAGTGGTATCAGTATTGGCGTGATCGCCGCATGAAGTGGTACACCGATTTGGGTTTGTCCAGCGAACGGCTTAAGCTCCGCGAGCACGAAAAAGACGAACTCAGCCACTACTCTTGCGGCACGTCGGACATCGAATACGCCTTTCCGTTCCTGCCGCCCGGTGAATTCGGTGAGCTCGAAGGCATTGCCCACCGCGGCGATTTCGACCTCCGCAGCCACATGGAAGGCAAGCTCGTCGCCAAAGACGGCCAGCTCATCGTCGAGCAAGGCGAAGACGGCAAGCCCAAATGGAAAGGCTCCGGCAAAGACCTCTCCTACCGCGATGATTTAACGAACGAACGCTTCATCCCGCACGTCATCGAGCCCTCCGCCGGTGCCGACCGCGGCACGCTCGCTTTCCTTTGCGAAGCCTATCACGAGGATCAGCAGCCGGACGAAAAAGGCGTAATGCAAACCCGCGTCGTGATGAAATTTCACCCCCGCATCGCCCCCATCAAAGCCGCCGTCTTCCCCCTCGTCAAGAAAGACGGCATGCCCGAAGTCGCCCAGCGCATCTACCGCGCCATCAAGCCCCACATGCCCGTCTTCTACGACGAAGGCGGCGCCGTCGGCCGCCGCTACCGCCGCCAAGACGAAGCCGGCACCCCCTACTGCATCACCGTCGATGGCCAAACCCTCACCGACGGCACTGTTACCATCCGCGACCGCGACTCCCTCAAACAATGGCGCGTCCACGAATCCGAACTCGTAACCGAACTGCGGCAACGCATCGGCTAATTTCTACTCCGGCTCTCCTCGCCCCTCTCCACCCCACCAGCCGGGAGCTAACAGCTCCCGGAGAGCAGCCAGTTGACGCCACAATCGAGGGCCGCAGTTTATGGTACTACGAATTCCACTCCCCACACGAATACAACGTATGTCCGGCGGGGCAAATAACGCGGCGACCACCGGATGCTGCCAAATCGCTACCGAACGACCACTGCAACACTCCGCATTCTTCGGTGCCAAACTCCCTGTCGCACTCGGGGCACCAGATCGACACAAACCGCTTCTCGAACATCAGACGTGAGCAGAATGACCAAACATAATCACCCCCATCGAGCTTCACGTCCCGACCAACCTCACACGCCTCCACCAGCATCGCGTGCAATTCGGCGATCCGCTGCGCCTCGGCATAGCGTGGCCAGTGCTTGGGGATGTTGCTGTGATACTGGCGATGGTACGCCAGGTACGTAGCGTACTCAGCCCGCATGTCTTCGGCACGAAGCGTAATTTCTGCCCCGTAAACCGGGAAGTCCCAGTCCCCATAAACGGCAATGTCAATCGGATTCGTGAATCGCAACAGCGCCATTGAACCCTCACATCAGCCTAACAAAACTCAAACCCAGTTACGTATCGTTCTCATCATTCCGCACTCCATAACACTCAACGATCCAGTTGATCGCCCGTAGAGCATCGACGACATGGTCCGACCAATGATGATGAAAGGTGAAATGCCAGTTCCAGACGATTTCCTGTCGTATTGCAGGACTGCTATCGGACCAATTCAAAAGACCGTCCTTCAAGTCGCGCCAAATATCTGCGAGGTCATCTGACAGGCTGGCAGCCACCGCCTCATCATGCTCCGTCTTTAAGGGATCGTAGATTTCCCAGTAAAGATCGTTGACGCCCAATTTACGCTGCAAACTCGCGAACATCCGCGACCATTCCTCGTGGCCGATTTCCCGCTGGATTTCTTCATCAGTCGATTCGACGTCGGGCAGTTTCAACGCGTGATAGTAAAGCAACGGCAAAACCACACGGATGCGCCGCACGAAAATTTCCGTCGAGTATTCCTCGTGTTGTTCGATCAAAGAACAATACGACGAAGCAAGATCAGCGAACGAGTCGATGGAGTTTGTCACATTTGCAAATCTAAACGACGCGACCCCTCAACTACAATTCCGGCTCCCCTCGCCCCGGTACTCTCTCGGTACTCCGAGCAGAGAAACGGCAGAGGGGGCGGGGTGAGCGGTTCTAATGCTGACATTCACCGGGCGGTGACGATGTACTATCCAATACCGAATCACTCGGCTTCGCCGCTCCAATGCACTGGTTGGTTCGTCGTGTTGACAATATCACGCGGCCAGACTTGCCTTGATTGGCTTGCAGCCGACCCACCAATCCAGCCACCGTGCCGCCGGATTGTTCGAGAAGCTTGCGACGCGTAGCGTGCAAATCGTCAAGTATTGGGTTCTTCGTCATCGTCGGAGTATCCAAGAAACTGTGCCGGAGTGCAAATCAGAAGTTGGCCCAGTCCTTCTCGATCCAGCAATTGATAAATCCGTGGAAGCTCATGGGCATTGGCAATGTGCTTACAATTCAAAGTCAACAAGTAGTCCACTCCGGCGAGAGCTGCAGCAGCAACGTGAAGGGCATCAGCCGCCGCCTTTTCCGGCATCACATGGGCCTCAATGATTTGCTGGGCCAACGCCTGCACGTCACCACTGATGTCCACCAACGGCAAGCCATCGAGCATTTTCAGTCGATCGGTGGCGGCGAGAGGATCACCATCCGCTGCCTCGTCAAGCGTCAATTGCGACGTGACCAACTCAAACTTGTGGCGTTCGTTCGCCCACCAATCGCGAGCCTGTTGCTGCAGACCGGCTATCGCTACGTCTCGGCTGGGCCATGCCGCTGCATGGCTAACAATCGACGTCTCGATGTACACCTTGTCCATTCTGATATTTTAGCACGCCGCCCAGGCAGTGAACATCGGTACAAAATTTGCACTTCATGCTTGGTTCGACTCAATCCTGCCATTCTGACCTCCAAAGTTTTGCAACAATGTGTACTCAAACGTCGAACTCCAAAACTCCCGCCTTTGCACGCCGCACCTGCTCAGCCCACCAAACCTCACCAGTCGCCACTTTCGTCACCTGCTCACCCCTTCCGGCACTCAGCAGTTCCCTTCCCCGCCGGGGTGGTGCTCAGGCCAATTCGATCGCTCGCAACCACCGACCTCCAGCAGTCCCTAAACTCGTGAATAACGTGCATAACCATGCATAACTCGCTCGGCTGCATATTCACGCAACTTCATTGCGTATATGAACTTATGTTCATTTATACCGCCTCGCAAAAAAATTGCGCATGCATATTCCACCCGCCTCGGCCGCTTCCACAGCGCACCGGTCGCCCCAACGTCCCCTGCTCAACCATCCGGCGGTTGCCGACAATGATCCCCCATCGGAGGACTGCTCACCAACTTCCAGACTCCCCTCTCCTCGTCACCTAGTCCCCCTGTCCCCTCGTCTCCTTGTCCCCAAATGACCCCCTGCCTCAGCCAAGTCTGCTGCCTCAACTCCCCCTTCGACCGCGATCTCGAAGACTTCGCCGGCGCAGGCTGCCAAGCCGTCGAAGTTTGGCTGACGAAGCTCGAAACCTATCTCGAATCGCACACGATCGCAGACGTCTGCTACTGGCTCGAAAAAACCCGGCTAACACTCCCCGTCGCCAGCTACCAAGGCGGCCTCCTCGCCACCCAAGGCGAAGCCCGCCGCGCAGCTTGGGAACATTTTCGCCGCCGACTCGACCTCTGCCACGAACTAAACATCGGCACGATCATCGTCGCCTGCGACGTACCGTCACCCCTCGACCAACAAACCATCGAGCGCGTCCAAGTTTCCCTGTCCCAACTCGCCCAAGAAACCGGTAAGCGAGGCTTACGCGCCGCGCTCGAATTTCAAGCCCACAGCGCCTTCGGCAACAACCTCCAAACCGCCGCCGCCCTCATCGCCGACGTCGGCAGCCCCCGCCTCGGCATCTGTCTCGACGCCTTCCACTGGCACATCGGCCCCAGCAAGACCGAAGATCTCGGCTACCTCACTATTGAAAATCTCTTCCACGTCCAACTCTGCGACCTCGCCGACACCCTCCGCGAACTAGCCCGCGATACCGACCGCATCCTCCCCGGCGACGGCGACATCAACCTCGCCGCCATCATCACCCACCTCAAACGAATCAACTACCGCGGCTGCCTCTCCATCGAGACTCTAAACCCCCAACTCTGGAAAATCCCAGCCCTCCAACTCGCCGACGCCGGCATGGCGGCCCTCCAGCGATTGCTCAAGTAGGTCCACCTTGCCGAGGTGGACCTTGCGTTGCCAACGAAGCCGCCAGTTGAGTGCCAGGTTCCGTCCGGCAGACGGAACCTACTTTCCCACTGCCAAAAGCTGCGCCAGTGCATCTGCAAGCTGATTCAGCGCAGCCCGATCTGGCAAGGTGACGGTAAGTCGCGGCCGGCCATTAGCGTCTTCCTCGACACATTCAGCCAGACGATTGCGCAGATCAGTAGCGACGGCCGGTTCGGCCGGCTTATCCGCTTGGCTGGAAACCAATTCGCCCAAAAACTTAAACGCCGCACCGAGCATCTCCCCACCGGCGGCGGCCACCCGCTCGCGGCGTTCGACAGCTTGTTTTGAATCTGCTTCGGCCGTTTGTTTCATCGTCTCGTCGAGCGGCGCGATCGGCTTCGCCCCCAACAGCACCTCCAAACGGCCTTTCAGCTCATCCATGCCACTGGCCATATCGACTGTATCGACGCTCGCCTCGGGGTCGAGAGCCGCCAGGGCCAAATCCTTCTTCGCCGAGAGCGTCTGCAACAAGTTCTCTTCAATCGTGCCTTCCGTCACCAGCACATACACCTGCACCGGCTGCGTCTGCCCCATGCGATGGGCGCGGCCGATGCGCTGTTCCAATACAGCAGGATTCCAGGGCAAATCGACGTTGATTACTGTGTTAGCGGCTTGCAGGTTGAGCCCAACCGAGCCGGCATTGGTGGTGATGAAGAGCTTGCAATCGGGATCGGTCTGGAATTTATGCACGAGTTCCTGCCGCTGTTTCTGTGGCACGGAGCCGTCCAGCCGCACGTAGGGCAGCTTACGCTTCTTCAGCAGCGGCTCAATCAGATCGAGCATCGTGGTCCACTCCGAGAACAGCACGACCTTGCGTCCCTCCTCATCAAACAATTCATCAAACAGTTCCGCCAGTCGCTCTAGCTTGCTCGAATGTCCCGGCGGCTCCTTGTTATTCAAGAACGTGCTATCCGCCGACATGCGCGCACCGAGTAGCGCCATGCGCAGCCGCAGCAGATCCATTTCGGAGATGAATTTCTTGCGAACGATGGTCGCGACAATCTGCATGTAGGCGTGATGTAACGACAACTGCTCGTCGGTTGGCGTGATGCGCACGATCTCGGTCGTGCGCGGCGGCAATTCGAGTTTTACCGAATCGCGCGTGCGCCGCAGCAGAATCGGCCGCAAGTTCTTGCGCAGTTGCTCGAGATTCTTGTAGCCGAGCACTTTACCCTTGTCATCGACGACCCGGTGTTGATTGAAGAAGCGAAAGCCCGGCCCCAGCCGTCGTTGATCGATGAACTGCACCACCGAGTACAGGTCGTCGAGCCGGTTTTCTAGCGGCGTGCCGGACAAGACGAGGGCGAATTGCGACCGCAAGCCCTTGATGACACGGGCCGTTTTCGATTCCCAATTCTTGATTCGCTGCCCTTCGTCCAAAATGATCAAATCCCATTTCACTTGCTCTACATCCAAAATGTCGCGCAGCACCTGCTCGTAATTGCAGATCGTGAAGAAAGACTCTTGCGAGTATTGCGTTAGGCGATTCGCATTGGGGCCAGTGACGAGCTGCACCGTGCGATCACAGAAGCGATGGATTTCGTTCATCCACTGGCTTTTGACCGATGCTGGACAAACGACAAGCGCTTTACGAATATCTAACTCGCATGCGAGCAATTCAGCAAGCCCAACTCCCTGGATGGTTTTGCCGAGGCCCATATCGTCGGCCAGAACCGCGCGGCCAGCGTGTGCGGCGAAGGCAATCCCGTCGAGTTGATACGGCAACAGCGGAATTTTGAGCAGTCCTTGGCGCAGAGGGTGGTTCGTCGCGTCGCGGCGAATCTCCGCGGCCTTTCTTTCTAGGCGCTCGCGCGACAGTTGGTGCTGGATGTACTCCTCGGCGTCGGGATAGACGTGAAAATCCTGATCAAGTTGCTCAAGTTTCGTGAGTCGCTTCAACAGATCGTTCACTTCGGTGATGCTTCGCCCCACGAGCGGCTTCACCACAGCCGCGACTTCGTCCTTCAGCCGATCCGGCGCAGCCAACCGCAAAGTGACGTCGTGATCGAAATGTAAGTGGACGGCGATTCGTTTGCGGCGGTACGGCTTTTTCAGCGCTGCTGGATCAAACTTCTTTTTGACCTTCGCCTGGACATTCAAAATGTGCTTGCAAGTGCCCAGCGTGTTCGTGCGAAAATCGGGGCAGGAGCAATAGGAAGGCCCGCGATCCATTCCCCGGAGCGCCACGCGATAGCTTTTTCCGCTGAGCAAGCTGGTTACGGTGTAGTCGGTCCAGGGCTGATCGGGATCAACCGCCACAATCTTCATTTTCTCGGATTTCGCTCGCTCCTTGCGCTCATCAAGAGCCAGCGTGACCAATGCCTCCTCGCTCAAGCTTTCGACAGGCACGCGTTCCTTGGGCGGTTCGGCCAGGCCGAGTGCCGTTTTCCCTTCCAAAATTAGCGAGAAGGACGCGCCGACATGCTCACACGCACCGTGGCAGTGGTCGCAGTGCCAATGCAGGCGGTCCCGTACTTCAGCCATCAGCGTGATGGTTACTATGGCTTCCGTATCGCCTTGAGGGGTTCGCAACGTCAAACGAAACAGGTCGTCCCCCAGATAGACCTGCTCTTCCAGATTGATTTGCCAATGACCGCCCCGCGTGATCAGCTTTTTGCCGAGGGGGCCCAGGAGCGTGCAAGCCTTTTCAAAAGTCAGCCGCGAGAGGCGATCGCGCAAGGTAAGTTGGCCGCTTGCTTTCACCGTCGTCATGACGCGCACTCCGATTGCGTGAGAAAATCTATCAAGATTCTTAACGAGCCGTGAAATCCATGCAAGATGCAATCAAGATTCGCAAAGCTGTTGTGGAACGGCATCCACATTGGCCATGAAAAAAGGCTCGTCACAACTTATTGCTGTGAAAGCCTTTATGAGTGCCCCGCGTTGGACTCGAACCAACAACCTATTGATTAAGAG
>JANNTN010000261.1:0-7129 GCA_031394445.1 Anatilimnocola sp.
CTGGACCTACAAGACCAGATCGCTCGCGATGTGGCCGCCAACCTGCGTTTGCATCTCACCGGCGAGGAAGAGCAGCGTCTTACCAAGCGACACACACAAAACTCTGCCGCCTACTTGCTCTACACCGAAGGCAAATTTCACTTCAACAAGTTCACTCCCGATGGATTGCAGACGGGAATCGAGTATTTCCAAAGGGCCCTGAATGCGGATCCAAACTATGCCCCTGCACTTGCCGGCGTGGGCCGGTGCAAGGTCCTCTTGGGGACGCTCTATCTCGGCCCGCGGGTAACGCACCCGGAGGCCCGCGAGCTCTTCCTGAAGGTTCTGCAGATTGACCCCACCCTGGCCGACGCGCATGCCGGCCTGGGCACCATCCATCTGTTTCACGATTGGGACTGGCCCGCTGCCGAGCGCGAACTGAAGCTGGCCAGCGCCAATTCCGGCTGGATGGCCCACAACATCTACGGCTTTTGGTTCGCGGCTCATAACCGCCTCCCGGAGGCCTTGGCTAGCATCCAGCGCGGCCAAGAAGTCGATCCCGCGGCTGCTCCGCGCCGGCACGAGCTGGCCCAGTGCTATAACTGGATGCGCCGCTATGACGAGGCGATTGTTGAGGCGAACAAAGCGCTTGAGCTGGATGCAAAATTCCCGCTGGCATACACCCAGCTCAGTTTGGCCCATGTTCAGCAGGGCCAGCCAGGCCAGGCCATTGCCGAATTGCAAGTGGCAATCGACGCCGGCCAGCGGCATCCAGGCGTCGTCGGCATGCTGGGATATGCCTATGCAGTGGCAGGCCAAAGAGCCGAGGCCCAAAAAACCCTAACGCAGCTTGAAGGGATGTCCCAAGGCCGTTACGGCTTTGCCATGCCAATCGCGCGAATCCACGCCGGTCTTGGCGATAAGGACCTGGCTTTCGAGTGGCTGCAAAAGGCTTGCGAAGAACGTGACAGCCAGGTTATTTGGCTTAAGGTCGATCCCACGCTCGACAACCTCCGCTCCCATCCACGGTTTGCACAGCTACTCAGAGATATGAATTTGCCGCCGTGAAAATTCGAGGTGCCCGAATGTGGTACGTGCTTCACTTCCCCGGCACCGGCAGTCCCATTTCTTTCAGCAGCATCTGCATATCGTCCCAGACATATTTCTTCGCGCTGGGATTCCGCAGCAGATACGACGGATGATAAGTGACAAGCACCGTTGAATCTCGATAACGGTGAAACTTCCCGCGCAGCTTTCCGACGGAGACATCCGTCTCCAGCAGTGCCTGCGCCGGAATCGTGCCGACGCACACGATGTATTCTGGCCGCAGAATTTCGAACTGCCGCACGAAATACTGCCGGCAATTGTCGGTTTCGTTCGGCAGCGGGTTGCGATTATCGGGCGGGCGGCATTTCAGGACGTTCATGATATAAACGTCAGACCGCGCCCAGCCGCAAGCTTCGATGATCTTGGTCAACAACTGCCCCGCGCGGCCCACGAACGGCTCCCCCTGCCGATCTTCGTCCGCTCCCGGCGCTTCGCCAAAAAAAACCACTCGCGGCTTCGCGTGCCCCACGCCAAACACCGTCTGCGTCCGCGTGCAGGCCAGTTCCTTGCACAACGTGCAACCCCGCACCTCAGTGTTCATGTCGTCGAGCAGTTGCTGGCGGCCCGCAACCGAGTTTGCCAATCCCTTCGGATACGGCTGCGTGAGCGAAAGCGGCAGATCAGACGCAGGAGCGACAGGGCGAGCAGGAGAACGCGGCATAGTTGATGTCGAAGTTAATGATTCAGGGAGCGGAGGCGGCATGTACTCCCTCTCCCCTTGGGAGAGGGCTGGGGTGAGGGTGGTGTGGCCTGCCAACGCATCAGCCTCCGCCACGGCAGTCGTAGGGTGGGCTGTTCCCACCATCGATTCCGCGACCGGCAGCGGAACAAACGCCGCACGCCCGATTTGCTCGACCCCTGCCCGTTGCAGGCTTTCCAGCCGCTGCGAGACGATGCGGCGAGCGGTTTGCAGCGAGTTTTCGCGGTCGTCCATGAGCCGGGATCAGCCGTTTGATTACAAAATTGCCAGCTACAAACGCAAACACTAACCCGAAGCGTCAACGAGGCCCCCAAAATATACCCGAATCCCTCGCTGACGCTTCGGGTTTGAATGGTCGTGCTGGACGTGAGATTTACGAATAAAGCCTGTAGCCGCCGCGGGATTTGAACCAACGGCGTGCCGAAATCGGTAGCAGGCCAGCAGTTAGCCCCCTCACGTCGGTGGGGCGAGGAAGTATTATACAGGTGTTCGGTGTTACAGCATTAGCCCCACTGCTGTTGTCATTCGTGCTTCGTCATTGGTCATTAGTTAGCCCCCATGTCCGTCCCTCAGGTTGTTATCGTCGGCCGTCCCAACGTGGGAAAATCGAGCCTGCTCAATTGGCTCGCCGGCCGGCGCATCTCCATCGTCGATGACCAGGCCGGCGTCACCCGCGACCGGGTGACCCACTTCACGGAGCACAACGCCCGTTTTTTCGAGCTGGTCGATACGGGCGGCATCGGCATTCAAGACAGCGACAACTTGGGCAAGCAGGTCGAGGAACAGGTTGAGACGGCGCTCGAAACGGCCGATGTGGTGCTCTTCGTTGTCGATTCCCGCACGGGCATTGCTCCGCTCGACGAAGACGTCGCCCGCCGTCTCCGCTACATGGAAAAGCCGGTCATCTGCGTAGCCAACAAGACCGACAACGAACAACTCGACTATGCCGCCGACGAGTTCTACAAATTCGGTCGCGGCCGGCTGATCAAGGTCAGCACGCTGCAAAACCGCGGCAAGAAAGAACTCCTCGACGCGATCCATGCCAAGCTGCCGCCGTTTGTCATGTTCGAGGATCCGCCCGAGGTGCCCGAGCTAAAAATCGCCATCGTCGGCCGGCGCAACACGGGCAAAAGCACGTTCGTCAACACGCTGGCCAAAGCCGAGCGGATGATCGTCAGCGAGATCCCTGGCACGACGCGCGATAGCGTCGATGTCCGCTTCGAGCTTGACGGCAAAACCTTCATCGCCATCGACACCGCTGGCGTTCGCCGCCATCGCAGCATTCGCAGCGATATCGATTTCTACAGCTTTCACCGCGCCCAACGCAGCATCCGCCGGGCCGACGTGGTCCTGCTGTTTTACGATTGCACGCAGCGCCTCTCCAAAGTCGATAAGCAGCTCAGCAAATACATTGCCGATAATTACAAGCCCTGCATCTTCGTCGTTAATAAGTGGGATCTGCTCTACGGCCAGATGCCTACCGAGCGGTGGGTCGATTATCTGCGCGACGCCTTTCCCACGATGTGGCATGTCCCCATCGCCTTTGTCACCGGCCAAACCGGCAAGAATGTGAAGGCGCTGCTCAACCACGCCCAAATGCTCTTCAAGCAGAGCCTCGACCGCGTTTCGACCGGCCAGCTTAACAAGCTCGTGCGTGCCGCCCTCTTGCAGCATCCCCCGCCGATGCTCGGCATGATGCGGCCAAAAATCTACTACGCGACGCAAGTCAGCACGCAGCCCCCCACGATCGTGCTGATGTGCAACGAGCCTCGCGGCTTCTCCGAGCAATACCGGCGGTTCTTGCTCCGCATCCTGCGCGACAATCTCCGATTCGGCGAAGTTCCCATCAAAATGTACCTCCAACGCCGCCGCCGCGACGACAAGCGAAACGAGACGGGAATCGACGAAGACGAAGTCGTCGCCACCAGCGAAGAGCTCGAAAGCGAATACGATTCGGAGCTGGAAGAGGGCGAAGCCCAATTGAACGCGATCGATTCCGAGCTGGACGAAGTGGCCGATGAGGTGGGGGAAGAGGAATAAGGATAGATACACACAAGTCTGTTGCCAGTTAAGCAACGACTTTCCCGACCCGGCCACTGACGAAGTGGTTGCCGCAGCGAGCGTGAAAAAAACCGCAACGCCCTGAATCGCTGAATTCGGACCACTTCAATTTATGGCGGTGGTGGATCGTCGTCGTTCGGCGGCGGATCGGTCTCTTCCAGCACGTCCGTATCGGGGTCTTCTTCGCAGTTCCCCGTGGTCGGTGCCATGATGCGCGCGACCGCACTATTCGAGATGTAAAGCTTCAATTGCACGCGGTCGCTCGACCGGGCCTTGTTATCGGTGCCCGGCTGCCAGATACCGTTGATCGTCACATATTTTCCGGTCGGCGCACCGTCGGCATCGTTCAGCGCGACCGCGTTGAGCGTTTTGAATGCCTTGCGATGCCTCCCCGTATTTTTTCCTTCGACGGCCATCTGCACGGGAATCGCAATCACCGAATCGGTCTTATCCGCCAACGCATAGTTCCCCTCTTCATTGACCTTAAATCGCCACAGCCGGGCGAAATACTGCGTCCCGGCTTTGGTGATCCGCAGCCGAATTGCCTGCGCTTCGGGCGGGCGCGTGGCGTGGGGGAACATGCTGCCGACCGTTTCCGTCGGGTCGTAGCGCACAAGCCAGTCCATCTGCTTGCCCGATTTGTTCTTGCCGTTGTTGATATCGTCCCGCGGTGTTGTCGGCTGACTGAGTCCGCCCGTGGCGGCCGAAAGGCCGAGCACAATCACCGAAACAATCGCGATTCGCATAGACATGGTCATGACCCGTACTCCTAAAAACAGAATGGATGCGGCTCACTGAATAGTCTGGCACTGCCGAATTGTCGTTTTGCCATCTGCTCGTTAAAACGATGGTAGTGGTGTTCAAAAACGAGTAGCCAGCTTCAGCAGTAATTGCCATGTTCATCGGTGTTCCGCGAGAAATCAAGCACGACGAGTATCGAGTTGCTATGTTGCCTGTCGGCGTCGAAGAACTTTCGCGCGCCGGCCACAAAGTCCTCATCGAAGCATCCGCCGGCGTCGGCTCCGGCCTTTCCGACGCCGAATACGCCGACGCGGGTGCTGAAATCATCGCCACCGCGGCTGAGGTCTATGCCCGGGCCGACCTCATCGTCAAAGTCAAAGAACCCCTGCCCCCCGAATACCCGCTCATTCGCGCCGGCCAAACCCTCTTCACCTATTTCCACTTCGCCGCCAGCAGCGACCTGACCCAGGCGATGCTCAAGTCCGACGCGACCTGCCTCGCCTACGAAACCCTCCGCGACCCCCAAGGCCGCCTGCCGCTGCTCACCCCCATGAGCGAAGTCGCCGGCCGCATGAGCATCCAAGAAGGGGCCAAATACCTCGAAAAGCCCCAACTCGGCCGCGGAATCCTTCTTGCCGGCGTTCCCGGCGTAGCCCCGGCTCACATCACGATCCTGGGCGGCGGCGTCGTCGGTGCCAACGCGGCCAAAATCGCCGCCGGCTTCCAGGCCGACATTGCCATCCTCGATGTGAACATGGATCGCCTCCGCTACCTCGACGACATCATGCCCGCCAACGTCAACGTCCTCTACAGCGACCGTCACACCATCCGCGACCAGCTCCGCCTCGCCGATCTCGTCGTCGGTGCCGTCCTCATCCCCGGTGCCAAAGCTCCCCGCCTCATTTCCCGCCAAGATCTAAAATTCATGAAGCCCGGCAGCGTCATCATCGACGTTGCCATCGACCAAGGCGGCTGCGTCGAAACCAGCCGCCCCACCACCCACAGCAACCCCACCTACCTCGAAGAAGGCGTCCTCCACTACTGCGTCACCAACATGCCCGGTGCCGTCGGCCGCACCAGCACCTTCGCCCTCTGTAACGTCACCCTTCCCTGGGTGCTGCTCCTCGCCAAACTCGGCATCGAACCCGCCCTCATCCAATCCGCCCCCCTCGCCTCCTCCGCCAACATCCACCACGGCCACATCACCAACCAAGCCGTCGCCGAAACGTTTAATCTCCCTTTCAATCCGCTCTCGCCTTCCTAACTGCGGCCTCTTTACTCCCCCTCTGATCCGTGTTCACCCCTAATGCACACGAAAAGCTTTTTACCTTCATCCGTGTCACCCGCGTTCATCCGCGGCAATTTCCTTGCATGATTCGTGTGATTCGTGGTTTCCCTGCCTTTTGGTTGCCTCGCTGTCGCATTGAGTTCATCGGCGGCTAAATCTTTTTCGCCCACCTCCTCTCTGTGCCTCCGTGCCTCTGTGTGAGATATTTTCTCAATGCCCACAAAAATCGAAACCCTCCGCTGGATCGGCGACGAACGGGGCCACCTCGTCGTCATCGACCAAACGCGCCTCCCCATCGAACTGATCGAGCATGACTGCCGAACCGTCGAAGCCGTCTGGGAAGCCATCAAGCAACTTCGCGTCCGCGGCGCGCCCGCTATCGGAATTGCCGCGGCTTATGGCGTTGTGATTGGTCAGTGGTCCGCTATCAGCGCGGGCGTGGACGGATATTTCAGACGACTGGACGAGGTCACCAAATATCTCGCGACAAGCCGGCCGACGGCAGTGAATTTGTTTTGGGCGCTGGATCGGATGAAGCACAAGGTCGAAGCACTACGAAAAATCGCGACCACAGCCAAACTTCAGGCAGTGCTATTAGACGAAGCCCGCGCCATCCACGAAGAAGACCGCGCCCTCTGCCACGCCATCGGTCGCCACGGTGCCGATCTATTGAAACACAACTCCGGCGTCCTCACCCACTGCAACGCTGGCGGCCTCGCCACCGCCGAATACGGCACCGCCCTCTCCGTCTTCTTCACTTGCCAAGATCAGGGCAAAAAGCTCCACGTCTTTGTCGATGAAACCCGCCCCCTCCTCCAAGGCTCCCGCCTCACCGCCTGGGAACTATCCCAGCGTGGCATCGACGCCACTCTCATCTGCGATAACATGGCCGGCCAGGTCATGCGCGAAGGCAAAGTCCAAGCCGTCATCGTCGGGGCCGACCGCATCGCCGCCAACGGCGACACCGCCAACAAAATCGGCACCTACTCCGTCGCCCTCCTCGCCGCCGCTCACAACATCCCCTTCTACGTCGCCGCCCCCAGCACCACCTTCGACCTCACGATTCAATCCGGCGACCAAATCCCCATCGAAGAACGCTCCTCCACCGAAATCACTCACGGCTTCGGCCGCCAAACCGCCCCCGACAACATCCGCGTCTATAACCCCGCCTTCGACGTCACCCCCGCCCGCCTCATCAAAGCCATCATCACCGAACGCGGCCTCATCGAACCCGTCACTCCCCAAACCATCGC
>JANNTN010000286.1:0-10884 GCA_031394445.1 Anatilimnocola sp.
CTTTGACGATCAGCATATCTTCGCGCCATGCGTGGCTCGTGAGGGCGATAAGTTCCTGCTGTGGTATTGCGGATCGCAGGGGACGGTGTTGGACCGGGTGTTTGGTTTAGGCTTGGCGGTGGGAAGTGACGGAAGAACCTTCACGCGACAGGCAGAGAATCCTGTTCTGGCATTTGCCGACAAGCGGCATTCGATCCTGACTCCAACCCTACTCGCGGACAACTCCGGAAAGCCGATTCGCGAGCACGGCAAGCTGCGCATGTGGCTGAGCAGTACCGATTTTCACGACAAGAGCGGTTTGCACACGCTCCATGAGGCAACCAGCGAGGATGGAATTCATTGGTCGCAGCCATCCGAGGCGTTGCTGCGAGGTGTTTATGCACCGACGGTGATTAAAGATGGCGATACTTACCGGCTGTGGTACACGGATGTGTCGAAGAGCCCCTGGGTCATTCGCCATGCGGAAAGCCGTGACGGCCAGAAGTGGCAGGTCGAGCCAAATATAGCGCTCAAGGTCGATCAGGCGTGGGAGCAGAACCGCTTGTTCTATCCGACCGTGCGGAAGGTCGATGGCCTGTTCCTTATGTGGTACGGCTCGTATTGGAGGGGGCAAGAATCGCAAAAAACGGCACTCGGATTTGCCGCCAGCCGTGATGGCCGCCATTGGATAAAATCACCTCATAATCCAGTGATGAAACCGGATGCATCACGCCCCTGGGAATCGCATTACGTTACGAGCGAGAGCGTCATTCACCATGACGACGGATCCTGGCGGATGTGGTACGCCAGTCGGACCAAGCCGCCGTTCACGCACAAGTATTTTGCAATCGGCACGGCCAAGTGGAGCGGAGTTCCCGCCGCCGTGAAGCCTTGAGAGAGGCGTGCGTCGATCGGTTTCGCCTTTGGGGGCCACATCCATGGCCCGTGTCGGATTGGATGTTGCAAGTTGCGTGCGGTTATGGCTCTAATACTGCCATGAAAGCATGCATTCTTAGAGTAATTGTCGCGGTGATGGTGGCCAGTCCGGTGCAGTTGCCGGCTGCCGAGACGGCCGATCCGGTCGTCGCGGCGTTACACGTTGCGCTGGCCCGCAATCTGGTCCATGCTCGCGAGTGGCTCGATCAAAAGGATTACAAGTCCTTGGGCCAATCGGCCGGCAACTTGAAAGTGCTGGCCGAAATGCAAAAATCCCGCAGCGACGACAAACAGTGGCAAGGTGCGCTGGAAATCGTAGTTCTGGGCACAACGGCGGTGCAATCGGCAGCGAAGCTCGAAGATAGCACCTTTTGCACGCAGGCGATGGATGCGTTGGATAAGGCGGCGATTACTGCGATGGTGATTAGCCCAACCGGTAAACCGACACCGTATGTCAAGCCCCCGGCGATTCGCCCGCTCATGCTTCTGATGGATGCGGTTCTGGCGGACGCGAAGGTTTCGCTTTCAACGGGCCACGTCGATGCGGCGAAAAAACAGGTTCGCGTGTTGGCAGAGCTAGGCAAACTGGTGTCTAATTCGCGAACCACCCCGGCGTGGGCTACGCTGTCCGATGATTTCGTTGGATCGGCCAGCAAGACGGCTGATTCCAAGGAAACCGATTCGCAGGCAGTGCGTCAACTCATTCGCGGCGTCAGCCAACGCTGCGAAGCCTGCCACGAAAAGAGCCGCACGCGGCAATAACTCCCTCCTGAATCCTCTCCTGCAACAACGCCCTCCCCCAAGGAAAGTCCTCATGAACAAAAACAATCACGACGTATCCTGCCCTGATTGTGATGGCAAACCGTTTGAATTGGATCGCCGCCGGTTCATCAAAGTTGCCAGCGCGACGGCAGCAGCAGCCGCACTGCCCGCTGTAGTTCGCGCGGCCGAGAGAGACAAGGCCAACCCTGAAACCCTCGTGAAGAAGCTCTATGACACGCTCAGCGAAAAGCAACGCAATGAAGTAGCATTTGCTTGGGATCATCAAGACGACAAACTCGGCCTGCTACGCACGCGAGTTTCAAACAATTGGCAAATCACCAAGCCGGAGATTCGCAGCGACTACTACACCAAGGATCAACAGGAAATCTGTCGAGCGATTTATGAAGGCCTATTTCAGCCGGAATGGGTCAAGCAGATCGACAAGCAGTTGCAAGACGACACGGAGCATAAGCCGTGGGGGTCGGCCCAAAGCATCGCGCTGTTTGGCAAGCCCGGCGAGAAATTTGAATTGGTGATGACGGGTCGGCACCTGACGGTCCGCGTCGATGGCAACAGCATCGACAGCTTGGCGTTTGGCGGTCCGGTATTTCATGGCCACCAAGCGACTCAGACCGCCGGACTCAACGAAAAAGAGGGCCATCCCGGCAACATCTGGTGGCCGCAAGCATTGCAAGCCAATAAAGTGTTTGAAATGCTCGACGGCAAGCAGCGCGAGAAGGCGCTCATCGCCCAACTGCCGGCCGAGCAAGCCGTTGCCTTCCGCGGAAAGGACGGCAAGTTTCCGGGTGTCTCGGTCGGCGATTTGTCCGCCGATCAGAAGACGCAGTTGCAGCAAGCCGTGAAGTTGGTCTTCGAGCCGTATCGCAATGCCGACCGCGATGAAGTGAACGAGTGCTTGAAGAAGCAGGGCGGGCTGGATGCCTGCTCGCTGGCGTTTTATGCCCAGGGAGATATTGGCGACGACGGCATCTGGGACAACTGGCGCTTGGAAGGGCCGTCGTTTGTGTTTTATTTCCGTGGCTCGCCGCACGTCCACATGTGGATTAATATCGGTTCGGATTCGGGCGTGAAGTTGAATGCGTAAGCAAAGCCGCGGCCAGTAGCCGCGGTTTACATTTGAGTTTGACGAAACACCGCGACCAATGGTCGCGGCTTTACGAAGCCGCCGGGCATGCACCCGGCGGTTTGTGTTTTTGGAGTAAACGATGTTTGCTGCCCTGAGCATGCTTTCCCTCGCCGCCATTGCTGCCGATTTGCCACCGAATGGAGCAGCTTCGACGAAAGGCATGGTCGCCTCGGTGCATCCGCTGGCGACGGAGGCCGGAGTTGCGGCGCTGCAAAAGGGCGGTAATGCGATCGATGCGGCTGTTGCGGTCGGCCTGACGCTGGGAGTTGTCGATGCGCACAACTCGGGGCTCGGCGGCGGATGTTTTATTTTGATTCGGCGTGCCGACGGCAAACTCTTCGCGATCGACGGACGCGAAACGGCACCGGCGAAGGCGACGCGCGACATGTATTTCAAGGATGGCAAGGTACAGCCGGAGTGGAGTCAATCCGGCCCGCTGGCCGCGGCGACGCCGGGGGCGTTGGCGGGCTATGCGCTGGCAGTGAAAGAGCATGGCCGATTGAAGCTGGCTGATTTGGCCGGCCCAGCGGCAGAGCTGGCGGAACGAGGGTTTGCGATCGATAAGCCGAATGCCTCGGCATTGGCTCGCGCCGCGCAAACGCTCATCAAGAACTGTGGGCCGGAGGTTTCGCTGCTTAAGGCGGACGGCTCGG
The DNA here is from genome assembly GCA_031394445.1 of Anatilimnocola sp. Classification (GTDB taxonomy): domain Bacteria; phylum Planctomycetota; class Planctomycetia; order Pirellulales; family Pirellulaceae; genus CAYLLN01. The sequence continues at coordinate 3,478 of JANNTN010000286.1, forward strand.
CATATCACGACGGAGAAATTTTGAAGCAGCCTGATTTGGCGCGGCTCTATCGCGCAATTGCGGAGCGCGGGGTCGATTATTTTTATCGCGGGCCGTTTTCGGCTGCCGTGGGCAAGTGGATGGCGGAGCATGGCGGGCGACTGACGGCAGAGGATTTTGCGGCGTATCAGCCGGTGCTGCGCGAGCCATTGGTGACGACTTACCGCGGCCGAACGATTGTGGGCTTCCCGCCGACCAGCTCGGGCGGTGTTCATGTCGCGCAGATCTTGAACATTCTAGAAAACTTCGACGTGCAGGCGATCCATCTTCGCGATGCGGGTGAATATCAGCACTTGCTCGCGGAAGCGATGAAGCTGGCGTTCGCGGACCGAGCATTCTGGCTGGGCGATCCGGATTTTGCCCGCGTGCCCAAGGGGTTGATCGACAAGAATTATGCCAAGAGCCTGGCGGCAAAAATCGACTTGGCCAAGGCCACGCCGGCTGCCGATCACGGCACGCCGCCAGCCGCTGATGAAAGCGTTTTTCTCAAGCACACGACGCATATCACCGCGGCAGATGCTGAGGGAAATTGGGTGGCGATGACGCAGACGGTGAATACTTCTTACGGCTGCAAGGTAATTGTGCCGGGGACTGGCGTCGTTTTGAACAATGAAATGGACGATTTTTCGATCGCGCCGGGGCAGCCGAATGCGTTCGGCCTCGTTGGTGCGGAGGCTAATGCCGTGGCCCCTCTGAAGCGACCGTTATCGAGCATGAGTCCGACGATCGTGCTGGAAAATGGCCAGCCAGTGCTAACAGTGGGTGCCGCCGGCGGGCCGACGATCATCACGCAGGTGCTGCAGGCATTGGTACGGCGAATTGATTTGGGCTTGCCGCTCGATCAAGCACTTGCTCAGCCGCGAATTCATCATCAATGGTCACCGGATGCGGTTCGCATCGAATCAAAATTGGATGAATCGCTGCAAAAGGCGCTCACCAGCCGTGGCCACAAGCTGACGCCGGTGGCAAACATGGGAGTTTCGCAGGCAATTGAGTTGGATCGTTCGACCGGCATGTTTCTTGGTCTGCACGATCCTCGCGTTCCAGGGAAGGCGGCTGGGCCGTGACGATTAGTTAACGCAGAGACGCAAAGGCACAGAGTCGCAAAGAAGAAGAGGGAGATTAGGGAAGATGATGTCTTGTAGGCAGTACACGTTGTCGCGTTTTTCGAGCTTGCTCATCGCGTTACTTTCACCGTTGTTCATAATTGCTGAAGAGCCAGGCTATCGGTCGCTGTTTGATGGCAAATCGCTCGTGGGTTGGGAGGGGGCGGGGCAGCCGGCTGAGAAGTGTTGGAAGGTGGAGGAAGGGACGATCGTTTGCACTGGTGAGAAGGGGCCGTGGCTGCGAAGCACAGAGCAATTCGGCGATTTCAACCTGCGACTGGAGTACAAATTGAAGGCGGGCGGCAATAGTGGCGTCTTTATCCGCGTGCCGACAGATGGTGATCATCACGGCGATGGGGCAGGGATCGAAGTTCAGACGCTCGACGATCGTGCGGGTAAATATCGAGAGCTGAAGCCGTATCAATTCACCGGAAGCTTGTATGCGATCGCGCCGGCGACGAGTCACGTCGGCAAAGACGTCGGCGAGTGGAACTCTCTGGAGATTAATTGCCGTGGCACGAAATACCACATCACCCACAATGGCATGCTGATCGTCGCCGCGGATGAATCGGCCTATCCCGAACTGGCGGGCCGGCTGACGAAAGGCTTCCTTGGATTGCAAAACCACAGCGAGGAAGTTTGGTTTCGCAATATCCGCATCGGCCCCGCGCTCGATTTGCCAATTGCTGCGGATTGGCCGCAATTCCGCGGGTCGGCAGGCACTGGTCATGCGGCCGCGAAAAATCTGCCGAGCACTTGGGACGAAACGACAAACGTGGCTTGGAAAGCGGAGATTCCCGGCAAAGGCTGGTCGTCCCCCAGTCTGTATCAGGGCCGGCTGTATTTGACGGCAGCAGTGCCCAGCGAGGACGACAAGCCGGAGCAGTCGCTGCGGTCGCTGTGTGTCGATGCCGCGGATGGAAAGATTTTGTGGAACGTGGAAATCTTTCGGCAGGAGGCGGAGGTGCCGGCAATTCATTCAAAGAACAGCCACGCGAGCCCGACGCCGCTGGTGGAGTCCGGCACGATCTATATCCATTTCGGCCACGCCGGAACGGCGAGCCTTGATCTAACCGGAAAAATTCTATGGAAGGATCAATCGAACACTTATAAGCCGGTTCATGGAAACGGCGGGTCGCCGATTTTGTTTGATGGGCTGCTCATTTTTAGTTGTGATGGGGCGGCCGATCCGTATGTTGTGGCACTGGATGCGAAGACGGGCAAAGAAGCCTGGCGTTTTGCTCGCTCTAGCAATTCGAAGAACAAGTTTTCGTTCAGCACGCCGACGATCATCGAAGTGGATGGTAAACAGCAACTCATCACGCCTGGTTCGGGAGTGGTGAACGCACTTAATCCCAAAACCGGACAGGAAATCTGGCAGGTTCTCTATGGCGACGGTTATTCGGTAATTCCGAAGCCAATTGTGGGGCATGGATTGCTCTTTATTGCCACGGGATACAACACCCCCAACGTGATGGCGATTCGGCTTGGAGGGGCGATGGGGGACGTGACCGAAACCAACGTCGCCTGGTCGATTAAAAAGGCGACTCCGCATACGCCTTCGCTGCTCTTGATCGGCGACGAGCTGTATATGGTCTCCGACAAAGGAATTGCGTCTTGCCTTGATGCCAAAACAGGCCAGGAAAATTGGAATGAGCGGATCGGCGGCGGTTATTCGGCCTCGCCGCTATATGCCGACGGCAAAATCTATATTCAATCGGAAGAGGGACCGGCCCTCGTGCTCAAGCCAGGCAAGACGTTTGAGAAAATCGCCGAAGCGGGGTTCAAAGAGCGAACCTTGGCGTCGTATGCTGTAAGTGAGAATGCGCTGTTCATTCGAACCGAGAGCAATTTGTATCGGGTGCAGGAAGCAAAGTAGTCATTCGTTGCTGTAACGTTAAGTTTGTAGCACTTGGTAGCCGATGGCAAAAATGGCGGCATCGATGAGGGCGTGGCTGAGCCAGGGCGCGATGAGTGAGTTGCTGGTACGGTAGAGCCAGGCCCAGAAGGCACCGCCGATGATGATGCCCAGCGTGCAAAGCCAGGTTAGCGGCGAGAGCCAGCCGAAATAGAGTTGCAGCACCAGAACGTGGTGGGCTGCGAAGCCGATGCTGCTGACGGCGATGGCGGTGGGGGGACGGCAGACGCGGGAAAGCTGGCCGAACACGAACCACCGCCAGTAATATTCTTCGAGCAGCGAGTGGATGGCAGAGTAGAAGACGGCCAGCAGCAGAAACTTAATCGGTGAGCTCGCGCCGAAGGATTCCACCTTCGCACGGACTTGTGCGGCCGGGCCGTCGAACAGGCCGCTGGGCTTGAGAATGGCGAAGTAAATCGTGGCCATCGCAAAGGCCACAACGAGCCCGAACAGTACGCCCGTGATGAGAGACCAAGTGCTTGACCGATTGAGTTTTTGTCGGTCACGCTGGACGAGGCAAACCCAAACGACGGGCAGTGCGAATTGCACGGCCTTGCCGATCGAATACGCACCCTGTTGAAGCGAGGCGGGCGCTCCATCAAGCAGGATGAAATAGACCCAAGTCACCAGGGTGGGCAAAACAAGGGAAATACCGAGTACGGTGCGGTCAGCCGCGGTGAGAAACGATCGTTGATGCATGTCCATTTGGCCGCCTCTTTTCAAGTACCTGCTGAGGATAGGCACGATCCCCTCGCGATTGAGGCGGGAAAATACTTGGACACACAAAGCTCCCATCCAATAAGCAGGGCTTATTCGGCGGCACCAAGCACGATTGGCACATCAACAGGTTGCCCGCCGCGGAGAATGGTGAGGGTGGCTTGCTCGCCGGAGCGGTGGCGTTCGATGAGCGAGAGGAAGGCATCGGCGGTGGTGGCCTTTTCGCCATCGACGGCGACGATCGTGTCGGCCTGGCTGCGGTCGATGCGGCGTTCTTCGTAGGTGAAAGGGCCACGCCGCTTTTGCTCGCGTACGATGCGGAAGCCACGCAGGCCAGCGCGTTCGGCGGGGCCGCCAGGAGTGAGCGTGGCAATAACCAAGCCTTGCTCCGCTTGATACACCCGGCTAATTCCGGCTTCCGGCCGAGTGACCTTGCCCGTCGAGATGAGCTGCGGAACGACACGCCTAACCGTATCGACAGCAATCGCAAAGCCCACACCGGTGTTTTCGCCGGTGGAACTGGCGATAGCCGTGTTCATGCCGATCAGGCGGCCGCGCGTATCGAGCAGCGGACCACCCGAATTGCCGCGATTCAGTGCCGCGTCGAGCTGAATCATCGACTTCATCGTGCGGCCCGCTTTGCCGGGAAGGGAGCGATTGAGGCTGGAAATGATGCCCGTGGTCATCGTGCGCTCCAGGCCGAAAGGGTTGCCAATTGCATACACGATTTGGCCAACCTTCAGTCGCGATGAATCGCCAAGCTCAATGGGGAAAAGCTCTTCGGCGGGAGCATTGATCTTGACGATGGCCATATCGTTGGGGGGATCGAAGCCAATGACGCTGCCTTCGTACGACTCGCCACTTTGCAGCGTGACGCGGATTTCGTTGGCCCCCTCGACGACGTGATAATTGGTAAGGACGTGGCCGGCCTTATCGAGGACAGAGCCGCTGCCCGCGCCCTCCGAAGGAACCTCCAAGAAAAGCAGTTCGCGCTGGGCAGATTTGGTCGTGATGTGAACCACGCTCTTGTTGGCTTTCTCATAGACCAGGATGTTGGTGCGCTCTTCGGGGGCAAATTCATCGAGTCCGGAGCCAAAGACGGGGGCGCTAGCGACAACCGGCCGGCGTGCGGCTGTCCCTGGCGGCAGCGGCGGCGTTTCCACAGCGCGGAGCAAGGGCGGTCGAGTGGGCTCTTGGGCGGTGGCTTGGCGATGCGAAGCCGTTTGGTGATAAGCAGTGGCAGCCAGACCGCCAACAAGGGCGGAGAGGAGGCAGAACAAGGTAGTGCGTTTCATGGCGGCAAAATAGCTAAGAACCAAGAACCGAAGAAGCAAAGAACCAAAACGCACGTCATCTTGCCTTTGGTTCTTGGTTCTTGGAATTTTGATGTCTGAACCAGTCGCGATTATAGAGCGTCTATTCAAGTGGTGGCTATTGCGATATGGTTTCATTGGTCTCGGAGCGGGCTGGATGGCCGCTGCTTGTGGGGTGGGTTTGCGGGCTGCTGATCGTAGTTCTTGGATGTTCGTCGTGATGTTTTCAGGGCGGGCACTTCACGCGGAGCGTGATGGCTACATCGGCAGGCTGGAAGCCCGCCCCACAGGGAGAGGAAAGTCCGGGCTCCACAGGGCAGGGTGGTCGGTAACGCCGACCGGCCGCAAGGCTCGGGAAAGTGCAACAGAAAGCAGACCGCCGCACGGAAGTTGTGCCTCGGCGTGCAAACGCCGGGAAGGCTACCGTGCGGTAAGGGTGAAACGGTGCGGTAAGAGCGCACCAGCAGCCGGGGTGACTCGGCTGGCTAGGCAAACCCCACCCGGAGCAAGGCCAAACAGAGCGTCCGCGCATCCGCAAGGGTGCGCGCGGGCCGGTCCGGCTCGATTCGGCGCTCGGGTAGGCTGCTCGAGTCGCCGGGCAACCGGCGACCTAGAAAAATGGCCGTCACGCGGGCCGGTACTAGAGACTGGCACGCGAACAAAACCCGGCTTATAGGCCCGCTTCGAGACCCTTTCTTGGTGAGCACCGCTCGCTTCTGAATTACACCACAGATTGCGAGGGTGGCCCAAGCAATCCCGCAATCCGTCTAACGGTCCGGCACTCGTCCCGTGGGCGGCGGCAACGATTCAATGTTCGGGCTGAACGACGGAGATGGACTAAACGACGGTGCCGGCAAGGCGGGGTTGATGAGTTCGGGGCCGGTGGACGAGTTCGAGTCGGTGGGGTACGGGGTGAAGAGTTGTTCGAAGAAGTTGGACTGTTGGGCGGAGGAGCCGCCGAGTTCGAGCCGGCCGGAGACATCGGCGAGGATGCGTTGTTCGAGCGAGATGTCGCGGCCGATGGGAATCCAGCCGAGAGTGACGGAGTAGCGGCCGGGGGCGGCTTCCTGGCGGACAATCGTGCCGTCGTGGCGAAGCGTGGAGCCGCCAGCGGTGGCGTGCTCGGGTTTGTCGAGGTCTTCCAGTTCTTTCTGCACGACCACATCGAGCAGGTAGCCGCCATCGACGGGAATGACGCGCAGCGTGGCCCGGCGGCGAATCGATTGCATCGTGGCGTGCAGTTTTTCGTAGCCGCGCGTGGAATCGGTCCGCCAGGGCTCAAAAATCGTGGAGCCGATGGTGGGGAACGTGTCGATGCGGCCTTCGGTGAGCACGCCGCCGATCAGCCGGACGCGATCTTCGCGTTCGATGCGAAAATAATCGTCCACGGCATCGACGGTTTGGTTCCACAGGAGTTCGCGGTCGATCGGCGGAATGAACAGCGGGTTTTGAATGGCACCCGATCCCGCTTTGGCAGCTCGATGATGAAACAGCCCGTGGCAGCCGGTAGTAGTGGACAACATGGCCACAGATGAAACACAGATGAAACACAGATGAGAGCGAAGCCAGGCATAATCGCCGGTCTTTCTCTTCGTATTATCCGTGTTTGATCCGTGTGTCATCTGTATTACAAAAACTCCAATTCTTCTTACTTTGCACAAATCCCCGCCAGCATCACTCTTCCTTTGCTTCCTTCGCTCGCTTCTGTTCCAAAAATCCGTGTCATCCGCGTTCATCCGCGTTCATCCGCGGCCAACTTCTGTCTGATTCGTTTCATTCGTTCGATTCGTGGTTTCCTGTTTCCCCCCTGGTTCTGGTTAGGCCGAGCTGTGGCTTATTCCCCGCATTCCGCATTTCCTAGTATCGTCCGCGGCTGATGGAATTGGCGGAGCCGGTGGGGGAACCGAGAGAGGCGTTGGGCGCGGGCGGAGGGCTGGCTGGTGCTTTGGGTAGGAAGCCAAAGGGAGCTTTGGCGGGTGCGGCGGCAGTTGCTGGGGGCGGTGGTGCGCCGGTGACGCTGGGAGGTCGATGGTCGATCATCAGCAGGGCTTCGGCACGATTGCCACCAAGTCCCAAAGGCGTGGTGAGCGCGGAAAACATGCCGGCGGAGCCTTGAGCCGGAGTGGCGACGACTCCGCAAGAGAGGAGCAGTACTTCGTTGGTGGGCCACCGGAAGCGTTCGGAGATTCGCCAACTCACGAGCTGCGGAACCTGAATCTGCACGCGCTGCGATTGGCCGCCGACGGGTACATCAATAGCCAGAGGCACGAGTTTTTCGAGTTGATCGACGCTGCAGGTGATCGCGGCTTCCATC
>JANNTN010000305.1:0-7093 GCA_031394445.1 Anatilimnocola sp.
TCAAATCCTGTCCCCGCAACTTTCTTAACCCCCAAGGTCGCGAAATCGTAGCCTCGGGGGGGGTTCTTTTAAGCCGTGGGCAGCTTCAGTTGCCGAATCGCTCGACCGAATCTTTTGTAGTATTGTTCCATTTGCTCGCCCGATTCTGAGGCGACTGCCTCGTTAACATGCGGATGTTATCCCGGCTCGGCGCTGCCGTGTATTCCAAGTAAGCCATTCAGTGAAGCGGTCCGGGTGTGAGGAATCCTTCTGATGGGCCGTTACGTTCTCCTCATGGCACTGGTCTTGACCAGCCTTCACGGCTGTGCCGAGAACGGTTCAACCAACTCAACAGAAGTCGAAGCGGAGTATCTGCGGGCAGTCATGCCAGACTCACTCTTGAAAACATCGCATTTAGATATTGCGTCCATTGAGAACGTGGCCGTTCTCGGCACCGGCGAGGCCCAGCATCTGGGGCTGCGAGTCTCTCCAGGGCAACGCAAAGTTCATGAAGGAATGCGCGCCGAAGTGAGCGTCGATTATCCATTCCACCAGAGAGACGTGATTCGTTACTCGTGGCGATTTTTGCTGCCGAAAGATTTCGCCGTCGATGTTCCCATGAACCGCTGGTGGGTGATCGGCCAGTGGCACGATCAACCCGATGTTACCAAGGGCGAAACCTGGGACGACTTTGAATCACGAAGTCCCCCCGTGCTCATCGGTCTCGGCCAGATGAATGGCAAGTTAGCAATCAGCCTCAACTATGGCCAAACCACCGGAAAGGAAAAGCAGCAAGCGGTCGGACCGGTTTTTCTTGAACGCGGAAAATGGCACCACATTACGACCGTGGTTCGCTGGTCGCCAAAGGCAGATGGCGCGGTCCAAGTGTTCCTCGATGGCGAATCCAAATCGATCATGTCCGCGACGGGACCAAACATGAACAACGATTACCAGCATTTCCTGAAAATCGGTATGTACCGACATCCAGGAATTTCGACCGACAATTGGATCTACCTCGACGATTTAGAGATTTCAAACGATTCCTCCCCCTGACTGAGCCCAGCTTACGCCTTGCGGAACAAGCCGTTTATCTATGACCACTGCTCACGCCACGCTCGAAGACGGTTCGGCTCCCGCAACTTTTATCTTCCCGCGACTCTCAGCAGGCACGCTCGCCACGCTGGAAAAAGCGTTGAAGCGAGCCGTGACGCCTGGCGAATAGTGTGCAATCGCCGGTTGCCGATTTAGCCCCAGGCTATGGGCAATTTCTAGCTCGTGGTGGCAATGCCCAAGCTCTGCCGAAGTCGCCATCCACGGTCGATGCTCCACGCTCGCCACGATCAGGCCATGATCCTGTCCCTCGACGTACAAGTGATACCGCTCCAGCAGCCACGCATCGAGCGAATCGCTCGCGGCAGGAGCCAACTTCGACTCATCGGCGGAAAACTCAACTTCCAACGAACCGGCCGCATCGTGAGGCCGGCACGTCACACGGCGAATGTCCTCGCATCGCGATGCACTCATGGTTGCCCACTCATAACACAGCGGTGTCAGTAGCCGAGAGGCAAACACGGCCAGCCGGTTGTCGGCATACATCCGCAGAAAATAAATTCCCGGCTGATCGCAATAACGCACATACGTGCGAACATTCAGCTCCAGCAGCGAAGAAAACCCCGCCACATAGGGCAGCCAACCAGGACGCAGCGTCAGACGAAACAAGACGTAACTAATCCACGCCTCACCATCGAACGTGTCGATAGTCAGCGCCGGCGGCAAATGCTCTCGAAGCCGAGCCGCACGCATCGGAAAGTGCAGAAACAGCACCTCATCCCACCGCTGCAACCAAATCAAATTCCGACCCTCCTCCATGAGACCAAAGCACACTGAGGATGATTGGAGCCTTTACCGGGACGGGAGTCGAGAGTTAACCCGTTTCCCTCGGCATCCGCGGAATAAACTTATCCGGAATAAACTTATCCGGAATAGAACAATCCGATGCTGGCGGTGAATCCGTGTACGAAGTTTTGGCGGCCAATCGGTCCCAGTTCCCCCTGAGCAAAAAAGCCAGCCAGCGGAATCTGGCCAAACGCGTTCGCCACCGCCTCCGCATCGTGATGCGGTACTGAAAACATCCGCGTCCCACGACCGTTGCAAGTGAACAGCAAAGCTCCCACGGGATGGCGACCTGAATCCTTCTTTGCGCCGGCCAAAAGTTGCTTGAGCTCCGCGTCCGATGCCTCCTCATCGCGAATATGAAACTGCACCGTTTGCCCGGGACGCAGATAATCGCCAATCGCAATCGCGCCGCTCTGAGAGTCGATCCCCATCACATTGCGAACCAGAAAATCGCCGTGCTCGAACCGGTCCTTGTATTCGCTGACTACTCTGCCAATGTGCAGCGCGGTCTGCACCAAGCGTTGCTCCGAGGTTGGCAGCGTCTCGAATATTTCACGAAGCTGCAGCAGCGCCGGCCGCCCCCCCAACTCGTGAATGACGTTACGCTCCGCCTTGGTCACCACAAATGGCCGCCCAATCGGCCGACATCCTTGCGATACCACGGTCTTCAAGCGTATCGCACCACTACAGTGGATCACAACCGCACCTTCCGTCAACGATCGATTGCCGAATATCAGCCGATTCTCTCCCGGCGATACAGCTCCGCTCGCCATCCCGCCAATCACAGGAATCAGAGGCCGATCCTCATTCAATCGTTCGAGCAAGTAGTCGGCGGGAAATGTGAACGGCTCGGCCAACACAATCAAAAAATCGTCCGCACTCCATTCGCCGGCCAGCGATTCGGGCCAGCCCTCCAGCGCGCCCCCCTCGGCCGTCCGGTCGAACCGCAAATGCATCGGCGTGAGCTTCACATTCGGCCACCGCGCCAGCCACACGGCCATTGCTGGTTCCGTTTCAATCTCCTGAGCAGTTGCAGCAATCGACTCCCCCATGCACCCCGCGAGGATGGCAGGCGCAAGCTGCCGGCTCGCTTCCGCCGCGATCGATTCCGCCGCTTCAGCATGATGCGGCGAGAAAAAAATCAGCGCCAGATCGGCAGGCCCGCACAGCGACTCCTGGGCCGCCGCAATGCACTCGTCGAGTGCTTCCTTCCAGCGATCGTGCCGGGAAAGGCCGACCGTGCAGCCAATCGCAGCCGACGTGTGCGTGGACATGGTGATGCCATCTATGAAGAGCGTTAAGGCGAGGAGTTGGTGGCAATGATAATCACCCAATCAGGGCACTTCCACTCCTCACTACTGCGGCGGCAGTTAGCCCGACGCAAGAATCGCCTCCAGTCGGGCCTTCAACTGCTCAACCGTCACTCCCCGAATCAAAAACCGCTTTTGCGGTTGTAGCTCACCCACTACCAACTCGATTTGCGACCGCCTGACTCCCAACGATTTAGCCAGCAATTCAACAATCGCTTGGTTGGCCTTGCCTCGTTCCGCAACTTGCGTCACGCAAACCTTCAACATGCCGTTCTGCTCGCCGCGCACCCCATTCTTCGCCGCCCCCGGCTGAGCCCGAACCGGCAAAATCACCCCGTCGGTATGCGCGGCTAATTCAATCATGCGTCTATACGTGGCCATTCGCCCGGCACCAGTCAATCGTCTCTTGCAGTCGCTGTGGCAGCGTTTTGGCGGGCAAAAACCCCAATTCCCGCTTGGCTGCTTCGCCAGAGCACGCCCAGCTCGACGCCAGCGCATCGCGAATCTTATCGATGCACAATTCTTGCGGCCGGCCTTTGATGTTGCCAATCAACTCGCTAGCGCCACCCAGCGCATACGCCAGTGGCGCAATCACAGGGATGACGGGAGCATGATAACGGCCCAACATCCGCCGCAGCAGATAACCCAGCTCGGCGTAAGTGGGATATTCCGGTGCTACGGCAAAGTAGCGGCCCACGCCGTGTTGCCCACCACCGGCAGGAACCCGCTTGCCCCGCTCAGCCGCCACCAGCAGCAATTCAATCAAATCGCCAACGTGAATGTAGGACAGCGCCGGCGGAGACAAGCCCGGCGACAAATGACAATAGAAGTTGCGGATCGCCTGAATGATTTGCACAAAACCTGTATCGCGCGGGCCAAACACCACTCCCGGCCGCACGATCGTCAACGGCACGCGATCAGCCAGCTTTGCCGCTTCTTCCTCGGCCGCCAGTTTGCTGCGGCCATAGTGCGATTGCGGGTTCGGCGGATCAGATTCCAGGCGAAGCTGCCCCCGCGAGCACGGTCCGCTCGCCGCAATCGACGACACCAAAACCAGCCGCGGCACGTTCGATTGTCTCGCACAGGCCGCGGTCAAATTGGCCGTCCCCTGCTGATTCACTCGATAAAAATCCCGCCGATGAAATGCTCGGATAACACCAGCCAAATGATAGACCACATCCGCACTTTGCACCGCCGCACACAACGGCTCGACTTCCTCCAACCCCACAGCGACGACTTCAACATTCAGCGAACGCAACAGTTCCAGCTTAGAATCGGCGCGAACCAAGCAGCGCACGCGTTTGCCACGGCGTACCAACTCTTCGACCAAATGCGAACCGATAAAACCCGTGGCACCAGTTACAACAACCGTGGACATATCGGCAAATTCAACAGACTGAGCTTGGGGTAACGACTTTTTCAATCTACCTTGGCAATGCTTAAACCCAGCTCCCTTAAACATAGCCCCATTGCCGAAACCATGCCAACGTATCAGCCAACGTCTCGGCAAACGGACGAACACGAAAGCCCAACTCCGCCTCCGCCCGCCGACTGGAAAAGCAGTGCTCCTGCCGCCCCATCATCAAAATGGCCGAATTGGCGTCCCCTTCGGTGCCCGTCAGCCAGCCGTAAACATTCAGCACCGGCACCGCAATCGCGCGAAACATAGGGCCCATGGGCGAAATCGGTCCCCGTCGCCCCACCAGGTTCGCCATTTGCTTCCAGGCTTCCAAATACGAAAGGTTGTGCCCCCCCAGAATATAACGCTGCCCCTGGCGGCCCCGCGCCGCGGCACTGACCACGCCCGCGGCCACATCCCGCGCGTCCCCAAACGTCACCGCACCCGTGGGGTAAATCGGCGCGAACTTGGTAACAGCCAAGAGCATCTTTCCCGACGACGGCTTCCAGTCCCACGGGCCAAACATGCACCCAGGATTCACAATCACCGCGTCCAATCCTCGTTCCACTTCTGCGAGCACAGCCAACTCCGACTCGCGCTTGGTCACGACATAGGGACACTGCACGATGCCGGGTAAACCAGATTCCTCGTCGGCCGGATCGTTAAGCCGGCCAAGGCCCAAGGCATTGATGCCCGATACATGCACCATCCGCGCCCCTGCCTGCCGCGCCGCAATGGCCACCGCCCGCGAGCCTTCGACATTGATCGCCCGATGCTGCTCGAGCTGTGTCCACCCAAGATGCACATGCCCCGCGGCGTGAATAACGACCTGCACATCTTGGCAAGCTCGCGCGATCGACTGAGCATCGCGAATATCCCCCTCGACTTTTTCAATTGGCAGATCCGCCAAGGGGCGGGGATCGCTGGTCGATCGCGCCAACACGCGCACCTGCTCACCCGATTGGACCAGCGTCCGCACGATATTGTTGCCGAGCAACCCCGTTGCCCCAGTGACCAAATACTTCACGGCCCCAAATCCTCCCGTGCCCGATTTACCGACTTTCGACTATCATCCTTATCGTAATAATTAACGCACGATTATCATCGTACGGTCATCATCGCCCATCCTCGAAGCAACTCCATCTGACAATCGCCGGATGCCCCAACTTACCATTAAGCCCGTCGAGTCTGCCCGCGAGCAGAAGCTGTTTCTCAATTTGCCGTGGCAAATTAACCGCACCGACCCGAACTGGATACCCCCGCTCCGGCAAAACCAGGCAGAGTTAGTCGGCTTCAAGAACCATCCGTTCTATCGGGAGGCCGAAGGCCAGGCTTTTCTCGCCTGGGAAGGCAACCGCCCGGTCGGGCGAGTTTTGGCGATCGTGAATCACGCCCACAATCGCCAGCACAAAGAGCAGCGAGGTTTCTTTGGCTTTTTCGATTCCATCGACAGCCAAGACGTGGCCGCCGGCCTGTTCGACGCCACGAAAGCCTGGCTCCAACAGCGAGGCATCGCCACAATCCGCGGGCCGGTGAACCCCTCGATGAATTATGAGTGCGGGTTATTAATCGAAGGTTTCGACACGCCCCCCTTCTTCATGATGACCCACAACCTCCCCTACTATCAGCGTCTGATCGAAGGCTGCGGCTTCGGCAAAGCGGAGGACATGTTCGCCTTCTACGGCCGGATGGAAATGCTGGGAGGGCTCGACACCAAGCTGGCCTTCATCGTCGAAGAATGCAAAAAGCGGTTCGACATCAAGCTCCGGCGAATGAACAAGCGAAACTTCAACCGCGAGGTCCGGCTGTTCCTCGAAATCTACAATCAAGCCATGGGCGGCACCTGGGGATTCGTGCCGATGGCGGAGGCCGAGATCGATCACATGGCCGCGACGCTCAAGTATTTGATCGCCCCCGAAATGACCACCATCGCCGAGATCGACGGTCGCCCTGTCGGTGCCCAATTCGGCTTGCTCGATTACAACACCCGCATCAAGCAAATCGACGGCAAACTCTATCCCTTCGGCTTCCTCCGGCTGCTCTGGAACAAGCGGGCCATCAAGCGCGTCCGCCTCATCAGCACCAACGTCGTCCCCGAGTACCAAAAATGGGGCCTCGGCCTCGTCATTGCCGCGCGGCTCGTCCCCGAATCCGTCTCCTGGGGCATCGAAGAAGCCGAGTTCAGTTGGGTGCTCGAAAGCAACAAGCTCTCCTACGGCACCCTCAAACGCGGCGGTGCCAAAATCACCAAGCGCTACCGCATCTTCGACTACCCCGCCCCACCCCTCGCTCCATAGCCATCACGACCTCGATCGCTTCAATCGCATCCCGAAGGGATGCCAGCTTTTAGCCGTTGGTCGCGCAGCGCACCACGGTCACGTTTGAACCCAAACCGTCGATCCTGAAAGGGTCACAGCAAACGGGTGGCACGTCCCTGAGGTACTCCGCTGTCATTTACACACAACTGTCCGCAATTTCACAACAGAGCGGCACGCGATTTGCGCATTGG
>JANNTN010000341.1:0-1010 GCA_031394445.1 Anatilimnocola sp.
GAACGGGACGTTCTGAAAGAAAAAACGCCTCGCAGAATCAATCGCCCGCCTTGCCCAGGCTCGCCAGCAACTCACCCATCTCCCCCGCGGCATGCATTTCATTCTGTTGCCGGGCGATTTCGATGCCTTCGCGGAGCATCGTGCGAGCGTCGGCAACCTGGTCCAGCTTCACCAAAAGCTGCGCTCCACGAAAAAACGCGTGAACATGCGGCGGCTGGTCGGCGATCAACCCGCGAAACAGCGCCAGGCTCTCCTCGCTGCGATCCTCGTTATCGAATTCGCACGCCAAGCTGTACCGTAGGAACTGGTCCTCCGGCTCATCCTTCAGCATCGCTTCGATTTTTTCGCGGCGAGTGGACATCGATTACTTATGCTTCGCCAACAACAGCGGCCCGCCGTAGATAGCGGCGGTGTCGAGCTCTTCTTCAATCCGCAAAAGCTGGTTGTATTTGGCCATGCGATCGGTTCGCGAGGCCGAGCCGGTCTTGATCTGACCGGTGCTCATCGCCACGGCCAAATCGGCAATGGTCGAGTCTTCCGTCTCGCCACTGCGATGGCTCGAAATGCTCGTGTAGCCATTGCGATGCGCCAATTGAATGGCCGCAATCGTCTCGGTCAGCGTGCCGATCTGATTCACTTTGATCAGAATGCTGTTGGCAATGTGCTCGTTGATGCCGCGCTGCAGCCGCGTGGTGTTCGTCACGAACAAATCGTCGCCGACGAGTTGCACCTTGTCGCCGAGCTTTTGGGTGAGCAGCTTCCAGCCCTCCCAATCGTCTTCCGAGCAGCCGTCTTCGATGGAAATGATCGGATAGTTCGCGCACCAGTTGGCCCACAGATCGACAATCTCTCCCGCACTGATTTTCTTGCCATCGATTTCGTAGGTCTTGCTCTTCTCGTCGTAAAACTCGGTCGAAGCCGCATCGAGGGCGATCCGCACCTGCTCGCCCGGCTTATATCCGGCCTTCTCGATTGCCGTCATGATCAGGTCGAGCGCCTCGCGATTGCTC
>JANNTN010000348.1:0-2781 GCA_031394445.1 Anatilimnocola sp.
CAGCGTCGGATGTTCCATGCCGACCAGCTCCCCGCCGTGCCGCGCGATCACCGCCCGAATCTCCTCTTCCGCCGCCTTGCTCAGCCCCTTCGCCCGCACCTGCACCACGTCTTGCACCGTGAGCAATTCATCCACGCGGCCCAATTCCTTCAATTCGCCTTGATGCAGAATCGCGATCCGGTCGCACACGTCCTGCACGTCCGGCAGCAAGTGGCTGCTCATCAAAATCGTCTTCCCCTGATCGCGCAGCTTCAAAATCAGGTCTTTCATCTCCCGCGTGCCAATCGGGTCCAGCCCCGAAGTCGGCTCGTCGAGCAGAATCAGTTCCGGGTCGTTAATCAGGGCCTGAGCCAAACCGATGCGCCGCGTCATCCCCTTTGAATACTCGCGAAGCTGTCGCCGCCTCGCCCAGTTCAGCCCCACCATCTCGATCAGCTCGTTCGTCCGCTGCTGGCGAACGCTCGCCGGCATATCGAACAGCCGCCCGTAAAAATCGAGCGTCTCTTCCGCGTTCAAAAACTTGTACAGATACGATTCTTCCGGCAGATAGCCAATCCGCTCGTTCTTCGTCACCTCCGTGGCCTCTTTATTGAACACCAAAGCCTGCCCGCTCGTCGGAAAGAGCAACCCCAAGAGCAGCTTGATCGTCGTCGATTTGCCCGAGCCGTTCGGCCCCAGCAGGCCAAAAATTTCGCCTTTGCGAATTTGCAGGTCCAAGGCGCTCAGCGCCCGCACCTTTTGCCGGCCCCAAAAATCGCGGTAAATCTTGGTCAAGCTGCGCGTTTCGATTACCACGTCGCTTGCGACGTTCCTCCCGCCTGCTTTTACGGGCTCGGCTAATTGCGTGGCCATGCTATTGCTTAAAGAAAGTTAGGAATTCAAAACCATACCAACCCGACGCGCTTCCGAACGAAACATAGCGAGGGAAACACGCGGATTTCCGCCAGTTCTTCGCCCACTACCGGTGCTAATGTCACGATCGCTAGGGCCTCTCCAGCCGCGGCCCAAGCTCCCCGCCGAGCCGCAAGTCGCTGACCAGACAACGACTTCGCTCAAATTATCCGAGTGTCTTACGCCCATCAACCGCCGGCGGTTCAACCTCACGTTGTAATTTCTGCCACCCCATTCTGGCAACCGATTCAAACGGTTTACCGCTTGTCCCCCGCCTTTGATAGCCCGTATCTGCCATCTTGCTAAAAACGACGTTAATTCCTTGCTCACAAATACTTACGGCTGCATCGCTGGGCCAAATCAGTGCTCCTCGTCAATAGCAGAATCCCAACTTCGTCCCCTTCATCGGCCAAGCAATTTTTACAACGCCTTCCCCACCTTCAGTCACCCTGCTAACCAGCCGTTTTATGCGTAAGTGCCTTGTCCACAAAGACTTGCGGAACAAAGTGCAGAAAACAACCCGCATCCAACTCCATTGGCACGCCCCGTGCTTTACTACGTCTCATCGAACACGCGGCACCGGAGCCGCGGACAACTGGAACCAGAACGCAACATTTGCAAGGAGGCAGATGAATAATAACCGCACTTGCGACTAAGCCACACCTCCCGCGTGCTGGCGAAAGAACAAGTGCCAAGGTGGACCGCGATTGGGTAGAGTCGCCGGTCCCCTTACCCGCCTTTCTTTCCCGCCTGGACAGGGCCGCTAGGAGCATCCCGCTCTCCCAGCGGCCCTTTCTCTTTTCTTGCCAGCGATATTTCTGACCCTGAGCCTCGTAGGGTGGGACAGCGAGCCCGCGAGCGCCGGCCCACCATCCTGTGATTCTCTGCATTTCGCCAGCCACCTCCCTCCCTTCGTTACCTTTGTTACCTTCTGTTCATTCCTCCCGCATCCGCTGTTAATCACGGTTGAATTGCGACCACCGCCTGCCTCTCGTTATTTATGACGAGCCCTTCCGATTCCACATCCGGCTCCCCCGCCGACTTCCTCCTCCACCGTATCAACTACGAGCGGACGCTGAACGTCCCCTATCGCTCCGATTTCAAGCTCGACCGCATGCGACGCTTGATGCACCTGCTCGGCGACCCGCAAGACAGCCTCAAAGCGATCCACATCGCCGGCACCAAGGGCAAAGGCTCCACCGCCGCCATGATTGCGGCTGTGCTCCAAGCCGCCGGCTACCGCACCGGCCTCTACACGTCGCCCCATTTAGAGCGCATCGAAGAACGCATCGTCGTCAACGGCCAACAATGCCCGGCTGATGTTTTCCTAAAACTCGCGTCTCAAGTTCAGCCAGCCGTCGAATCCCTCGACCGAGAATACGAGGCTGCCGGCGAGCACGGCCCGACTTTCTTCGAAGTCACCACCGCGATGGCCTTCCTGCACTTTAGGCAGGAAAACGTCGCCGCCACCGTGCTCGAAGTCGGCCTTGGCGGCCGTCTCGACTCCACGAACATCTGCCGCCCCGAAGTCTGCGTCATCACCAGCATCAGCTTCGATCACACCAAGCAGCTCGGCAACACGCTCGCCGCCATCGCCTCCGAAAAAGCCGGCATCATCAAGCCCCACATCCCCGTCATCTCCGGCGTCCTCGCCCCCGAACCCCGCGCCGTCATCACCGCCGTACACGTTTCCCCCAACGATTCCTGTCTCGTCTTCCGAACCCACAGACGACGCAGACAGAGCCGGTACCGATGGAGCCCCCGAGGCGAGTGCGCCACCGGTCAGAAATGTCTCGAGTCGGGCGATGTCGGACATCCGCCTCGCACGCAGCGAGTCCAGTTCGGACGCCCATAGGCGCTCTCCGGGGCGAAGGGCTGGCGAGACACCGG
>JANNTN010000362.1:0-11504 GCA_031394445.1 Anatilimnocola sp.
GGTGCTTTTTTGCGCGGTGGGACAGTCGGTGATAGGCCTCTTAATGTTTGGTTGTCAGCCGACTGGTCCAATGGAACTCTCTCTGGCCGAACAGGCGAAACAGGTTCGGTCGGGAATTTGTGAATCGATCTTGGTGGAAGCGACCCCGCTAGGTGATGGCGATTTGGAGGTACTTCGCGACCTCCAGGGTTTGCACACGCTACTGCTGGATCATCCTGATAATCGTTTTTCGGTAGTTGGAATTAGCAAGCTGGCTGGGTTGACGAACCTGAAGCATTTGCGGATTCGGGGAAAGGGTGTCGATGACGAAGCAATGGGGCAAATTGCCAAGTTGAAGTCGCTGCGGATTCTGAATGTGCCGCAGGCAGATGTTTCCGACGCGGGTTTGGCTCGGCTGGCGGATCTTCCGAATTTGGAGCATTTGCGATTGGGCAGTCCGAAGGTAACGAATGCGGGAATCGAGGCGATTGGGGCGTTGCCGGCTTTGAAGCGATTGCATCTGATTGATATTCCGGTGGGTGAGGCGGGGCTGAAGGCCTTGGCGGGGATGAAGCAGCTAGAATCGCTGTATTTGGATGGGGCCGAAGTGACGGATGCGGGGGTGGGTGAGTTGTTTCGGCTGCGGCCGGAGTTGCATGTCCATTTCGAGCAACAGCATCACGATCGCGACCCCAGCAGTCATACGCACGACCCTTAACGAGTACCTTCATGCCGATTTCGCTCGATGATATTCAAAAAGCTCGGGAACGGATTGCCGGGGCGATTTGCGTGTCGCCCTGCCCGGAATCGCCGGCGCTGTCGGAGCTGACCGGCTCGCGCGTGTTCTGCAAGCTCGATGCGCTGCAGCGGACGGGCAGCTTCAAGGAGCGCGGTGCGCGGAATGCGCTGTTGTTGATGCCGGCCGAGCGACGCGAGCGCGGGGTGATTGCGGCTTCGGCGGGTAATCATGCGCTGGCGCTGTCGTGTCATGGGCGTGATCTGGGTATTCCCGTAACGGTGGTGATGCCGCGGTTTGCGCCGCTGATCAAAGTGGCGACGTGCCGGCGGCTGGGGGCGAATGTCGTGCTGCACGGCGATGACTTTGGCCAGGCGAAGGCCAAGGCGGATGAGTTGCGGGTGGCGAACGATCTGACGTATATCCACGGGTTCGATGATCCGGCGGTGATTGCGGGGCAAGGGACGGTGGGGCTGGAGTTGCTGGAGCAAGTTCCGAATCTCGATGCGGTGATTGTGCCGGTGGGGGGCGGCGGGTTGATGGCCGGTGTTTCGCTGGCGATCAAGTCGCTGCGACCAAGTGTGAAGATCATCGGCGTGGAGGCGGCGGTGATGCCGAGCTTTTCGCAGGCGCTGGCCAGCGGACGGGTGGTCGTCGTACCGGCGCGGCCGACGTTGGCGGATGGTTTGGCGACGACGAAGCTGGGGGAGAATGCGTTTGCCATCTTGCGGGATCGGGTTGATCGGGCGGTGACGGTTTCCGAGGAGTTGATCGCGCTGGCGATTTTGCGGCTGATCGAATTGGAAAAAAGCGTGGTGGAGGGCGCGGGGGCAGCGCCGCTGGCGGCGCTCTTGAGTGGGCAACTGGAGGAGCTGAAGGGAAAGACGGTGGCGATTTTGCTGTGTGGTGGAAATATCGATCCGCTGGTGCTGGGACGGATTATCGACGTGGGTATGGCGGCGGATGGGCGGCTGGCGCGGCTGGTGGCGACGATCAGCGACCGGCCCGGAGGGCTGGCGAATCTGGCGTCGATCGTGGCACAAACGGGCGCGAGCATTCAGCAGATCACGCATGATCGGGTGTTTTCGGGGCCGGATGTGAGCAGCGTGCGGGTGGTGTGCGACGTGGAGACGCACGACAAGGCGCACTTCGAGCAACTCAAACAGGCGCTGATCGATCGAGGGATCGCGGTGCGGCAGCCGTCAGCGGCCGAATGAACGAGCGAGCACGTCGGGCCGGGTTTGACCGAAGCGGTGAGCCTGGCCAGTGGTCAAATTCACGAGGGTGATGGCGGCGGGGCTAAACAAGAGCGGGTCGATTTTGTAGAAGTCGCGGTTAAATCGCTCGAAGATTTCGGCAAAGGGCTCGCCGAAATCGAGGGAGGCGGAGCTGGGGATTTTCGGGCCGATTTGAGCCAGCTTGTCGTCGCTATCGCGGACCCAGAGCGTGACCTCGCCGCCGTAAAGGACTGCGTCGTTGGTGCGGCCGATGCCGACCATGTCGTCGGCGGCAACCGGAGGCAGCGGAGCAGCGCCGTAGCCGCTGACAATCTTTTTGAGGTCATAGTGCAAGGTGTGCAGCTTGTGGAGGGCCGTTTCGAGCGAGCGGGCGACGATTTGCACGGTGCCGGCGAGGCTGGCGGTGCGGGCGGCGAGGAGCGTGAGGTTGGCGGGAGAGACACCGCAGCTTGTGGCAATGGAATCGCAGACGGAATCGGGCGGGAGCTTCGAGGTTTCAAGGACGCCGACGACGCGAGGGGCTTTGTCGGCAAAGCCGAGTTCTTGGAAGAGGGGCTCGCGAAGGGCGGCGGCACGCATGGGTCCGCTGCCCATGGCGAAGTATTTTTCGCCGGTGATTTGCCAGCCGGCGTATTGAGAGGTGAGGCAGGCGAGGAGAGGCTGGTCGGTTTGGACTGTCACGACGAGTTCGCCATGTTCGCCGCTGCCGGATTCGATTTGGACGCGGCCGCAATCGGCGAGGCAGATTTGGGCGAGTAGGCGGCCGGCTGCGAGGCCGCCGGGGGCTTTGACGCCGCAGTCGATGAGGCGGGTGCCGCTGGCGGTGGTGGAGACGGCGACGTTCAGCCGCTCGGCGTCGGCGGCGAGGCGGTCGGCGAGGTTCCAGGCGAGTTCGTTGGGTGAAATAGGCAAGGACTGTTTTCCGGTATAAGGGCTAATATTTCAGGAAAAGTTTTCGGGCGGCAAGTCGGAAGTGGTTGATGGTTAAAGGTTTATGGCAATTCGCCGCGCTTATGCTAGTACTACTAGTAGTAGGCTAGGGATGGCGAATTTTACGTGTAGCCAGTGCGCGGTAGTGGAGGCGGTGGCCCTATTAGATACATTGCAATCGGCTGAAAAAACCGGGCCAGATTTCGGAAGATTTTTTCAAGCGAGAAATGGCGGAATTCTGGAGGCGGCGATAAGAACGACGCAGAGCGTCGGGGTGTGCGTTCCCACGCAGAGCGTGGGAACGAGGAATCCCTCGCTTACGCGTCGGGTTGGTGTGGCGTGTGGCGTGTGGCGTGTGGATGCGGGGCTAAGCGGGAGGCGGATTGTGGCGAGCTTGACGATTGAAAATTACGTGAAGGCGATTTATCAGATTGCGGCCGGGCGAGAGGGGCAGGCGGCGGCGACGGGAAAAGTGGCCGAGGCGTTGGGGGTGTCGCCAGGGACGGTGACGAGCATGCTCAAGACGCTGAGCGAGAGCGGGCTGGCCGAGTATATGCCGTATGAGGGGGCCCGGCTGACGGAGGCGGGACGGACGCTGGCGCTGCGAGTCGTGCGGCGGCATCGATTGATCGAATTGTTTTTGGTGCGGACGCTGGAATTGAACTGGGATGAGGTGCATGCGGAAGCGGAGAACATGGAGCACGCGGTGAGCGATTTGTTGGTCGATCGGATCGATGCGTATTTGGGCTATCCGGAAACCGATCCGCATGGCGACCCGATTCCGAAGGCGGATGGGACGGTGGCTGGGCTAACGGGGGGGAGCTTGTCGCGGGCGGCGGTGGGGAGCCGGTTTCGCGTGGTGCGAGTGACGGATCAGTCGCCGGAGTTTCTGCGGTATTTGACGGAAATGGGGTTGAAGCTGGACGCGGAAGGAATGGTTGTGGCGAATCGGTTGGAATCGGGGACGGTGACGGTGGATGTGAGCGGGCGGCAGACGACGATGGCGCATAATGTGGCGGAGCGGTTGCTGGTGACGTGACGAAAAAAGCACGAAATCAGAAACACGAAGCACGAAACAAAATCCAAGCTCGAATTTCCAATGAACGAAACGAGTATCGCCTTTGTCATTAGAACTTTCGCCAGCGCAGGTTACGGAGTTGATTAAGGAGGAGGCGGGGAGGTTGGGGTTTGCGCTGGTTGGTGTGTGCCGGGCGGTGGAGCCGACTGGGGCGACGCGATTGGGTGAGTGGCTGGCGCGGGGCTATGCGGGGGAGATGAGTTATCTGGCGGAGCGCGAGCAGGCGTATTCGCATCCGCGGCATGTGCTGGAGGGGACGCGGAGCATCGTGATGCTCGGCTTGCCGTATCGCACAGCGGCGGCGCGGGAGCCGGAGAAGGGGCAGGGGCGGATTTCGCGGTATGCGTGGGGAGATGGGGATTATCACGATGTCATTCACGCGAAGCTGAAGCAGTTGCTGGCGGTGCTGCGGGGGGCGGTGCCGGGAACGCGAGCGCGGGGGGTGGTGGATTCAGCACCGCTTTTGGAGCGCGAGTTCGCGCAGTTGGCGGGGCTGGGCTGGATTGGCAAGCACACGCTGCTAATCAATAAGCCGGCGGGGAGTTATTTTTTTCTGGCGGCGCTGCTGACGGATGCAGAACTGGTTTATGACGAGTCGTTTGGGGCGGAACATTGCGGGACATGCCGGGCGTGTCTGGATGCGTGCCCGACGCAGGCGTTTGTGCAGCCGTATGTGCTGGATGCGAGCCGGTGCATCAGCTATTTGACGATCGAGCATCGCAGCCCGATTCCGCGGGAGCTGCGGAGCGGGATTGGCGAGTGGTTGTTTGGTTGTGATGTGTGCCAGGATGTTTGTCCGTGGAATCAGAAGGCACCGGAGAGCGAGGAGCCGGCGCTGGCACCGCTCGCGGAATCGAACCCGATAGAGTTGGCGGCGCTCTTTGAATTGGATGACGAGGCGTTTCGACAGCGATTTCGGAATACGCCGCTGTGGCGGACGAAGCGACGGGGAATTTTGCGGAACGCGGCAATTGTGCTAGGGAATCAGCGAGCGGTCGGGGCTGTGGCGGCGCTAGTGCGGGGATTGGCTGATGAGGAGGCGTTGGTGCGCGGGGCGTGTGCGTGGGCGCTGGGGGAGATTGGGGAAAAGCTAACGCGAGGGGCGCTGGAAGAGCGGATGGCTACGGAGACGGATGCAACGGTGATCGCGGAGGTTGAGTTCGCGATGAAGGCCTTGAGGAAGTGAAGCAGGGCTTCGCAGTGGGGCGTGCCCAGTGGAGCTCGGGCGCGAGGAATAATTGCAGCACTTTCTTTCGAGAGCCAGTTGGGGGGCGGGTTGAACGGCTGTTTTGGCAATCGGGCGGCGGCTATGATCGCAATATCACCAGTCCCAAAACGCTTCTGCGGCGCCGCTGAAATATCTGGCATTCGACAAGAACCAATCACGCGAATCAACCACCAACTTTTTCCGGACGGGATTCTCGTGCAAATAGTCAATTCGCCGATGCCGATTGATCCGATTCCGCCGGAGTGGTTGGAAGTGGATAGTTAAGCGGTAAGCCGACCGTGGTTCGCTCCGCGACCCACAGCCACCCCGCCGAGAGAAGGGGGGAGAAGCTTGGGATGCGACGCCAAAGTAGATTGCGCATCAAGTTTTCCGGAGCGTTGCCAGATGTCCGAAAGCAAAATGATTGCGACGGAGGAGACAAAGAAATGCGCCAAGTGTGGCGAAATGGCAATGATTGTATTGAAGGATGGCAAACGATACCTCTATTGTCGTGCCTGTAACGAACGTCGGAAGCGCCTGCAATCGCGATCTTTTGAAACCAAAAAAGCGGCACGTGATGCTGGACTACGGAACGCCACGGAGTGGATTCGTCAGGGGTATGCAATTCAAAAAGATGCGCTGGGTGTTGAAGTCAAAGGCGAGATGTTCTTTGAACAGATCGAATGCGAGCCAGCGTTGGACATCATCACCGCAGCGGCACGTGACCTGTCACCGAAAAAAGGTGCCGCAGCCGTGCAGCATGACGCCAAATCGCTCAGACGACCGATCTACCGGTTAGCAGACCTTGAGGCGAGAAGACCGACGCTTTGCGAAATCGACCCACAGGGCGAGGCAGGGCTAAGCTACGCGGAAATAGAACAGCTCTTAGCCAACACGGGTCCTCTGGGCCGTATTGCATTCGCACTTCGGAACGGCGATTGGGGCGACGGCGCATACTCCGACGAGTTAGAAGACCTTCTGAGAAAAGACTCGTGTGGCCTTTCGTGGGGGTTCATTGAGCTAACAACGGACGGAGGGATTTCTTTTTCAACATATCTCGTTATCGACCTACCGATCGGGCAATTGGCACTGCGTAGCTTTTTGCGAAAACGAAAGAACCCCGAGTACCGAGGTTCGATTCGCGATTATGGCATTCTTCAAGACTTCGACCGAATTCGTGCGCTTCGCCACGCATTCGTTTCATGGGCCTTTGAGAAGCGGACAGCCGCGCCGGGTGGTGTGAATGACGTCATCGACGCGCAGATCCTGCCACGCGTGACACGTAAATTCCTCGCCTTTGACATTGAGACGGCAAAAGACGTCCCTGGAGAAGATTTTGATTGGAAACCCCACCGCCCACTTGGTATTTCTTGCGCCGCGACCTTCTCGACAGAATGCAAGTCACCCAGACTTTGGTACGGAGGTCAGCGCAGCGCCAAACCAACGCAAAAAATGGAAGTCAGCGAGATTGCGGAGCTTGTGCACTACCTCCTCGCGATGGTCAAGTCTGGATTCACCATCGTCACTTGGAATGGACTCGGCTTTGACTTCGATGTGTTGGCGGAGGAATCAGGGCTGCTTTCAGAATGCCAGCAATTGGCCCTTGCACACGTTGACATGATGTTCCATGTCTTCTGTACCAAAGGATTTCCAATTGCCCTCGAAAACGCAGCTGGCGGAACAGGCATCGCCGGAAAGACAGCGGGAATATCCGGCGTAAAGGTCCCACAACTCTGGAGCCAAGGCCGACATAAAGAAGTACTGGATTACGTAGCTCAGGATGTACGAACGACCTTGAATCTGGCTTGCACATGTGAGCAGAAGCGGTCGCTCCGCTGGATCACTCGCAAGGGAACAACGTCCGAGTGTGTTCTACCTAAAGGGTGGCTGTCTGTTAAGGATTCACTGCATTTGCCAGAGCCAGACGTTTCCTGGATGGACAGCCCTATGCCGCGAAACCAATTCACTGGATGGCTGCGCAGTCGTTAGCAGTGCAAAAATCGCCAGGACAGCGTCAAACTCAATTCCAGAATCACCAGTCCGGCGGGGTGGCACCGTCGAGCGATTCTAAATTGGGTGGTACTGGCGTGTAGCCAGTGTCGAACGAAGGGAACGATGTCACGCCGCGGCCGGGTGGCTGTGGGTCACGGAGCGAACCACGGCTGGTGCGACGAATCATGTTACGGCGGCGAATTCTTTGTTTTTGGCGTTACGATTGCTGCCAGATGCCAGTGCGCTTCACGAATTTTCGACTTTACCCTGACACAACCGGCTGATTGCCTTGCTCACACCGACGCGCTTGCTATGCATGGTTACTGGCGAGTTCAGCCGGATGCACGCTGAGGTATTCACGGACTTCCAATTGCATGCGGTCGATTTCTGCGAGAAATCCGGACACCGAGCCATGATAGTTAATGGGGTTCGTCTCCATCGTGCGCAGATGCGAAACTTGCCGCTGGAATTTGGCGATCCGGTCGAGCGCTACGCTTAGTTCTTGATCGTTTGCAATCATGATCATTCCACCTCAATCTCCACGATGCCACGTTCCGTTCCGTCACGCTTAATTTGCCAATCTTCGATGGCACTTTGTTCACCGCCAAAGGCCGCCTGCCGGCGCAACCAGAAGACACTGCACCCAAAGTGGTCTTGCGCCGTGCCATGATCGAGGAACAGCAACCGGGCTTCTCCGACGAGCGATCCCATATCGAAATTATCATCCATGATCATAAAAACGTCCACATCGATAGGCTCAAGATTTTCAGTAAAAAACGACCCAAAGACGACGAAACGAGCCAAATGACAAGTCAGCGACGCGATTGTGTGGACACGTGTCAGGCGCTGCGCAAGGAGCTTGCGGCGATCGGAGCCGGGCCCAAAGCGTACGGCTGTGTCGGCGAGGGATGCCTTGTGTACTCCAGTCGGGAGGTCGCCGGTTTCGGTGAAATCAGGTAACGCCACGAATGTTCCTGCTGTGATGACCAGGTGGATGAGGCACGAATTTGGTCATGAGATTAGCGGCTGTCGGTGAGAGAGACAACGAGCCGCTTGGCGACGGCTTCGGCATAGCGGAAGAGGGTGTCGATGGTGAAATTTTGGAAGTTGGCCACTTTCCAATTCGGAGATTGCCGAGCGAC
This sequence comes from Anatilimnocola sp., assembly GCA_031394445.1. Lineage (GTDB taxonomy): Bacteria > Planctomycetota > Planctomycetia > Pirellulales > Pirellulaceae > CAYLLN01. The sequence goes on from JANNTN010000362.1 coordinate 8,303, forward strand.
CCATGCCTGTGCGCTCGGTGGTCACGGGTGATGCGGTGTAGTGCCATGGGTTAGCCTCTTCGCATAACTTCGTACGTTGCCGGGAAAAAACTCATTAAATGTGAGCGAGACGCCAAGCTCAGGCGGCTTCACAGCCTTCGGATTCGTTGCGGTGGATGGCGGGGTCGGGGTGGCAGCCGGGGAGGTCTTGCGAGTAGTAGTGGGTGATGACGGCTTGCCAGTCTTCGAGCGTTTTTGTTTTGGCGAAGGCTTCGCGGACGAGGAGATGCTGGGGGTGGAGGGCGGCGTACTTGATGCCGAACTTGCGCATGAGGGGACCGGCGCGGTCGGGGCCGTAGAGTGATTCGGCAAGGCGATAGTGTTCGAGGACGATGTCGCGTTGCTCGAAGAGGGTGGGGGGCGGCGGGAGGTCTTTGCCTTCGGCGAGAGCGCGGCACTGATTGAAAATCCAGGGATTGCCGATCGCGCCGCGGGCGACGGTGACGCCATCGACGCCGGTTTGACGCATCATTTCCAAGCAGTCGTGCGGCGAAAAGAGGTCGCCGCTGCCGAGGATGGTTTTGTTTGGTCCGGCGTGCTGCTTGACTTCGGTGAGGAATTGCCAGCGGCTGGGGCCGTTGTAGCGCTGGACGACGGTGCGGCCGTGGACGGTGATGGCGGCGACGCCGGCGGCGAAGGCACTGTCGAAGATGGTGAAGAAGTTGTCGCGGCTGTGCGGCGTGTCGTCGAGGCCGCGGCGCATCTTCACGGTGACGGGAATGTGAGCGGGAACGGCTTCGCGCGTGCGGCGGATGATTTCGAGAGCGACGGGAGGCTGGCTGAGGTGAAATCCACCCCGGCAACGGCCGAGAACTTTTTTCACCGGGCAGCCGAAGTTGATGTCGATGACGTCGAAGCCGGCTTCGACCAGCTTGAGTGCGCCGCGCGAGAATTGGTCAGGCTCGGCACCCATCAACTGTCCGCCGACGGGGCGTTCGTCGTTGGTGAGATGCAGGAAATGGCGGTTGCGATGGCGGTTGTCTTTCATCGTGACCAGAAACTGGTCGAGCATCACTTCGCAGAGCGAATACGAAGCACCGTGGCGTCGAGCGAGCAGCCGCATCGGCCAGTCGCTATAGCCGGAGAGTGCAGCTTGAACGACGGGGAAGCCAATTTCGAGCGAACCGATTTTTAGAAGCGGGAGCGGCATTCTATTTTCGCAAGACAAGCACGGGGCAGTGAGCCAGGCGGACGACGCGTTCGGCGACAGAGCCGATGAGGAGGCGGGTGATGCCGGTGCGGCCGTGGGAGGGGATGACGATGAGCTCGATGTTCTTTTCCTGAGCGTAGTTGGCGATGCTGTGGGCGGGTTCGCCGATCAGCACGGAGCTGCGGACGCCGGTGAGGTGCGAGGCGGTGAGTTTTTCGCGAAGAGATTTTTCGGCTTGCTCGGCGCGGGCTCGGACATCGACGACGCCCCAGACTTCGCCGGCTTCGAGCGGGGCGAGATCGATCAGAACGTGGACGACGTGCAGATGGTCGGGCTGATCGACGAGAAGACGGCCGACCTCGACGGCGGCGAGCGATTCAGGAGAAAAATCGACGGGGACGAGGACGGAGCGTTTGGGGAAATAGGACATGGGAGGGCTCGGGGGTGGTGTGGGGAATGGAAAATGGTTAGGCGAAGGAATGACCAATGACCAAGTACCAATGACCAAACAAATTCAAAGCATCAATTACGAAATCCTCAAATGGAAGGAACAGGTGCTAGCGATGCATTGCTGTCGGCGTTGAAAGTTTCCTAAGTTCACAATTGCACATAACCGGCAAAGTCCACTCAACCCGCAAGGGCTGCCAGGCCGATACGTGCGGTGCGCGAATACTCTAAATTCCCGCGCGCCAAAGGGAACGCATTATGTCACGCAGGGCAACGGTTATTGTAGCGGCGGTATTGGGGCTTGGCTGCGTCGTGGCGATGCTGCCAGCACAGGAATCGTCGCGGCGGACGGCGTCGAAATATCGCAGCGATTCTACAAATACGCCAGGCACAAGGCCGAATCTATCTCCGCCTGCTGGCGACCCAGAACTGGGCACGATCAATTCGCCTCGTAGCAGGTCAGAGTTTGGCACGGGAGCAGATCAGGAGCTGCTCGCGCCGCCATCAACTACGGTGCCGAGCAAGTTTCCCGGTGGCGGGTTTCAGCCGATGGATGCGGGTGCGGCGGGTGAGAGCGCACCGGTGGCCGAGGGGGACGAAGGGCGGATGCGGTCGGTGCTGAAGCGGGCCGAGACAAATACGGCAGCAGAGCGAGCGCCGACGACGAGTGTGCCCGGGACAAATTTACCGGGAGCAAGTGCATTTGGGACCAGTGTGTTTGGAAATAATTCACCCGCGGCGATCGCACCTTCGCAGCCGGCGACGTTGAGCAGTGAGATGCTGCGTCGCGTGGAGAGCGGTCCGTCGGGTAGCAGTTTTACGAACGCGAGTACGTCGAATCAAACGAAAGCGGCCGCGGTGGCTTCAAAGCCCGGACAGATGGTTTCGGCGGGCAATAAGAGTGCGGCTTTGCGGGTGGAGATTGTTGGGCCGCATGGAGTGACGGTGGGTAAGCCGGCGGCATATACGGTGACGCTGAACAATGAGAGCGACAGCATGGCGGAGGAAGTTCAGGTTCGCTTGAACTTGCCTTCGTGGGTGACCATTCAGGGGGTGCAGCCAACGAACGGTGAGACGTCCGCTCAGAACGATAGCCAGGTTGGCGGCCGGCTGGTTTGGAATCTGCCACGGGTGGTGGGTCGGGCACGCGAGCAACTCAAATTGCAGATCGTGACGGGTGAGTCGGATGGATTTGATTTGTCGGCGGAGTGGACCGCGAAGGCGGTGGCGACGCGGGCTTCAATCATCGTGAAGCAGCCGCAAATTGCGTTGGCATTGGCCGGGCCGGCGGATATGACGTTTGGCGAGGAGAAGACGTTTACATTGACGGTGAGCAATCCGGGTACGGGCGATGCCGAGCGGGTGATGGTGTCGGTGGCTTCAGGAAGTGCTCCGCCACAGCAGTTCGATGCGGGAATGATTCCGGCGGGGCATAAGAAAGAGGTGCCGCTGGCCGTGGTCGCATCGCAAACGGGTTCGATCGTTTTGTTGATTTCGGCGGCGACCGATGGCGGAGTCGATACACGTACGTCGCACAAAATTACGGTTCGCAAGGCGGATGTGAGC
>JANNTN010000410.1:0-5140 GCA_031394445.1 Anatilimnocola sp.
GGTGGCGTGACGTACCGCGGTTTGTTGCTCCGAGTACGCACGGCGGTTGCGCGGGAGTTCAGTTCAGGAAAGCGGTATAATGTTCGCTTGTCGGCGAACGAACTTGCAACAAAGGAGCCGTAGCATGCGTTGGGAAGGGAACCGACAGAGTGGAAATGTTGAAGATCGGCGTGGGATGCGCGGGCCGGTGATGGCTGGCGGCGGTCTGATGACGCTGGTGCTGGTGTTGGTGGTGTGGTTTCTGGGTGGCGACCCGAAAGCATTGTTGCAGCAGTTGCCACAGGGACAGCCGGGGGGGCAAGCGGGACCGCTCGATCCGGGCGGTGGTGATGCCGCTCCTGGCGTTGACGATAAGCAGAAGGAGTTTGTCTCGGTGGTGTTGGCCGATACCGAGGATGTGTGGAACGATCAGTTCCGCCGCCAGGGACAGCAGTACAAGCTCCCCAAGTTGATTCTGTTTTCGGATGCGACGCAGTCGGCCTGCGGGTTTGCCCAATCGGCGACGGGTCCGTTCTACTGTCCGGCTGACGAGCAGGTTTATCTGGATACGGTGTTCTTCCGCGAGCTGGAAATGAAGTTCCAAGCGCCGGGCGATTTTGCCAAGGCGTATGTCATTGCTCACGAGGTGGGTCATCACGTGCAAAATCTCCTTGGCTGGAGCGACCAGGTGCATGCGGCCCAGCAGCGAGTCGGAAAAGCTGAAGCCAATAAGCTTTCGGTACGCCTCGAACTGCAAGCCGACTACCTAGCCGGCGTCTGGGCCCACCATGCCAATCGCGCCCGCCGCATTTTGGAGGCCGGTGATGTCGAGGCCGCACTTAAAGCCGCCACGGCGATTGGCGATGACCGTTTGCAACGCCAGTCTCGCGGCCATGTTGTGCCCGATTCGTTCACGCACGGTACTAGCGCCCAACGCGTGCGTTGGTTCACTCAAGGGCTGAAGTCGGGGGATTTCAAAGCGGCGGAAAAGCTGTTTCAACTGGATGAATCGGAACTGTGATGTCGTGCAGCTCATAAGTCATGGCGATGAGTCAAGAGGCTGATGTCTGAATCGAACCCCTACGAGTCACCACGCGAACCAGAGCCACTGACAACCGTCGCTCGGCCATCGCAAAGCGTGTTTGGCCTGCGCGAGTTTAATCTGCTGTTGGTTTCGATGACCTGCTCGACCATTGCCGGGCAGGCATTATTGCTGGTCGTGCGGTTTCAGGTTTTTGAAATCAGCAACAGTGCCCTCTCGCTCGGGATGTTGGGGCTCGTGGAGGCCATCCCCGCGCTGTCGTTGGTGCTCTTCGGCGGGCACATTGCCGATTCGCGGGACCGCCGGCGAATCCTGCAAGCGACGGCGATCATGCTTACTGTCTTTGCGGCTTTGTTAGCCGTGGCCAGCTTTCGTGGCATTTCAATTGTCGCACTGTACGCGATGGTCTTTGTAGTTGGAGTTGCTCGCAGCTTTGCCTCGCCGGCATATAGCGCGCTGGAAGCCCAGGTTGTGCCTACGCAGCTCATCGTCAAGGCGGCTACTTGGTTCGCCACGGTTTGGCTCATTGCGGCGATGCTCGGCCCGGTGCTGGGTGGTTTTGCGATGGCACGGTTTGGTGCGACAAACACGTATGGACTGATTGCCGGGTTGTACGCTGTGTCGCTGGTCACAGCCAGCTTCTTGCAGCCGCGGCCGGCTGAACCGCGAAAGCACAAAGAGTCAATCCGGCTGAGCATTCGAGAAGGCATTTCGTATGTCACGGGCAATCAAATTCTGCTCGGCTCGATGGCTCTCGACCTGTTTGCCGTACTCTTCGGCGGCGCGATTGCCATCCTGCCGATCTTTGCGAAGGACATTCTGAAAGTCGGCGCAGAAGAGTTGGGCTACTTGAATGCCGCGCCGCATGCCGGCGCGTTGATTACGATGCTGATCGCCACGCGTCACCCGCCGGTGCGAAACGCTGGGCGCAATTTGCTCCTGGCCGTGGCTGGCTTCGGAGTGACGATGCTGGTCTTTGCACTTTCAAAAAGTCTCGTGCTATCGCTCGTCGCTCTCTTTTTCTCGGGCGTGTTCGACGGCGTGAGCGTCGTGATTCGTAAGTCGATCATCCGGCTGATGTCACCGAACCATCTGCGCGGGCGGATTGCGGCGGTCAGTTTGATTTTTATTGGGTCTTCTAACGAGCTTGGGGCACTGGAAAGTGGTGTCGCGGCGAGTTTGCTGGGCACTGTGCCATCAGTAGTGGCTGGTGGCATCGTTACGCTGCTGGTGGTCGCAGTCACGGCGTGGCGAGCGCCGCGCCTCCGCGATTTGAGCCTCAAGAGACTGGCTGTCGAGGCGTATTCTCGCGAGGTGGCTAAGGACGTGATTGAGGCTAGTGAGGAGACGACGGATCGGTTGTAGTTTGAGGTGGGGCAGGCTTCCAGCCTGCCATATGTCTGATTTAGGGCCGGCCAGAGGCCCGCCCCACGGTTGGCGGAGCGCCTGTCCGAAAAACCTAGTGGCGGCTAAGATAGGTGAGTGGGGCTGTGGCGCTGTGTTTGCCGCTTCCTCTGGTCCCCGCCGCCGCGTTGTAAGTCCTTGCCCCGCCTCGACATGCCATCAGTCTCGCACATCCGAAATTTCTGCATAGTGGCCCACATCGATCACGGCAAAAGCACGCTGGCCGACCGGCTGCTGGAATATACCGGCACCGTTAGCAAGCGGGAGATGCAGGACCAACTGCTCGACGACATGGCGATCGAGCGCTCCCGCGGCATCACGATCAAGGCCCGCGCGGTCGCGATGAAGTACGAGCGCAATGGGCAGCAATACGAGTTCAACCTGATCGATACGCCGGGGCACGTCGATTTTCATTATGAGGTGTCGCGTTCACTGGCTTGCTGCGAGGGGGCGATTCTGGTTGTCGATGCGGCGCAGGGCGTCGAAGCCCAAACGCTGGCGAATGCTTTCGCGGCGATGAATTCGGGCCTGACGATTGTCCCGTTCATCAACAAGATCGATCTCCAAAACGCCCGCACCGATGAGGTGCTGGTCGAGATGGAGCATTCGCTGGCGATTGACTCCAGCGAAGTCATCAAAGGGAGCGCGAAGGCCAATCTTGGTATCGCCGAGTTGCTCGATGCCGTGATCGACCGCATTCCAGCGCCCCAAGGCGATCCTAACGGTACGCTTCAGGCGATGGTGTTCGATTCGCACTATGATGACTACCGTGGGGCCATCACCTACGTCCGCATCATGGCTGGTCAGGTGAAGAAGGGGCAAAAGGTCCGCTACCTCCGCACCGGCAACATGCATGACGTGGTCGATCTGGGGCAATTTGTTCCCGGCCCGCGCCCGTGCGAAACGCTGCATGCGGGTCAGGTCGGTTACATCGTCTGCAACATCAAGTCGCTCAGCTTCGTGCATATCGGCGATACCATCAGCATTCCCGGCGATAATCCCGCCGAGGCCCTGCCCGGATACAAACAGCCGAAGCGGATGGTTTATTGCGGGTTGTATCCTTCCGACGGCCAGGATTTCACCGAGCTGCGCGACGCTCTCGACAAGCTCTCGCTGAACGATCCCAGTTTTGAGTTCGAGCCAGAAAGCAGTGACGCGCTGGGCTTTGGTTTTCGCTGCGGCTTTCTGGGCTTGCTCCACATGGAGATTGTGCAGCAGCGGCTGGAAGGGGAATCCGACGTCGATCTGATTCAAACCGCGCCGAACGTCACCTATGAGATCCTGACCCGTGACGGCAAAACCATGCAGATTCATAAGCCGCAGGACGTGCCCGATGCGGGCCAGATCGAGGAATTTCGGCAGCCGATCGTGCGCGTGAATTTGATTCAGCCGACGGACTACATTGGCCCAGTGATGAAGCTCTGTCAGGATCGCCGCGGCACGTTGGTGCGGCAGGAATATTTGTCGCCGACGCGGGCGATGCTCGTTTATGACCTGCCGCTGGCCGAAGTCATTTACGACATGCACGACAAGCTGAAGAGCGCGACGCGCGGCTACGGCACGATGGATTATGAAGTTATCGGCTATGAAACTGCCGATCTGGTTCGCTTGGATATTCTCGTGAACAATAACCGTGTCGATGCGCTGAGCGTGATTTGCCACCGGCACGACGCGGAGCGCCGCGGCCGCGGTGTCTGCAAGCGGATGAAGGAAGAGATCGAGCGGCACATGTTTGAAGTTGCCATCCAAGCCGCCATTGGCACTCGCGTCCTTGCCCGCGAAACGAAGCCTGCCATGCGCAAGAACGTCACCGCCAAATGCTATGGCGGCGATATCACACGAAAACGGAAGCTGTGGGCGAAGCAGAAGGAAGGCAAGAAGCGGATGAAATCGATCGGGCAGGTCGATATTCCGCAGAAGGCGTTTTTGGCAGTGTTGGATACGGGGGAAGAGAAGTAGGTTGGGTGGTTTTCGCGTCTTGAAAATGGCCTTGAAATGCCAAACGCTCAACTGGGTTGAATGTTTGATCGACTACTTTTCCAAAGTCTTTGGCTCTCCATGACTTGTGGTTTTCGCAGAGGAAGCGAAAAGCTCAAGTTGGGCAGTTATTGAGCGGTTAGGCCGGTGAGTTGAGCGGTTGGGCATCGAACCAGGATGGGTTTGATTGGAGGAGCGACCAAGTTTTCAAAGAGAGAGCTTGTCAGATTGGCAGGCATTTTGTACAAAAGTACATGTATCACTTGTTGTGCCAATTGACAGAATTGCGTGACCTGACCGATCGTCAAGAAACTCGTACCGGTGTGCTCGGTTTCGCAAGCTCTGGATTAATCAATGATTACGAATATTCCTCGATTGTTCTGTTTCGTTTTGCTACTGGTTGCTTCATTTTCTGCCAGTAGCAGCGTAGAAGCGGCCGATGGTGCAGCCGGCTACTTCCCGCCACCCGCGGCGACGGCTGAGTGGGAAAAGATCACGCCGGCTGACGCGGGCTATGACCGGGGGAAGCTGGAGGAGGCGCTGGATTATGCGAGGAAGCAGCGGTCGTCGGGTGTGGTGGTGCTATATCGGGGGAAGATTTTGGCGGAGGGTTATTGGAACCCGGATGAGTTGCCGGCGGAGGGGCAGAAGGGGAATGCGAAGAAGAAGGCGGGTTATTCGATGCGGGTGAGTGGTCGCGATGCGGCTGGGCATGTGATTGAGGATGTTGCTTCGGCG
>JANNTN010000412.1:0-7527 GCA_031394445.1 Anatilimnocola sp.
CGCGCCGCTTTGCGCCCGACATGCAGTCGGGCCGGCGAAATACGTAAATTCACAAATCCACACATCCGCACCAGTTAAGGTGCCCCGCACGGACTCGCGGGGTTCTCGGCGGATGGACCAACCCATGCGTCCATGTCGAAATCACAATCGGTTTGGTTGCCGGCAGATTGGCAACCTGTGCGGTCGTAGTCCGCGGACCACAATAGGCCAACGCGGCTGTTGCTAGAGCTTTCAGAAAATGCCTGCGGGAAGCCATGTTATGTCACTGTGTTATTTTCACTGGGGCAAAAGGGGCTTAACGGGTTTTTCACCGTCCATCGCGACGGGATAAACGGCTTTCTGAGATTCCAGCTTTGTCATCATTCCCTGCATCAGCCGGCGTAACTCACTAGGTTCTTTACCGGCCAAGTTCTGCTGCTCGAATGGGTCTCTGGCCAGATTGAAGAGCTGATAGTGCGATCCCTCAGAGACCTCCGACGGAAAGTAGTGATAAATCACCTTCCAATCACCCTCGCGGTAGGTGGTGAAATAAGCCGTCCGATGCGGCGAGTGCGGGTAGTGCATCAGAAGCACTTCGTTGCGCGAACTGTCACGCTTTCCCGCGAGCAGCGTATCGAGCCGAACGCCATCCACCGTGTGTTTGGCTGGCGGTTTGACACCCGTCAAAGAAAGGATCGTCGGAAACAGGTCATATACAGCAGCCTGCTGGCTTTGGATCGCGCCGGCGGCGATGGGAAGCTGTTTTTGATGCGGATTGTCGGTGGTTGCCCTTCCCCACGCCGCAATAAAAGGAACGCGCGTGCCCCCTTCATAGTGCGATCCCTTTTTGCCACGCAGCGGCGCAGCGCAAGCGACGGCATGCTCGTGACCGAGCGGTGCGTCAGAACCATTGTCGCCGAGAAAAAAGATCAGCGTGTTTTCGGCCACGCCTAATGCATCCAAATGATCGAGTAGATCGCCCAGCGATTTGTCCATGCCTTCGATCAGCGTGGCGAACGCCTGAGCATTGGCGGGCTTGTCCGACTGTTTGTAATTCGCGGCAAAGCGTGGATCGGAATTGAACGGCGCATGCACCGCATATTGCGGGAAGTAGAGAAAGAACGGCTTCGCGGACTTTACCGCGTCGCTGACGTGCGCCTTTGCTTCAATCGTCAGCGCCTCCGTAAGAAATGTTTCGCTGCCGTGATACTTATCGAGACCTAACACGGCGCTGCTTGCCCGCTTGCCCTTTGAGCCAAAGCCGTCCTTCGCGTAATAGGTGCCAGGTGCGCCGATCGACGCCCCACCCACATTGATGTCGAATCCCAAGTTCCGCGGCTCAGCACCGGGAGAATTGCGTGGACCAAAATGCCCCTTGCCGACATGAATCGTGCGATAACCAGCACCCTGTAGCAGTGCCGCCAGCGTGACATCTCCCGATTTGAGACCCAACCAGTTCCAATCGGGCGGGCCGCTGGGTCCAGCGTTGTCGTTGTCGGGATTGATCCAATTCGTGGTGCGGTGCCGCGCGGCGTTTTGGCCGGTCATCAGCGCGATTCGCGTCGGCGAGCAGACGCTCATGGCGCAAAAATTATTGAAACGGATGCCCCGCTTGGCCAGACGCTCCATGTTCGGCGTGCGGTAGTAATCGTTCAGGGGATAGCGCACCGGTTTGCCGTCCGCGTCGGTCAAAAACGGCACCGAAGTGTCCATCACGCCCATGTCATCCACCAGCATGATGACAATATTGGGCAAAGCAGGTTTCGTTTCAGCACCAAGAAGCCCTGCCAGCGGCCAGAGCAGCAAGACGGCGATGATCATGAATCGTTTCATACCGATGGCATTTCCAATTCTTATTGCTGGTTTGGTTTTGTGCTTGAAATAATGCGAACCACCGCTCTGGCACCGGATAAAAATCACTTGCCGCCGTCCGTTCGAAACGGCGAAGCAGGCAGGCCAGCGCCGTTGAACAGATTGGAGTCAGGATAGTTCGACCAGGCATAACGGGCCGCTGTTGGCGCAGTAACCGCGGAACTGGACACGATAATCGAGTCACCTTCAATTCTCGCCGCGGCTGCGCTCCACTTGCCCGATTTGTCAGCAATTTCAAAGCCGCGCAACTCGCCACCTTTGGCTACGAGGCCGCCTTGTGCGTGCTTGAATCGAACGACAATCGCGTCGGCACGCGATTCATGGCCGGCGGGGAGCGGGCCAGATGTCGGTCCCGATTTCCCATAAACCTCTCCCAAGGCCCACAGCGCGAGTCGCCTGCCCACCTCTTGTTTGTTCTTGGGATGAATGTCTTTTTCTTCTCCGATATCAATGGCGATGGCCATGCCCGTGTTGGGAACTGCCAATGTCTTGAGCATGGCCTCGCGAACGGTCGGCCAGTCGCGGCCAGGGCCGCCAAAGTTTGGCAGTTGCACCCACGCGATGGGAAAATCGTAGCCCCAGCGTGTTCGCCAGTCTTTGATCAGCAGCGGCAGTTGATACTGATAAAAATTTGCTTTGGCCGGCGTCGAATTCGCTTCGCCTTGATACCACAATCCGCCTCGGATGCGGTACTTCACCAGCGGCGCGATCTTTCCGTTAAACAGTCCACCAACATTGCCCTTGCGTTCACGCACCACCAGCGGATCTTCCGGCTTCTTCGGAACAGCTTTGCTGGCTGCCTTGGCCTTCTTCGCTGCTTCTTCCCAAGTAGCCATATCGCTAGCGAACTTGGCCTTCGCCTGTGTCGCGTCGAACTCCCCATCAGCCTTAGCCTCGGAAGCAAAAAATGCTTTGAGCTCGGGACTAGCAGCCTGCGCTTCGGGGCTGATCCACGATTCGATGGGAGTGCCTCCCACCGAGGAGTTAATCAATCCGACAGGAACGCCCAATTCGCGGTGGAGTTCGCGGCCAAAAAAGTACGCCGTGGCGGAGAACCTGGCGACGGTCTCCGGAGAGCACACAACCCATTCACCTTGACAATCGGCTTGGGCGGTGCGGGCTGCGCCATTACTCACCGTAAACATTCGGATCTGGGGGAATTTCGCGGCTGCATACTCTTGCTCAGAGTTCTGCACTCGATTCACGGCCATCGCCATATTCGATTGACCCGAGCCCAACCATACTTCGCCCACCAGCACATCCTTTATCGTAACGACGTTGCTGCCGCGAATCATCAGCGAATTTGCTTGCCCCGACTTCAGCTTCGGCAAGCGTGTTTCCCAACGTCCGTCTGCCCCGGCTGTCGTCGTGGCCGTAGCTTCGCCGAATGACACAGAAATTGCCTCGCCCGGACTGGCCACTCCCCAGATCGGCACTTCCGCATCGGCCTGAAGGACCATGTGATCAGAAATAATCGCCGGCAATTTGACTTCGGCATCAACCGAACCGCCTGCCATGGCGATTGAGACAATCAACGCTGAGAAATGCGTTATCGATTTCAACTTCATGTTTGGATACCTCGTGGTTTTGCTTCAAGTTATGTTTTCGGTTTGATGAACAAGACTTCCGCGCGTTCGATCCAACCCTTGCGCAGATCGACACGAAACCAGCCGTCACTGTTTTTGGGATGAAAGCGGACGGGTGATCGCGGCCCGAACTCGGCCAAATCGTACTCCGCCCAGGTCTTGCCCATGTCGGGCGAATAGGCGATGCCCGTTTTGAAGGTTGAAGCGGGCGCACAATGTCCGGCCAGAATCACGCCGTCTTCGATGATCATATTCGCCATCTCGAACTCAGCGGCGTAGAGCAATTCGTGCTTGCTCGCGTCGGTCAGGTCGCGCGGATTGCAGCGAAAAAGTCCGCGGTCGTGCTTTGGGGCTTGCCCTTTCGGGCCGTTGGCGTCGGCGGCCCAATACAGTTTGCCATCGACGAAATTGATCCCGCCCGACTTGTAACGCGAATTGGAATCCACCGAAATGGTCACCTTCCAATCCCACTGGTCGGTCTTGGCATCGTACACGCCGCGCAGCCAATGGCACTCGCTGCCGTGCCCGCGATTGATGTCGCCGGTGCAGGCATAGAACGCTCGCTCCGCGGGATTGAAGACAACCGCGTGAACATGCCGGCAAATCACTTCGTTTTGCGAATTGCCCAGATGCGATTCCGGCGAAGTTCCCTTCTCCTGAAAGTTTGGATTCTTGCCAAAAGAGTAGGCCAGCTTGACCGTCTGTCCGCCGTCGGTTGAATAGTAAATGTTGATGGGCACCGGCCCGCCCAGCACATTGCAGTAGTTGCCCCACACGAGCATTTCCGAGCCGTCGATGTCCCAAGTGTGGATGCCGTCGAGCGAATGAAAGTACCAGCCGGGTTGATCGGGATTTTTCGCAAGGTGAGGTCGATAATCGCTGCCGTCGCGGTTCTTCACAACAATCTCGCGGTGCGTGCGAAGATTGTCAGGGCTCAGAAAAAGCTTCTCGCGGGTCGCGAAAAGCACATTGCCATTCTTCAGCAGGCAACTGAACGTAATGTTATCTGCTTCGGGGAATGTTGCGCTATATGCCCAACTGCGGGCGTTGTCTTCGGATAAAAAAATCTTGCCATCGCCAAACCCAAACGCTTTGTTGTCCCGCTGCGAGTCGATGTAGGGACCAGCGGGAGCAAGGCGAAACCAGAAATCTTTGGTTTCGCGGACTGCTCCGTCGGCAGCGCGAATTTTTGACGATCCCGAATGATAAAAGCCGCTGGTGACAGCCGCCGTGGCAGCGGTTCCCAGAAATCGCCGACGACTGAATTGCGAGAGTACGGTCATGGTTTTAATGCTCATTGGAAAACAAAACTCACTTTCGCTGCGGAAGAATTACCAGTCCGGCCACGCCGAGATCGATGCGGAACAGCCCGCCTGCGCCCGCTTCGGCACCGAGCCCACCCGTGATAAAGAGCTGATTCATGTTGGGCCCACCGAACGCCACGTTGCTTGTCGTGATGTTACCGCCGTCAAACTGGCGGATAAGCTTGCCGCTGGAATCGAGCACTTGAACTTGCTTCATGCCGTAATGGGCCACGTACAGGTTACCAGCCGCGTCGAGGCACATGCCGTCGGGCTGGTTATCGATTTGACCAGTGACCACGTTTTTTGTCGACAATTCGGCAAACAGCTTCCGCTCACCGAGTTTGCCGGCAGCGAGAACTTCATAGACATGCACGCAGTTCTTTTGGCTTTCAGCCAGGTACAATTTCTTTCCACCGCTTGCCAGGACGATTCCATTCGGAAACGCCAGTCCGCCATCCAGCAAATGCGTTTTGCCTGATCGATCGACGTAGTGAATCGTGCCGATCGGCGTTTCCCGGCTGCTACCACCCGGATCGCTGAAATAAAAGCCGCCGTTGGCCGTGTCGAGTGTTAAATCGTTCGGGCCGCGCAGTGCTTTATCGTCGCATTCCTTGGAGGCCGGCTCGAGCTGCTTGCCATCGGCGGACAGATGCAGCACCGCATGCTGGCTGGCGTCGCACACCAGGTGCGTTCCATCGGCCAGGATTTTGTGGCCATTGGGTGCGCCGGTCTCGGCCCACACGTCGTGCTTGCCGTCAAGCGAGAACTTAGTAATTGTTTTGCCCCAGGAGATATAGCCATTTCCCGCGTGGTCAAAACAGACCCCTTCGCAGTATTTGGGCACGCGAAGTAACTCGACCGTTTTGGCCGGTTCGGCGCGCGGCAGCTCCTGCGCCGCGACTAAGCAGAAGTCGCTTATACCTGCGACAACAACCGCACTGATTGCAATTCTCAACACTCGCCGACGCATGTTCGTTTCCTACGGGTTGATCGACGCCGGATTATATCGCAGTGGAGAAGCGTTTTCCTCTAGCGGCAACGAGAATACTCGGCCTGCGGATATACTAGCTCCCGTATTGACTGCGTTTTCGACCAGCCTCAACGATTTCACGAGTTCATAACGGATAACATCGCTATGCCGAATCGATTTCAAATACTTCTCCTTTTCGGGGTCGTCTTAGCCATCGCGAACGGCTTGCCTGCCGCTGAACCGGTTCCTACACCACCGCAGATTGCGCGTTTCGTGGCGATCGACAACGTCTGCGCCTGGCCCGCGCTTGTGTCACTGCCCAGTGGCGAGATCTCTGCGATCATTCATAACCGGCCAAGTCACGGACAGATGGAAGGAGAAATTGAATGCTGGGCCAGTCCTACCGGCTCGCTCTGGGAGAAGCGGGGCAATCCCGCGCCGCATGAGCCAAACACCATTCGTATGAATCACGCCTTTGGCTTGGCTGGCAACAACGATTTGTTGGTTCTTTGCTCGGGTTGGACGAACGAAAGGCAGCCACAACGGCCCAAGCAACACGATTTTCGAGACGATATTTTGCGCCCGTGGGTTTGTCGTTCGAGCGATGGTGGCCGTACTTGGTCGCAGCACAAACAATTCCCCGAACCCGACGCCGGCTGGACGGAGTCCATTCCGTTCGGGCCGATCTTTCGCGGTGAAGGCGGAAGCTTGCATGCCTCCTGTTATGGCGGCGAGTTCACCAGCCCCGAGCAGAATTCAAAAACAAATGGCTACCGGGCCTGGCATTTTGTCAGTGACGACGACGGCAAGACCTGGCGGCGCACGGGGGTAATCGGGGCGAAGCACAACGAAACGTCGTTGCTGCCATTGGGCGGTAAACGCTGGTTAGCAGCGGCCCGTATTGATGCTGTGGAGTTATTCCGCTCGGACGACGACGGTGTAACTTGGCAAGGGCCGAAGCGGGTGACGGCTCGTAACGAAATTAATGCGCACCTTTTGCGATTGCCGGATGGCCGCTTGCTTTTGTCGTATGGTAGTCGCGTGGCTGGCCAATTCGGAGTTTTGGCTCGCTTCAGTGCCGACGAAGGGCAAACCTGGAGCGATCCGGTGCGCATCGCCGAGAGCCTGGAGTCGGATTGCGGCTATCCCAGCAGCGTGGTGAATCGTGATGGCAAGATTGTTACCGCCTGGTATGCCAAGCGGGCCGCGAATCATGAGCGGTACCACATGGGTGTGGCAGTTTGGGAACCTGAAGGGAAATAGGAGCCTGATGTTGGGGTTTGTGGTTCTACGCCGCGTTGCGGTGAACCGAGAGGGCGTACTGACTGCGACGGGGTTTTATCGGAATTAGCCTGGGCTCCGTGTCGGGCTCGATATCCAGAAGCGCCGTTTCCGCAACGCTGCGTTTGAACTTGCGGAACCAATTCCACAATTCGCAATCTTCCTCGGCCATGTGCTGAATGGTGGAGGCGTCTCGACGCCCCCAGACGATGTTTAACGCCAGCAACTGCAAAATTGCCGGATGATCAAAATACGACGTGTGGATGAGTTCTTGACCAGCGAGCGACGTTCCAAATCGCTCCATGCCGGCGACAAATGATGGTGCGGCCAGAAGGTTGCGCAATTTGCTGCCGATGTCGCGGGCGTGTTGATTTGCCTGCTCAACCAAGCGGGCATCGAGTTCTGGCGGCAAAGGAGGATGCGCGTCGGGCTTTAGATCGAGCGCGGGAAACGGGGATACGGCAACTACTTGGGCCGCGGGACGATTATTTCCTTGTGCGGCTTTAATCACTAACGATTGCACCGTGCGGTCGAG
>JANNTN010000432.1:0-1799 GCA_031394445.1 Anatilimnocola sp.
GAAACCGCAACACCCCCGCCTGCGACGACCCCTCATACCGCACCCGATAATACGGTGTCTCCGCCTTCGGAAACACATCATACGGCGGTTGCTGCCCCGCAGCGGTCACTACGATCAACGCCAGCCCCAACACCACCATCATTCGAAAAATCATCATCGTCATCCTCTCACCGTAGGGTGGGAGCAGCGAGCTTGCGAGCGCTGGCCCACCATTTCCTCTGCAACAACACAAAACCGCCGCCCTCAACTTCTTCGTTTCCTTCTGTTCAAAATCCTGTATTGCACGCCATCAAAAAGCCTGTTTTTGCAGCAAGCATTTTCGCTTCATCCGTGTTTCATCTGTGGCTGCTACTTTCCTTTGCTTCTTTCGTGTCATTCGTGTGTTTCGTGGTTTCACAATCTTCTGAGTTCCGGCTTCGCCGGGCTGTATTACATCTGTGGCTTTTTTGCCCTCAATCCAACTTCGGCCACCCCCCAACATCCTCCTGGCTCTTCACAATCTGCCCAAACTTCCGCCCCACCACCTCTCTCACAATCCGCTCATCCACCGCATCGCGCACCTTACTCGCCCCTGCTTCTTTTAACACCCGCTCATAAGCCGCCTCCGCCGGCTCCATCGTCACCGCAACCGGCGCTCGAAACAACAACCCCGCCGCCACCTGCCGCCGCACCTCCTCCGCCGCATTGCCCATCGCCTGCTTCGTATCCGTAAACACTCCCGCCAGCTCCCCCTGCTTCTCACTCGCCCGGTGCGGCCCCAAATTCCCCGCCACAAACACCGCCAGCGGCCCAATCACCCCATGTTTCAGCACCGCCTCAATCTCCGGCTTACTCGCATCCCCATTCACATAAAAATTGTTCACAAACTGAAACTGAAACTTCGTCCCCGCAGCCTCCTCGGGATGATCTTCAATCCCCGTCGTATAGCGCGACCCCGACCGCTCGTAATCGAACATCACATTGTTCACAGCCTCCATCTGCACGTCATAACCCAGTCCCCGCCGCACATCGTTGGCCTCAAACTGCGGCCCCCGCATGTGATAGTGGGCAATCAAGCAATGATGCAGCGACAGCGTGTTCGCACTCAAATTCAAACCATACGCATGCCGGTCCCCATACGGATGAATCCGCGGATTCGCCAGCGGCTCCGCGATCAAGCACCACTGAATCGTCACATTCTGGCACCGCACAATCCCAAAAATCTCGTCGCAGCTCCACGACAGCGAGCAGTGATCGAAAATAATCTCCCGCGAATCATCTAACGACACGCAATCCAAATCCCCCGACCCCTTCGGCCGCTCCAGACCCGCCCCCACCACCGCCGTCCACGTCTCCACATCCCCATGCCGAAACCGCACATACCGCACGATCACATCATGCGTCCGCCGGCATTCAAACGTGTGATCGCAAATACAAATTCCCCCCGCCGGCGCATCGCTCCCATCGATCGTCAACAACGGCTCCGTCACCCGCAGCGGCCCCTTCAGCCGAATATTCCCCGCCACTCCAAACTGCACAATTCTCGGCCCCTTCTGCTCAATCGCCCACCGCAGCGTCCCCTCCCGCGCCTTCCCCGGTTCATCCTCCAGCGACGTCACCAAAATCTCCTTTCCCCCCGCCCCTCCCCTCGACTTCGCTCCAAACCCCTCCGCCCCTTCAAACGCCACCCCCTGCGCAAGCGCCGCCTCCACCAACACACCCGTGTGAGCGTCTTTATTGTAGGTAGTTTTAATTGGGGTGTTCGCGCCAGAATGACTCCCATTGGGTGGGTTCACTGAGGTAGAGGGCGCGGAGGTGGC
>JANNTN010000434.1:0-10962 GCA_031394445.1 Anatilimnocola sp.
GGATGTCAGGGCGATTCAATGCCTCGCGTCTCGGATGCTTGTTTGGCGACCAACTTGAGCGTTTTGAAACCGCTGTGGATGGTCGGCAGAGCCCTTTGGGAGGTGCTCTGCTTATGGGAGGGCGAATTTATTGCTCTCTCGTCACGCAAACTTTTTAGTAGCATTCCGCGTGCCAGGCATTCGCACGTTAGACGACTTTGTACTTGCCGGGGGTGGGGAGGGCGTACCAGCCGTTTTCGTCGGGCTTGTGCAGCGGGACGGCGTCGAGGCTGGTGTATTTATCGACGGGGGATTCGATCACTTCGGAGTTCAGGCACTCGTCCCACTTGAGGAGCTTGCCTGAATAGGTGGCCATGCGGCCGAAGATGGCGGTCATGGTGCTCTTGGCACCCCACTCGCCTTCCTGTGGCATGCGGCCAGCACGAATCTCGGCAAAAAGGTCGTGATGCTCTTGCTGATGGCCGTCGCCACCCTTGTTCGCAAAGTTGTGGAGCAGCTTGCCGGAAGCGTCGTAAATCTTCGAGCCGCTGACATCGCACCGGCCCTTGGTGCCGTGGACGGCTTCCGAGACGGCCTGCCAGGTATCGGGCTGGTGGCGGCACTGGCTGAGCATGACGGTGCCGTCGCCGTAGGTGAATTCGACGAAGTGGTGATCGTAGATTTCGCCGAAATCTTTCTCCCGCAACGCGCAGCCGCCTTGGCCCTGGGCCGTGGCGGGATAGTCGTTCTTAATCCAGTTGATCACATCGATGTTGTGAATGTGCTGCTCGACGATGTGGTCGCCGCAGGTCCAGACGAAGTTGTACCAATTGCGCAATGGGTACTCTAATTCGGTCTGGCCTTCTTGCCGCGTCTTGAACCAGGGCTTGCGGCCGTTCCAATAGACACGGGCGAGGACAATGTCGCCGATCGCGCCATCTTGCAGAGCCTTGACCGTTTCCATGTATTTGCGTTCGTGGCGGCGCTGCAGGCCGATGGCGACGGCGAGGCCTTTTTTCTTAGCTTCTTCGTTCGCGGCCAGGAACTTGCGCACGCCGGCGGCGTCGGCGGCGACTGGCTTCTCGGCAAAGATGTGCTTGCCGGCCTTCACGGCTTCGGCAAAGTGGAGCGGGCGGAAGCCGGGCGGCGTGGCGAGAATCACCATGTCGCAATCGGTTTGGAGGAGTTCTTTGTAGGCATTGAGGCCGACGAATTGCCGCTCTTGTGGCACATCGACCTTTTCTTTGTGCTGGCTGGTGATGCCGCGGAGGCCGCCGGTGATGCGGTCTTGGAAAGCGTCGGCGACAGCCATGAGCTTCACTTCGCCGCCCATCGTGTTCATTGCCTGGGTGGCAGCGCCCGAGCCGCGGCCGCCGCAGCCGACGAGGCCGAGCTTAATCGTATCGCTGCCAAAGGCGTGTGCGCTTTTGGCGATCTGGGCCTGCACCGCATTCGTCGCGATGGCCGAGCCGGCGACGATGAGCGAGGAATTGCGGAGGAAAGCGCGGCGGGAAGTGGCCGGCGCTGGAGAGGTAGCGTCGTTCATTAGTTGGGGGCTCCGGGGCGTCTAGGTATCCAAGTTGGTTGTTGGTAGGAGTGCTTAAACTACCGCGCTGGGTTGGCAGTTGCAATCAACGACGAAGTTGAGTTTAGGGTTGCGCTGACGCTTGGGAGTTTTTTTGCAAAGTATCATCTTTTGAGAGGGTTGGAGGCTGTCAGTTCGATAAGCGGTTGGTTGTAAATCGTTGAGGCGAAGGTGGTTGGGGGAATGAGGAATGTTTAGGGTTGAGTGCAGGGACTTGATAGGGTGAGCGCTCATGTTAAGGGCGGAGTTAAGGGTTCAAAGTTCAAATGTCAAACTGAGGAAAGGAAGGCAATTGCCCACTATGTACATTGCAATCCGCGCGAAAAACCGGGCCAGATTTTCGGAAATAATTGGCGGGTAGGCACAAGGTGGATTTGAGTTAAGGGAAATCGGCTGGAATTTTGACTGGCATGGCTCGCAGAGTGATTTTTAGTACGTGGGAAACGGTGGGAGAGTTCCAGGTAAGATGGGAAGCTGGGATGCCTTTGATTGATTGCTGTTACGCAACGATGTGGGGTTCGAGTGCCGGCCCTCCGGGCCTTTGAAAATTCGCTTTGCTGCATTCCCCGACCTGACGGTCGGGGGCTACTTCTTGCCGGCCCTCCGGGCCTGAAGTAGATCATGAACCGGTTGGGAAAATCGTTTGTGCAACTATTCATGGCTGATCATGCTGCTGGTGGAGAGAACGATTTGGAGGCGATTGAGCAGTTGAGGGTGGCGGCTGCGCGGGTGAAGAGGGAGTTGGCGAAGGTGATTGTGGGGCAGGATGAGGTGGTGGAGCAGTTGCTGATCGCGATTTTTGCACAGGGGCATTGTTTGCTGGAGGGGGTGCCGGGGCTGGCGAAGACGTTGATGGTGAGCACGCTGGCCCGGACGTTGAGCTTGCAGTTCAGCCGGATTCAGTTCACGCCGGACTTGATGCCGTCGGACATTACGGGGACGGAGGTGATTCAGGAGAACCGCACGACGGGGGAGCGGGGGTTCAAGTTTTTGAGCGGGCCGATTTTTGCGAACATCATTTTGGCGGACGAGATTAACCGGACACCACCGAAGACGCAGGCGGCGCTGCTGGAGGCGATGCAGGAGCGGCAGGTGACGATTGGCGGACAGCGGCATGTGTTGCCAGAGCCGTTTTTCGTGCTGGCGACGCAGAACCCGATCGAGCAAGAGGGGACTTATCCGTTGCCGGAGGCGCAGCAGGATCGGTTCATGTTCAAAGTGTTCGTCCGGTATCCGAGCTACGAAGAGGAATTTCAGATTGCGGAAGCGACGACGACCGATCAACACGCTGAAGTAACACCGGTGCAATCGGGGGTTGATATTCAGCGGTGGCAGCACCTGGTGCGGCGGGTGCCGATTGCGCCCTTCGTCTTGCATTATGCATTGCGGCTGGTGCGGGCGACCCGCGTGCAGGAAGGTGATGCGCCGGGATTTGTGAACGACTGGGTGAGCTGGGGGGCGGGGCCACGCGGCATGCAAAACGTGCTGCTGGGAGGCAAGGCGCGGGCGGCGCTGGCTGGGCGGACGTTTGTGACGATCGACGACATTCGGGCGGTGGCGTTGCCAGCGCTGCGGCATCGGGTGATGACCAATTTCAATGCCGAATCGAGCGGGATCACTGCCGATCGGGTGATCGAACGGCTGATCGCGGAAATACCGGAGCGGCGGCCGGGAGATGAAATTCCGGCGGTGCTAAAAGGGGCGATGGCTTCGTGAAGTCTAAGCGGCCTTGGAGCCGATGCCGCTATCGATCGAAAGCAACTGCACTTTCGGGCGTTCCAGAGTCGGTAGCGGCGTGCCCGGCAGGGCGTGGCTGGCCGTGCTGCCGTCGGGTGCCCGCATAGGAATGCGGCTGGCCGGTGCCACGGTGCTGTGCTCGATCTTTTGAAACATCAGTCGCCAAGCCCAGGGGAGGGTGCGGCGAACCGTGTGAAACAGGCCGAGCATTCCCAGACATTGCACGCCGGCGTCGAGCAAATGGGCCCGCGACTTGAGAAACATGGTTCGGCCAATCCTGCGCCGCGGTGTGTAGCGAGCGATTTCCTTCGTGGGCCGCGTGTCGGCATCGGCCAGCGGCAAGCGCGAAAGCGACCAGAACAGAGCGATCAACACCCGCAGCGGGTTGAAGAAATAAGCGTAAGCCGCCAGCAGGTTGAGTTGCTTGATCCAGGGGCGAGCGTGCTTCGACGCGACGACGTAATTGCCATCGACAATGTGCGGAGGGATGGGTTTGCCGCTTACCGTGTCGAACGCCGTGCCGGATGTGTACGTATCTTCGTACCACTTGGAGCCGGCCGAGGGAGTGAGCATGAGCACTTGCGTGAAGAGCGCCCCGGCCTGGCGCAGCGTTCGCATCTGGTTGAGTAGCCCGTAGTTACTCTTCCACGTTACCAGCGGCTGCGTATCGTGGTGCATCATCATGGGGATCGGCGCGATGCCGCTGTCGCGGAGCAATTGAAACGCTTCGATCGTCTTGCTCTGGTTTTGTCCCTTCTTCACGAGCGTGCCAGTGAGGTCTTCGACCCCCATCCAAACCGCCGCGAGGCCGGAGCGGCGGATCAGCGGCAAATGCTCCTGCAAGCGAATCGTATCGTGAACCGTCGCTTCGGTGCCGTACATGATTTTGCAATGCGGCCGCTGGCCGGTGCTGGCTTTGCGGGCCAGAGTTTCGGCGATTTCGAGCGTGCGTTTGGTGTCGTTGAAGAAATTGTCGTCGGTGCCAAAAAAGTTGCTGATGCCGTAGGTGCTGACGATCCGCCCCATTTCGTCGGCGATTCGCTCCCCCGATTTCATGCGGTGGGTCCGCTGGTTGTAAGCCGGAATCGGGCAATACGAACAGCGGAACTTGCAGCCGACGGTGAGCACGATCGACGAGACGAGCGCGTGCTTGCGAATTTTCTTAACCGGCAACGCTTGTGCGGCCAGCGTGGGCAAGCGGCTGGGCGCTTCGAGCAGTTGATAGCCAATCACCGGGTGCGGCAGCTCGTCGAGATCCCCCAGCAGGCGTTGAATGCCCGTATCGACCAGCTCTTCAGCCGGGCCGTCGGGCGTGGCCGTCTTGGCATAAACCAAGCCGGGAATTTCGTCGAGCGCGCCGCTATCTCTGGCCCGCAGGAACACCGACCGCATCGATTCCCCTTCGGCCCGCAGCGACAGCAGCACTTCCAGCAAGCTCAGAAAGACGAATTCTTCCCCCGTGACAGCGACATCCGCTCCCCACGGGTTCTGTTTGTCATCGCTGAAGACCAGCCACGGTTCGTAAATGATCCGCGGCCCGCCCGCGATGATCAGCGGCCTGTGGGCTGGATCGATCTTATTGGCTTCCTGAATCAGTCGATCGCACTCGCTGCCGTGCAAGTGCATGCTCGACACGCAAAACAGATCAGGAATGCGGCCATCCAGCCGCATCTGCGCCGGCGAAAATTTCGTATTCCACTGCTGCAAGACGATCCGCGTCTTGGAAAAACCCGAATCGACCAGGGCCGAGCCGATCGCCCGCACGCCCGCCGGCGGCATCCGCATATCGGCATAGATGAACGGCAAGATCCGCGTGCGATGGTCGAACGCACACGCAATCACCGTCGTCAGATCGTGTTTCGCTGCCACCCCCCGCAGCCGAGCCCGCAAATCGGTCATTTCGCCCGGCGCGAGCAGAATTTGCCCCTTGGCACGGCTGGGAAGTTCCATGGCAATTACTCAACAGCTAGCACGATCACGAACAAACAAAAACGCGACGTATAGTCGCGAAATTCGCGATTTCGTGCCACAGCATTTTTCGTTGGGAAATGAAGCGGTTTTAGGGCGAAATCGGGCCTGCCGTTCCGGATCACGGTCTTATAGGCATCGACCAGAAAATGATCTACCACTACCTCGCGACTCCGGTGGAAGAAATAGCCACAGATTGGCACAGATGAAACACAGATCGAATTCATCTGTGTCAATCCGTGTTTCATCTGTGGCTTCTGCCTTTTTGCGATGATTTCGAGGGAGATTATTGCTTGCGAGGTGCCCTAAACGTGCCATCCGTTCGCCCCTCGATTAGAATTGGAATGGTGAGGAGATGCTCCATGACTCAGATCACACTTAGCCCCGGCCAGGTTCAGCAATTGGACGAAGGCCCGACGCTCGTGGAGTGCCGTGACACCGCCGGTAAGCTCGTCGGCTACTTGCATGTGGCCGAACGGAATGCCCCTGCCACGATCCCTGATTTCTCCAGTGAGCAACTGGCCGAATATGAGCGCGAGCCAGGCGGTCGAAGTTTGGCCGATATCCTCACCGACCCGCGGCAACGGCGATGAAGTACACCGTCGTTTGGAAGCCGGAAGCGGAACGTCGCTTGGCCGAATTGTGGATGGAGGCTGACGACCCCGAGCGATTCGCTGAGGCCGCGAATTTAATCGATCACGAGTTGGCCGTCTCGCCAGCATCCGTCGGCGAGCAGCGGATCAGCTCGATTCACGTCGTGATTGTGCCACCCGCCGGAGTTTACCGTGGCTTCTCGCTTTGGCGGGCGGGTATGATGGGAGGCATGGATCAGAACCCCTACGAATCGCCGCGAGTCGCTGATAAGCCGGCCGCCGCCCCCATGCACTTCCGCCTCCGCACGCTGCTGATTAGCCTGCTAGGACTTGGAGCGCCGGTGGTTTGCGGTATCGCGTGCATCGCCACACTCGTCGCGTTCCGTGACTACCGACAGGCCTATCATTTGTTGGCAGCACCATTCGTGCCTATGGGGATTGCCGGCTATCTTTCACGCAGAAGCCCCTGGGCCTCCGCCTATTGGCTGGCAGTCTCCGTTGGCATCGCGAAATTCGTGTCCCCGGCTTGGTTTGGGAATGATGGATCACTATCCATATTTAACGCTCGTACTGGCCCACGAAGCGAGCCATCCACAGGCATGGGCGTCGGGATGGGCGGGATCGCTGAATGGGCGATGGTCGCTGCCGCGATACCGATTGGCTTCGCAATTTGGTGGTTGACGAGGGACAGGAGGCAAGCCCAGGTAGCAACACTTAATGACCCCTGACCAGCAAGCCGTTAAGCAGCCGGCTGAGCGGCCCTCTTTTGCACAGCATAACACGGCTGATCCATCCGTTGAATTGAAGTCGCGGGCGAGTGGAAATCGAAATCGCTCGCGATGCTGCCGTGGTATCGCCGATCGATCGTGATGCCAGCGAGGTCATATTACACTTGCGATCCTTTGCTGTGCCGCGGCGAAACCACAGCCACACGACCGAATTTGAACCAAAGTAGTCCTCTCACGCCGTGAGGGACAGACACGGAGCAAACCGTTCCATTCGAGCAATGGTTACTCTCCTAGCAGCGTTGATTTCGACTGCGCTCCAGACTTTTGCCTTCTCTGTCGATGACTCTTGGTTTTCAGGCATAGTCAACAAATGCTCCGATCGCCGCGCTTTTATCAAAACTCCGCGCTCCCCGGCGTCCGGGGAAACGGGATTACGTCCCGAATGTTCGCCATGCCAGTGATGAACTGCACGGCGCGTTCGAGGCCGAGGCCGAAGCCGGCGTGCGGCACGGTGCCAAACCGGCGGAGATCAAGATACCACCAGTAGTCGTCCGGATTGAGATGTTGCTCGCCCATGCGCTGGGTTAGCACATCGAGCCGCTCCTCGCGCTGGCTGCCGCCGATGATCTCGCCGACTTTGGGCACGAGCACGTCCATCGCCCGCACGGTTTTGTCGTCGTCGTTCACTCGCATATAAAACGGCTTCAGCGTCCGAGGATAGTCATAGAGGATCACCGGCCCCTGAAAATGCTTCTCGGTGAGGTACCGCTCGTGCTCGGATTGCAGATCGATGCCCCACTTCACCGGAAAATCGAACTTCTCGCCGCTCTTCTCCAAAATCTCGACCGCCTCGGTGTACGGCAGCCGGCGAAAGTCGCTGACGACGATTTTTTGCAACGTTTCGATGGTCGTTTTGTCGTAATGCTCGTTGAAGAAGGCCATGTCGTCGGGGCATTGGTCGAGCGCGTCCTTGAAAATCCGCTTGAGAAACCGCTCGGCGAGGTCCATGTTGTCGGTCAAGTCGTTGAAAGCGACTTCCGGCTCCACCATCCAAAACTCGGAGAGGTGCCGCGAGGTGTTGCTGTTCTCCGCCCGAAACGTCGGCCCGAACGTATAGACCTTGCCCAGCGAGCAGGCGAAAATCTCCCCTTCGAGCTGCCCGCTCACCGTCAGATACGCCGGCTTGCCAAAGAAATCGAGCGCGTGATTGATCTTCGAGCCGTCGCGTGGCAGCTTTTCCAAGTCGAGCGTCGTCACGCGGAACATCGCCCCGGCCCCTTCGCAATCGCTGGCCGTGATGATCGGCGTGTGAATGTAAAGGAACCCGTCCTCCTGAAAGAAATTGTGAATGCTCCGACTGACGCAGTTTCGCACGCGCGTCACGGCTCCAAACGTATTCGTCCTCGGCCGCAAATGGGCCCATTCCCGCAACTTTTCGAGCGAATGTTGCTTCTTTTGCAGCGGATACGTTTCTGGATCGGCCCCGCCGAGCAATGTTAATTTCGTCGCGAACACCTCGGTCACTTGGCCGCGCCCACCCGAGGCCTTCACTTCGCCTTCGACTGCAATGCTAGAGCCCGCCGTCAGGTGTTTTACCTCCGACTCATAATTCGGCAGCGAGCCATCGGCCACGATCTGCAAGCTGGCGAAACTCGAACCATCGTTGAGCTCGATGAAGCTAAAGCCCCCTTTGCTATCCCGCCGCGTGCGAATCCACCCCCGCACCAGCACCTGCTTGCCAATCGCCTCCACCAGACGGGCCGCTTTGACCGAAATCTTTTCCATCGCCGTCATTTCCTTCCTTGTCAGTTGCGTCCTAGCTCGCGCCACGGCCGCTTTGAATCCTTGTCAAAATATCAAGCAGAATTTCGCCCGGCACAACCCCTGCTATTTCCCGAATGTCGGCCGGCGCGATCGTGCATGACCAACTGCAGACTGCTGCACATTTCCGATTCAACTTTGTTCGCACATGTCCTTGCGGATGCCACGGCAGGAGGACGTGGTCGTCGGGCAATGGTTCAGGAACTCGACTGGTCACGGCGATGATCTGAATGGGCCCTTCATCACGAATCTGGTTCTTCGCGGTCACAATCACGCCCGGCCGCAACTTGCAAATGCCGTTTGCATCAGCCATTTCGGCCCACACAATTCGGCCGAGTTCAAGCGTCGAAGATTTGGCCATCGCCGCAATCTTTAGAACGGTTTGGGTTGTTCTTCCTCAAACCAATGCTGTGGCGGACTCATGCTACCAGCTTTTTGACTCCAATCGATACCCTCGGCCAGGCGTTCGGCCTCCTGCCGGGCCAGCGAATCGCGAATCACTGCCAGGTATTCAACCGGAATCACGGCTGCGATATCGATTCCGTCTCGTTGCACCACTACTGGCCGCTGATCGGCGGCAACCTGGCTGAGCACATCGGCGTAATCCGCTGCCAATAGCGACTCATCCATGTGTCTGGGGGCGTTCATCGCAGCCGAAGTTTCCATCGAGAGTCTCCCGTTTCGACTATTGTATTCTATGTCGGACGAATCGGGGCCACAAACATTGCACCTCTCCTTTCTGTGTTGCCCACGTGAAACCCAAAACCTCCCCCAAACAGACTCGCCAGACAGCTATCAGCTCCCCCTCTCCCACTCCCCTTGTCTCCCCCTCCTCCTCGCCGCCCGTTACTCGCCTAGAACTGGCACTCTTCGCCGCCATCTTCCTCACCGGCGTCGTCCTCCGCCTCTTCGCGCTCGCCCACTCCGCCGTCGAACATTTCGACGAGGGCATTTACGCGTCGAATATCTATTTCGGCCCGCCTGACTATGCCTATCCGCTTCAGCGGTTTTATGCCCCGCCGCTGTTGCCCGCGCTGATTGAAACGGGCATGGTCTTGCAACTGCCGCCAAACCTCGCGGCTCTGCTGCCAAGTTTTCTGGCCGGCTGCGGCACGATTGCCGTGCTGTGGTGGTTTGGCCGCTCGTGGTTTGGGCCGGCAGCCGGGTTGTCTGCGGCGGCGCTCGCCGCTTTCAGTGATTTTCAGATTCTTTTTAGCACTGCGGCACTCACCGACGCACTGCTCGGACTGTGGCTGCTACTCGCGGTAGATGCGATTGCCCGCTCACTTGTAAACGGCGATCTCCGCTGGGCCGTAGGTGCGGGCCTGTACACGGGGCTGGCGTGGTGGACAAAATACAACGGTTGGCTGCCGCTGGCGATCGAAGCCGCGGGGATTGGGCTGCTGTTCTTTCTCGCGCGCGAGCGGCGCGGCCAACTGAAAACGTGGCTGATTTGTTTCGCAGTGACTACGGTCGTCGCGATTGTTGTGTGGTTCCCTTATTGGCTTTCGCTGCGAGAGCACGGCGGTTACGCCCCGATCGCCGCCAATCATGCCAAGTATCTCGTTGGCTTCGCTGGCTGGCTAAACGCCGCGTCACGTCAATTGGCCAATCAACAAGCAATTGAAAGCTGGCTTAGTGCGACCGGAATTTTCCTGGCTGTCTCTTTGCCCGCTCTGTTCGATAGTCACAATCTGCGGCAGCGACTATGGCTATGTGGAATAGCCGCGGTACTTGCCTGCGTGGCCCTCTTCAGCACCAGCTTCGTCGTCATCACCGTTCTTTCGCTGTGTGGATTGCTCCTGGGAGTGATTTCTCTGCTCAGCAGCAAGGTTACCGAGCAAGGACAATCAGAAAACATCGTCGGACTCTGCTTCGTTGCCGCTTGGTGGCTCGGTCTATTCGTCACCACTCCTTGCTACACGCCCTACGCCCGCCTCACGCTCCCCGTCACGCTGGCTACGTACCTCGCCGCCTCAGCACTCGTTCCCAGTCTCCTGCCGGGAAACGCACTACCCCGAGGCTCTGCCTCGTCGCCCCTCCAAACTACTTTCCCTTCCTGGCTCACTCCACTAGCCTGCTCAGCAATGCTCGCCATCTCCCTCGCGGCCGCATTTCTTCTCCCCCATTCCTCGCTCCGTCTTCCACCCAATCGCCTTGGCCTCCAAATCATCGCCCACGACATTTACAAAACCTCCGACGAAAATTCCCCCCGCGTTCTTTACACCTATGCCGAACCGGCCCTCTTCTTCCAACTCCGCGCCGCGGGCGAAAGCTTCGTCTCGCCCATTCAACACCTGCCCACAACCGCCGCCACGATCGAAGATAAACGCGCTCCCACTTTCCTGCTCCTGGGCCCGCACTCCGAGCAAGATACGCAATTCCAACGCGAATGGATCCAAGCCCGCGACCGCTGGAAGCTCATCCAATCCTTCGACTACCACCCCTCCCCCCTCGTCTATCTCGACCTCCACGACCCCCGCCTAAAATCAAGCAACCCTCTCCACCACTCCATCCACTTCTACCAACTCACCAATGACCAATGACCAAT
>JANNTN010000124.1:0-18982 GCA_031394445.1 Anatilimnocola sp.
AAAGCGGATCATCATGTTCAGCGGCCTCTATCCGATTCGCATGGCGGTGACGGAAGACGATGGCGCGACCTGGAGCGAGTTGAAATCCATTGGCGATTTCGGCGGTGTCGTCACGATGTCCACGGTCCTCGGCCTCAAGACACCCGGCCATTATCTGGCGTTCTTTCACGACGACGGCCGCTTCATCCGCGGCGGCGTCGAAGCGAAAGTCTTGGTGAAGAGTCCGCATAGCGATCATACCTCGACCGCGGCGAAGCCGTGGCGGTTTTGGGTTTATACGACGCTCTCGAAGGACGGCGGCCTCACCTGGAACACTCCGGTTCCCATCGCGATGCTGCCCGATGCCAGCTTGTGCGAGCCCGGCGCGCTCCGCTCGCCGAACGGCAAGCAAATCGCCGTGCTGCTCCGCGAAAATTCCCGCAAGTACAATGGCTTCGTGATCTTCTCCGACGACGAAGGCCTCACCTGGACCGAACCACGCGAGCTCCCGGCGGCACTCACCGGCGATCGCCACACTGCCAAGTACGCCCCCGACGGCCGGCTGTTCATCAGCTTCCGCGACACGACGCACGTCAGCCCGACGAAGGGTGACTGGGTCGGCTGGGTCGGCACGTATGACGACATCGTCAAAGGCCGCGAAGGCCAATATCGCGTCCGCATCATGGATAACACCAAAGGGGCCGACTGCTGCTATCCCGGCGTCGAACTACTGCCCGACGGCACGTTCGTCACCACCACCTACGGCCATTGGACCGAAGGGGAACCAGCTTACATCGTCAGCGTCCGCTTCAAGCTCGACGAGCTGGACAAGCGGGTGAAATGATTGCGGAGTATGGTCGCGAGTCGAAACGCTTAGTTGGTTGCTTGGTAAAAAATCGTAGATTCTTGCCCACGGTTACCATTATCCGGTGCGCATTCCCAAGACAATTCTCGTCTGACACAGCAGGGGTTCCGACCTCGAATCAAGATGAGAGTGACAGACCGTCTCGCAAAAGGTCCAGAAAAGGCACCCAAGGGGCACGGATACATTGTGTTTGTCATGGCAGATCATTAAGAAGTATTGGTGATCCCTGCTAACGAGCTTCGGTCAGAGATTGATGATGCACATTTGAAACCGACGGGTAGCGGATCTTATAAGCTTCATCTCACCAGCGATGGCAAGCGTTACGCATTCCTCGAACTCCCTCGCTATGATCTAGCGTGTTATAACAACCAATATTTTCCGTGAGATTACCTAAGGTAAAACATGATGCGAAACCTACTCTCAATAATTGCGTTGTCAATCTTCACTACGGGCCGTCTCATATTTGCCCAAGAATCTCTCGCGCACACCAAAGACCCGCTAGATGCGGTCAGGGAAAACGTCAAATCTGGCAAGGCCGTCATTGTGGACGTGCGCGAGCAAGGCGAGTGGGAAGCGGGCCATTTGAAGGGTGCGATCCTGGCCCCGCTGAGCAAGCTGAAGAATCAGGGGCAGGTGGCCGAAATGCTGAAGCTGCTGCCGAAGGACAAGATCGTCTATACCCACTGCAAGGCAGGCGGCAGATCGCTGACGTGTGGCGACATTCTGAAGGCTCACGGCTACGATGTGCGGCCGCTCAAGCCGGGGTACGACGATTTGGTGAAAGCCGGCTTTGAGAAGGTGGAGGGGAAGTGATTGGAACACTAATCTACGCTAATCTGCACTAATGCGAAACGAAAAAACCAAGACTGCATTCCTCGGAGGCATACCATGTTTTTGAAATCATTGTTAGTCGGTTTGGCAGCACTTGCGCTGACAGCGGATTCTTTTGCTCAAGAGCGGCAGTTGTTCAATGGAAAGGATTTAAGCGGGTGGGAAGGAAGCTCGGAAAACTGGTCGGTGGAAGACGGCTGCATTACGGGAGTTACGACCAATGAAAAGCAACTCCCGTACAACCAATTTTTGATTTGGCGGGGCGGCACGCTGAAGAACTTTGAATTAACGGCCAAGATCAAGCAGAGCGGCAACAATTCGGGCATTCAGTACCGCAGCAAGGAGCTAAAAGACGTCGGGCCGTGGTCGATCGGCGGCTATCAGTGCGACATTCACCCCGACCCGCGCAACAACGCCATGCTGTACGACGAGCGAGGGCGTGGAATCGTGGCTCAGAACGGGCAAACGGTAATCATCGACAAGGAAGGCACGAAGTGGATCGCGAAAGAGACCGAGCCGGTGAAGGCCGACGTCGCCGAATGGAACGAATACACCGTCATCGCTCGCGGCAACCACCTGATTCACAAGCTGAATGGCCAGGTCACCGCCGACATCATCGACCACCAAGAGTCTGACCGCGAACTGGACGGCCTGCTCGCCATTCAAATCCATCGCGGCCCCGCCATGAAGGTGCAGATCAAAGACATCGTCCTGAAAGTACTGCCCGACGGCGGCGTTCTGACGGCAGAGCAAGCCCCCGTGCCAGCCGACGCGAAGAAAGTGGCGGCACCCGCCGGGAAAAAGAAGGCGAAATGACCGTTCTGGCGGTGCTGACCGAACTTTAGTTAACACAGAGTCACAGAGACGCGGTGGCACAGAGAGGAATAGGCGCAATTGAATTCACCGATTTGTAATTCTCTGTGGCTCTGTGTCTCCGCGTCTCTGTGTTTAATGCCAAGCCGGATCACTAATCAGTCAGTTTTTTCTTCGTGGTATCCGGCGCGAACAGGATTACGATCATGCCGAGGCCGAAGACGAGCGTGGTGATGCTGCCGGCGCGGCCGTAGTCTTCGTGAAAGTAGGCGGTGATCGAGCCGGCCATCAGCACGCCAAACGCAGAGAGAATGCGGCCAAAGTTGAACGAAACGCCTGAGCCGGTGGCCCGGGCATGCGTCGGAAAGAGCTCCGGCAGATAGAGCGGCAGCCAGCCGAAGTAAATCGTGGAGATGAGGCCGAGGGCGAACACAAAGGCCCAGAAAGACGGGTCGCTCGGCGTCAGCCTGAGGTAAATGTATTCGCCGAGCAGCAGTGACGAGAGGCTGACGAGGAAATAGGTGAGGCGGCGGCCGGTGAGGCTCGCCAGCCAACCGCCGATCAGCCCGCCGATGACCGCGCCGCCGGATCGCATGATGCCGGCAAGGGCTTTGGCACGAGGATCGGCCACACCGCCCACTTTGTCGGCCCAGGGAATGAACCACTGCGTCGCGCCCCACCCGCCGAGAATCGGAATTGTGCCGACGGCGATGCCGATCAGCGTCAGCCGTAAGAGTGGCGGCTGAAAAACGGTAGCCATCGAAACCGAGCCGGTGGTGCCAGTCTGTTTCGCCGCCAGCCAGCGGCGCGACTCCGGCACGCCGAGCCAGACGATGAACGCGAGAACGATTGGCGAAGCGCAGACCAGCAGCGTCCACCGCCAAGATGTCGGATCGACGGTGTAGAAATAGCCCAGGCTGTTGAGAATGACGAGGCCGACGTTGGCCGAAGTGCCAAGCATGCCGGCCACCATCGGGCGCGAGCCCTCCGACCAGGCTTCGGAAGCGAGCGAGACACCGGTAGGCCACATGCCGCCGACGCCCATCGCCGCCAGAAAACGAGAAAGCAACAGTTGCTCGGGTGTTGCGGAGAAATAGCCCAGTGCGGAAAAGACGGAGAAGCAAAAGATGCTCGCCCCCATCGAACGCACACGGCCGAGCTTGTCACCCAGCCAGCCGAAGATCAAACCGCCCAGCGCCGCTCCAAACAAAAACGCGGCGTTGTACCAGGAAAACCACTTGGGGGCGAGCGTTTTCAGGGTCTCGGCTTCGTTACTGAGTGGTTCGGCTGGCCGATTGACGGCGATTGGCGTTACGAAAAGCCGGCTAAGGTCCAGCATGTTGGAATCAGACAATTGGCTACGGCGAAGGAACTCCGTGGTTGCCGAACGCGACGCGAGCGTCATCACGGCCATTTGAAAGCCGGAGAACATCCAGCCGAGGAAGGCGGCGGCGAGGATGATGTAGCGGCCGGCGGCGGTGAGTTCGGAGGGAGAGGACATGCCAGCTTTGTAGGGTGGGACCAGGGAGCGGAGCGAGCGCCGGCCCACCATTTGGGACTAGCCAATTAGTCGCGTGAGGTAATTCAGTAAGTCGTTCGAGAAAAGTTGGAAGAGGAGTTCGCCTTTTTCGGCGGTGGCGGCGGTGGGCGTGCCGATGTGCCCGATGGTGGAGCGGTCTTTGGTAATCCAAGCGCGATGTGCAGGGGCGAAGGGCTCTTCCTGGGCGATGGACTCGGCTGCCTGATAATCGCCGACGAGTTCCGGCCGGATGCGGAGCATCATCGAGGTTTCCCACTCGCAGGCGTGCCCCATTTGGCTTTGTATAAAAGAGCTATTGGCCTGATTGGGCTTCGAGCCGAGCGTCCAGTAGGTGGCGGAGAGGAGCAGCAGATCGGAACGCAGACGATATTTTTGCCGCAGTTCGAACAGAGCTTGCTGGCCGGGAAGGATATTGCCGCCGTGCCCATTCACCAGAACGATCCGGCGAAATCCATGAAAGAGAAAGTTCTCGACCATGTCTTTGAGCAGGTCGAGATAGACGCGCGGCGACGCCGTCATCGTGCCGGGAAAATCGAGGTGATGCTCGGAATTGCCCAGCCATTGCAGCGGGGTGAACAGCACCTTTCCAGCGAGCGGGCCGCTAACACGGCGAATGACTTCGCCCAGCAGCAGGCTATCGGTGAATAGCGGCATGTGGCGGCCATGCTGTTCGAGGGCCGCAATCGGAATCACGATGGGGATGTCGCGATTCAGAGCCGCGATATCGGGCCATTTGAGGTCGGAGAGGAACATGCAGGAAGCGCGAGGGAGTAGGGAATAGCCAGTAGCGAGTAGGGCGTAGCTTAGCGCACCAGCGGCTGAAGAGCAAACCGCTAAGAAAAAAACCACGAATCAGACGAATAGAACGAATGGGGCGGGGAAGTGGCGGAGAATCGCCGCTTGCCAACTGCCGTATTCGTCAGATTCGTTCGATTCGTGGTTTCAAATTCGCCGTTGGGCGACTTTTAAGGAGTAGGCGAAGTACTGGCTTCCGTGGGAGGAGCAGTAGTGGCTTCGGCCGGGGTTGCGGCGCTGGCTTCACTGGCGGTCGCGCTCGGCGTTGAAGCCGCTGGCGAGGTTGTGGTCGTCGCCGTGGTAGCCGTTTCGGTTGCCGGTGTAGCCGGAGCAGTGGTTTCTGTAGTGGCAGCGGCCGCCGGGGCTGGCGTTTCGGTGGTCGCAACGGTGGTGGATTCAGCAGGAGGGAGCAAGCGATCTTCCTCGGTCGGATCGATGTTCAACCACTTCTTACGAAGATCTTCATCAACCGATTCACGCCAGATGGCGAGGACTTCCTTCACGTCCAAATGCGGATTGCCGCGTTTGTTGTGTTCGTGGCCACCTTGGTAGGGCTGCCGGGGAGCCCACAGCATGTCGATCTGGCCACTGTCGCCGTGGAAGCGGCCGCCAGTGATGGAGCCGGTTTCGTCCGTATCGAGGACATAGTGGAAGTACAACTGCCGGTTGAAATTGGCCGGCGACTTGTCCGTTTCGCGATTCGTGTTGAGCGTGTACGTGATCCAAGTCTGAACGTCGTTCTCGCGCGGTGACCGGTTTTTGACGACCGACTTGTAGTTATAGACGGGGAAATTAATGACCACTTCGCCGACGGCGGTTTCCATACCCAGCGGATGCGAGCCGCGGCCGATCCAGTTGGTAAGCACGAGGTGCAGAATGGCCGGATTGATCGAAGGATCGATACCGCCGAGGAACTCCGAATCGGCATACATGTAAATTTCGGCGAGCAGGCCCTTGATGTCGGCGGGCGTAAACGTGACGCCGTTGCGAACCACGCTCTTTTGCGGCTCAGCATGGCGAATGGCCGCAGCCGTCCAACCGTTGCAGTGGCCATACCACGTTGGCGTGGCGGGGCCCCCGCGAGTACCTGCGTTAGCACGAAGACGAGCGAAAAGTCCACCGCCGCTAGGAACTCGTGGCGCTCGCTCTGGCCGGCCGTTGGCGCGATGCGCACCGACATCCTGGCGTTCAAACTCGGTAGCCAACTGTCGGCCACGGTGATATGCCTGGTCGTACTTGAACAGCGACTGAACCGTGCCGCCGCCACGATCGGGATAGTCATGGCCCGCGTACGGCACGCGATACTCAGGAACTTTGCCTTCCACCGGCAGATCGGTCAGCTTCACGACGAATTCGTCGCCCCACCATTGCTTGAAAGAATCCTTCTGTTGCTCCATCTCATCCTTGCGAGCCGCACCGTGGCCGAAGTAGCGTTGCGGGGGGCCATTTTGGGCAAACGCGGAGGAGACGAGCAGAATCGACGCCACCAAGAACTTCACGGGCACTGACCGCATGACATCATCCCTTCCAGGCAATAAACGAGTGAGCGCAGAATGATAGCACGCAAAAAGCCTTCGGAGCAGGAGCCCCGAAGGCAGTTTTTTGGCGTGATATTAAAAGCCCAGCGGGCCTGCCATTCTGAATGGAACGGCTGTAGTGCTAAACGATTTGTCAGGCCAGAATTCTAAGGCAGCGGAAAAGCGTGAGAGTCCGATTAGGCTGAAAAATCGACCCTTTCAGACGGCTTACGACTTCAACTCCCCCAAACCTGGTCGTGACGGAATACTAGCGAACGCGGCGGCCGCGGCTCATGGCAAACGAGCGATCGCTGGGGCTTTCGATAGCAGCCTGCTTGCCACCCTTTTGCACGGGCGATTGGCAAGGGGCTTGCGTGTGCTTTTGGGTGGGAGCCTGGGTCGGCGCTTGCACCGGGGCCAGCTTTTGGGTCGGAGCTTGCACCGGAGCCGGCGCTTGCTTCTCGGGGGCTTTGGCTGGGGCCTGCACCGGAGCCGGCGATTGCTTTTCGGGGGCCTGGGTCGGGGCAGCTTCAGCACCCATCGCGGTTCCGAAAGCAACCAAAAATCCACCAACTGTCATCATCATGATACGGCGCATTTGAGTCTCCTAGATGTAAAAATAGTAAATGACCGCCTAGCCCGCAAAGTTAACCCAGCCTGCCCCTTTTTGCTAGCGGGTGGCAATAAAATTTAATGTACTTCACATCCGCCTAAGACTGCGCGCAAAAAACAGCCCCGCATGCACGGGGCTGTTAAAAAATCGTACCGCGAAGTGGGTGGCACAGGGCTCGAACCTGTGACCTCCACGGTGTCATGGCAACTCACCCCGCATAAACCGTCCTGTCGGATAGGCGTTGGGGGCATTAGCTGT
Organism: Anatilimnocola sp.; assembly: GCA_031394445.1. Taxonomy (GTDB): domain Bacteria; phylum Planctomycetota; class Planctomycetia; order Pirellulales; family Pirellulaceae; genus CAYLLN01. The sequence continues at coordinate 7,212 of JANNTN010000124.1, forward strand.
GAGCGGCGAATTGCGCTGCTTCAATCTCGACGCGCACAACCGTCAGCCCTACAGATCCGACTTGGCCGATGGCCTGGCGAATCGCGGACTCCATCGAGTCCGCTTCGCGACTCACACCGATTTGGCCCACGCCCGCGATGGTTCCAATCGTGCCATCGTCAAGCCCTGCCTCATAAAGCTGATTTCCTTCCGCTTCGGTCGGCGGTCGGTCCAGCACCAGCAAAAACTCATGTGTCGTCATCGGACGAATCCTCCGTTTGCTCATTGACGATTGTCGGTGTATGTGGGCACCGGTCAATCAGCTTCCGCAGCCACTTGGCGTGATTTTCGGGATTCCGCGGCGTCGAAAACACGCCCAAAATGCAGCCTTCGCGAGTCTCTAGCGGGCACCATAGATGGCCCCAATAGTGACCATCGGAAGTGGTGACCCTCCAGCCCCTCTCCACAGCATACTTGATGGCTTCGCGAATGTGCTTATTCGGGTGTTTCTTGGCCATCGTGGTACCTCCTGCAATGATGAAGCAGCCGCAGGCCAATTCAGCCAATCGTGGGGCTGTGTATGCCGCGAGCGGTTAGACTCCACCCGTCAGCGCGACGATCAGGACTGGCGCAAACAAAATGAGACCGACCACAAACCCGACCACTGTGCCGCGCCTCATTTGATTGAAAAGCCCGCCAATAGCGGCGCAAAGGCAAATCAAAAACGGAATGACAAGAAACGCCTCGACTACCGCTTCCCTTTGGCTAGAACCCAAGCGCCAGCTACTCATAGCCAAGACAACCGCGATAAGGGTTAGTTCGGCGAACAGGTAGCCCAGCGAGAATTGCCACTTGCCAGGCATACCTATCCGCACTCGCATTACGAGGGCTTTGTCGGTTTCAGCCGGCAATAAAACAAAAACCCCTAAACCATTGCCTGGTAAGGGGTTTAAGTGGGCGGCACAGGGCTCGAACCTGTGACCTCCACGGTGTGAGCATGGCGCTCTAACCAACTGAGCTAGCCGCCCGAGGCTGCTCGCAAGTTTACACCGCTAAAAAGGTTAAGCAAACAGGGCAGAGGACGGCACGAAGGAACAAGGAGAGGGCCCGCGACTGATCTAGGTTCCTGGCGGGTGGTTTGCCATACTTTGGCGACACGTTTAGGAATTTGAAGTACCGGGAGGCTTGCGCCTCCCGCTCGCCAGCAGTGGCAAGGTCAAGGATGCGGATTTTCTTTTCGGTCGGCGAGCCCAGTGGCGATTTGCACGGTGCCAACCTGATTGGCGAACTGCAAAAGCACGCGACGCTAGAGGCATTTGGCCTCGGCGGGCCTAAAATGTGCGCTGCCGGCTCCGAACTCCTGAGAGACATGAGCGATCTGGCGGTGATGGGGCTGTTTCCCGTGCTCGCCAAGCTGCCGGAGTTCTTCCGGCTTAAGAAACAAGTGGCTCGGTCGCTTGAAGAGCAGCGTCCCGATGCCGTGGTGCTCATCGACTATCCGGGTTTCAACTGGCACGTGGCCCGGATGGCCAAGGAACGAGACATCCCGGTTTTTTATTACGGTCTGCCACAAGTGTGGGCCTGGGCGACCTGGCGGGCTCGTAAGGTGCAGCGGTATGTCGATCACGCTCTATGCAAGCTGCCTTTCGAAGCCTCGTGGTTTCGCGAGCAGGGTTGCAACGCGACCTACGTGGGACATCCCTACTTTGATGAGTTGCGGCAGCAGCAGCTCGACCATACGTTTGTCGAGCGGATCAAAACGGCCAAATCGCGCGTGGTAACTTTGTTGCCGGGGTCACGAAATCAGGAAGTGAAGTACAACCTGCCAGACTTACTGCGGGCGGCGACGAAGGTGAAACGCGAATGCCCGAGCGTGCGGCTGGTGATCGCGAGCTACAGCGAGCCTCAAGCAATTGCAGCGCGAAAGCTGGTAGCGGCAGCAGGCGTCGAGGCAGACGTGTTTGTCGGTCGGACGCCAGAATTGATTGCTGCGGCCGATTGTTGTCTGGCGTGTTCGGGATCAGTATCACTAGAGCTGCTGTATCACGCCAAGCCGGCAGTCATCCTGTACCGCGTCGGTTGGCTGACGTACCAATGTGTCATCCGGATGGTGAACGTGCGGTACATTACGCTGGTGAACCTGCTGGCGAGCAAGCAGCCATTGATTCGCGGTGGCGCGCCGGTATCCGCGGCCGAAGTTGCCGCCGAGGAAGTGCTGTATCCCGAGTATCCAACGTGGCGCGACTGCTCGGCCGAGATTTCCGGGCACGCCATCGAGTGGTTGCGCGACGAAGGGAAGCGGCAGGGCGTGATCTCGCGGCTGACCGAATTGCGAGACAAAGTCGCCAGCGGCGGGGCATCGGCGACGGCCGCAGAGTATATTCTGCGTGAGTTAGGCCGTGGAAATGTCAGCGAGAATCGTTTTAAAGCTGCTTAGGCACCACTAATCGCCGGTCGCAGCTTTGGGATCGTTCTCCAGTGCTATTCCCTCACCCCGATCTCCTCCTAAACGGAGGAGCGACATGCAGCGAGGTCATTTGCCGTGCTAATTGCGGAGCCGCCACCAACCGCCTGGGACGTGCGTTTTGACGTGCTGGGTTTTCCCGTGCGAATTCACCCGATGTTTTGGCTGGTGGGGCTGCTGCTGGGCTACAACGGCGGGCCGGATGCAGGAATGCACCTGCTGATTTGGCTGGTGGCGTTCTTTAGCTCGATTTTGATCCACGAACTGGGGCATGCCCTGATGATTCGCCGGTTTGGCCGGCCGGCACATATCGTGCTGTATGCGATGGGAGGCTTGGCGATCGAAGGGCGGCCGCGCGATTTTGGCGGTGGCTCCCCCTGGTCGTTCGATTCGTACACAAGCTTTCAGCCGCGGCAGAGAACGCCGCTGGAGCAGATTTTGATTTCAGCGGCAGGACCGGGAATTCAATTCTTGCTGCTAGGTTTGATCGTGGCCCTCGTCTATGCCACGGGCGGGAAGGTGAAGTTCGCCATGGAGGGGTATGTGCCGTTGCTCGTGCCGATGTTGGGCGGTGAGTTGGGCAAGAATCCTAACATGTTCATGCTCGTGTACACGTTAATGCAGATCAACTTGTTTTGGCCAATCATCAACTTGCTGCCGGTGCTGCCGCTCGATGGCGGGCAAATCGCACTGCAAGTTTTTCTTCAGCAAGATCCGTGGGGTGGGACTCAACGCGCGTTGTGGTTGTCCGTCATCGCTGGTGGAGCCACGGCGGCGTTCGCTCTCGTCGCAATGCACGACACCTACATGATGTTGTTATTCGCCTCGCTTGCCGTATCGAGCTACATGACGTTGCAACAACTTGGTGGTGGAACTCGGCCGTGGTGAATGAGCGTGATGAGCGCTGAGTGATGAAGGATGATGCGAACAACGAAGTGCATCGCGTGCGAGAATAAAAAATAATGCGCGCGGATTTCGATTTTTCCTATTGACGATTCGCGCGCGATTGCGAAGATTAAGCCAACTTGCTGTGACAGCGTTGCTGTCACGCAAGTGAGATGAAGAAGGAGTCAACGAGTCGGCATGTGTCAGGTGAATGCGATGGTCAACATCGTTCTCACTCTGACGCTCGCAAGTCGCGGACGTTCTGCGATGAGTGATGTGTCGGCTTTGTAGCAAACGGTGAAGAGTCCGCGTCGCCAACTTTGGCGCAGTCGGGTTCTTTGCCACACTTTGTTTTTACGGAGAATGTACCGTGGCCAAGAAAAAAGCAGCCAAGAAGGCAGCCAAGAAGGCTGGCAAGAAGAAGAAGTAGTGTTCTTGCGGCCTTGCTCGGCAGGATGACCTGGTAGCGAGGCCGACCGGCAGGAAGGCAATAAGCCGTTTTCCCGCCAAACCAATACACTGCATCAGGAAACAACGAGAAAGAGCCGCTGCGGAGCCCCTTGTGGCCCGTGGCGGCTCTAGTCTTTTCTTGAGTTGTCTTCTCGCGAGCGGAGTGCGTTTTGCCGCGAGCGGAGTGCGTTTTTCTTCGCGCTGTTCGCGGGTGGCATCTTGAGAAATCGCTCGAATTCTTCGGGCAGCGGGCTTTGAAAACGCAACGCCTCGTCCGTCATGGGATGATCGAAGCCGAGCAGGCGAGCATGCAACGCCAGCCGCTCATGACGCCAGAGCGGATGTTGAGCGAGTTCGATCGCGTACCGCGGATCACCGAGCACCGGATGGCCGGCTTCGGCAAAATGAACGCGAATTTGGTTGCGGCGGCCCGTTTCCAGGCGAACTTGTACCAGCGTCGCCCCATCGTGATACGAAATAACCCGGTAATGCGTGATCGCAATCTGGCCGATCGATTTGTCATCCGTCGAAAAGCGGTTCAAATCTTTGTCGGTGGCCAGCAGCGTCTGAAAGGTGCCGTCTTTTTCCTGCACACGGCCGGCGACGAGGGCAATGTATTCGCGCTCGGGCTTATGAGCCGCGAATTGATCCTTGAGCTGCCGCATGACATCGGCCGTTTTGCCGAAAACAAGCAAGCCCGAAACGCCCCGGTCGAGCCGATGCACGGGAAATGCACCCGACCCTTTGGCGACGTGTTTGACGTAGGATTCGACCTTGTGCTTGAGCGTGTTGCTCTCGTGCCGGCGAGTCGGAACCGTCAATAGCTCCGCCGGCTTATCGACGACAACGAGATGCTTGTCTTCAAAGACAATGGTAAAGCCCAGGTTGCGGCGGGGCTTGGGCTTTTCATGGTAACGCTGGTTGGCGTCGTATTTCAGCTCGATACGGTCGCCAACGCGCAGGCGATCGGCCGCCTGCGTGGCGATGGCTCCGTTGATCAGCACGCAGCCGTGATCGATCAGCCCCAACACCTGGGAATGTGACAAGCCGCTGAGCTGCTTGACGAGGTGGTCGAGACGGCGGCCGACAAGGGCCGCGTCAGACACGACGGCGGATTTTTTTGTAAGCGGCATAGCGGGTTACAGGTCATTTGTCATTTGTCACTCGTCATTTGTTGGTGAAGCGAATGACCAATGACCAGTGACAAATGACTTCCCACCCTACTTCTCGCCGAGCAGTTCCTTCACCTTGGGCTCGGTCGATTCGGCCCAAATGCGGTAGCTCTTTTCGTTCAGATGGAGCAGATCGGGCATGATCTCGCGGGTGAGTGTGCCGTCGGCAGCGAGGAATTTTGGTCCGATGTCGAGGTAATACACGTTCTTGTTGTCGGCCAGCTTCTGAATGATGGCGTTCGCGCCTTCGTTCACTTTGCGGTTCTTATCATCCGTCAGGCCCTTTTCGGTTTTAGTCTTGGCCGCATCGAAATTCGCCCCTCGCGGGAAAATCGCCAGGATGAGCACCTTCGTGTTGGGCAGCTTCGAGCGGAGCTTTTCGACGATTTGCTTGACGCCTTCGGCGATTTGCTCGGAGGTGTTCATGCTGGAGTTGTTGGTGCCGATCATCAGGACGGCCAGCTTGGGGTTGATGCCGTCGATATTGCCGTGATCGAGCCGCCAGAGGACATGCTGCGTGCGGTCGCCGCCGATGCCAAGGTTCACGGCGTTACGCTTGCCATAGAACTCTTCCCATACGGCCTTGCCGTTGCCTTCCCAGCCCTGAGTGATTGAATCACCGATAAAAATCAGATCGGCGTTCCCTTTTTTAACCCGCTCGTTGAACGAGTCGTGCCGCTTCATCCAAGTGCCTTCGCGCGGGGCGGGAACGATCGCGTCGTTCGGCTGGCTGCCGGCCTTGTCCTGGGCAAATGCGACTTGGGCGAAAGCGGCAGCGGTCAGGCAGGCAATCGCAAGCAGTGCGGCGAGCAGATGACGGCGGGAGAGAAACATGTCAAAACTCCGAGGGAATTAACCAAAAGCACGAGAACGCCACAATAACGTGTGGCACGGCCGGGTCAATCGTGCCGTGCAGAAAGGCGGGAGGGACGGCTGGAACGGCGACTTATCTGGTTTCGACTTATCTGGTTTCCAACAGCCGGCGTTCATCGGTCAGAAAGACTTCGCCTGTATCCAGATCGCGGAGGCCCCGCAGCCGTTCGGTCCGGCGATCGAACCGAGTCATGCGGCGATGGGAAACCAGCAACTTGCGAAACTCCCCCGCGCTAATCACGCGCCCGGCTACCCCCGGCATAACTACACCCGGAACCGAGAACGGTGAGTCGTGAAATATTGCCGCATTCATGTGTCGATCCTTCCGGCGATAGCATCACAAATCTTCATACACGAGAATTGTATTTGGGCGCTCGGACAGGACGGAAGCCCCCCCCACACGGCAATGGATCGCAAGGCTTTTAACAGCAACGACTTGCGGCGATATTTTTAGCCAATTTTCTCGCCTCTAGACGTCCAGTGATAGCTACTCGCTGCTAGCATTTCACTATTCAGTCGGCAGCTATCAATCGTTAGATGACTGCCTATCGGGGGTTCAGAGCAAATCACCCCGAATGGCCGGCTGCTCGCAGCGGCTCGCTCGGCGGCAGCGAGATTTCAACGACCTCTTCGACGCTGGCGTGGTTGGGGCCGTTGATTTCCTGACGCAGCAGGCGGCCGGGGATTTCATCGCTGCGCCAGTATCGGACCTCCATCGGGCCGGTTTCGTTAACTTCGCGCCAGCCGAATTGCTGCGTCGTGAATTCTCGGCCGCAAACGGTGCGGAGCTCTTCGCCGATCAGCTTGGCCTTCAACGAAGGGAGCTGGAACTGCTCAAACTGCAGCGACGGGGGCAAGCGAAACGTGGCAGGAAACTCCGCCCGCAGCGGCGGATTTTCCACGGGCTCCGCCCCCTCGCGAACCACGACAACCTGAGTTTCGACCGCAACCCGGTCGGCCGTTTTTTCCATCAGACGAACGGTCGTTGTCACGGTGACTTGGCCGCCGACGCTGGTGACCACTTTCTTTCGCACCACCTCAGCCCCCGCGCTAAAGCGAGACCAGGCGACGTGCTCCGGGTGATCGACCAGCGGCAGATGCTCGGTCGAAGCGGGAGCGACGTAACCTTCGAGTACCGAAGGGTTCGCGACTGGCCCCGTCGTGGCGTCAGGTGTGCAGCCAAATTGAAGCGGCAAGCCAATCGTGCCGAAAACAACCCACAGACGTTTCATGGTAGTAACAATCGATTGGCCGAGTTTATCAGCGGCGTTTGGCGCCATGGCTTTCTTCGTCCGCGATTTTCTTGTCATCGGCCTGAATCGCCTTCTTTTGCTCGTCCGTGAAACCGCCCTCTGGAATGACAGTTTTAGGCTGGCCGCAGCCGAGCAATATGGTCAACAGCAGGGCGCTAAGCGGCAGGTATCGCAATAATTGCATGATTGGGAAGTGGTAAAGCGGAATGGAGTGAGGGGAATTAGTTGATCGGTTCGGAGGGCTCGCCATCGTCGATGACACAGGCCCGCATCCAGACCAAGGAATTCACGTTGAACGAGGCAAAACGCACGGAACCATCCCCCATCACCGCGTTGAGTCCGCCGGGATGGCTGGAGCCGAAATACCGCCGCCACACGTTCGAGCCGTCGCTGGGGCTGGAAACACTGCCGCTCACGATCGTCCGCTTGTCTTGATCGGACTGCGGGGGAAAGTGATACCGCAGGACGCATTCATCCCAGCCAGCGTTGTTCCAGCGTTCGTTGTCGCCACCGTCGGTGCCATGCCGCAGCATCGGCAGGCACTTTTCAGCCGCCATGATGCTGTTGGATGTGCCGTCGGTCACTTCGGCCGATCTCCGCTTCGCCCCCGCGCCCGACCAGGCGATGTATCCCTTGCGCCCCGGGTAGTTGCCGTAGTTTTCGGCCGTTCGCTCGTTGCGCCGCGGCGACATGCCGATGGGCGGGGCGGGAATATCGCCCCAGTTTTCGTGTACCTCTCCTTGATAAAAGCCGGCGGCCCCCGCATAGTCGCACCGGCCCAGCGCGGCGGCACCATAACCCATGCGTTTGCGTCGCGAGGGGCAATAGTATGAGGGAATCAAAACGCGGGCGACCGAGTCTTCGCCGTTGTAATCGACCGGCCGTCCCGAATGAATGGGCGGCACTCCAAAATTGGCCAGGCTATAGACATTCTGTTGCTCGATGAACGGCAGCACATGAAACCAATGGCTCCAGCCGTTGGGAGAAGCAGAGTTGCAACAGGTGGTGCCGCTTTCATAGGAACTCGGTGCCTCGTCATAGATCATGCCCGGCAGGCTGGGGTCACCATCGTAGGGGCCGGGAGGAATATGGCCTTTCAGAGCCTCATGATTCAGAAAGCCCAGGCCAATTTGGCGCATGTTGTTCGCACATTGCATGCGGCGGGCCGACTCGCGGGCCGATTGCACCGCCGGCAGCAAGAGCGCCACGAGCACGCCAATAATGGCAATCACCACCAAGAGTTCGACGAGCGTAAACCCGTACCGTCTACCGGCGGGATTTTGCAGACAGCTTTTAGCCACCATGAATAGCTCCTTTGTTCGACCGATTGGAAAATCGAGTCAGGGGCTAGCAGCTTGGCGGCTTCAAATGACGAAACGAAGAAGCGTTCGCGAATGTTCAATGAAGAACAGCAACGCCGGAAACTGGCCGCGGCGGCAAATGGCCAGGAGGCTTAAGCTATATCTGGCCAAGCGATAATAGTCCCGCAAGCGCCCGCTTAGGCCATGATGTCCAGAATCGGCTTGCCAGAGATGACGAGGGGCCGGTTGTTGCGGTCGATCACCTCTGAATCTGGATTGATGCCGAGCAAATGATAGAGCGTCGCCGCCAGATCGTCGGGCCGGACGGGGTTTTCGTCGGGATAGGAGCCGGTGGAGTCGCTCTTGCCATAAACGTAGCCGCGTTTCACGCCGCCGCCGGCCAGCAGTGCCGTATAGCACTGCGGCCAATGATCGCGGCTGATGTTCGCGTTGATCTTGGGCGTGCGGCCGAATTCACCCATCCACAGCACCAGCGTGTCTTCCAGCATGCCGCGCTCTTCCAGGTCGTCGAGCAGCACCGGCAGCGTGTTCTCGGTCATGGGCAGGTGATACTTTTGGATGATCGGGAACATGCGGGTGTTATCGAACCCGTGCGTGTCCCAGCCGCCGCTGGTATCGCTGCGGCCGCCGATATTGTTCGAGAAATAAACCGTGGTGAATTTTACGCCCGCCTCTGCCAGGCGACGGGCAAGCAGGCAGCCCTGGCCATACGTCGTGCGGCCATACTTTTCGCGAACCTCGGTCGGCTCAGAGGATAGGTCAAACGCCTTACGAACCTTGTCGCTCGTGAGCATGCCGATGGCCCGGTCGTAGTATTCGTCAAAGCCGCGGGCATCGGCCGAATATTCGAGCAGGCGGGCCTGCCGATCGACGATGCGCTGCATCTCGCGGCGTCGATGCAGGCGATCGAGCGAGAGATTATCTGGCAGAGTCAGTTCCGGCAGCTTGAAGTCGGGAGCGTTGGGGTCTTCGGTAAAGAAGAGCGGGTCGTGCCCCTTGCCGAGAAAGCTGGCGTGCTGGCCAGGCGTGATCGAGCCGTCGCTAATGACATGTGGATACGACACGAACGTCGGCATGCCGTTTTTGCTGGGGGCAAGCTTATCGACGATGCTGCCGTACGACGGGAACAGATCGAGCGAATCGCGGAGGCGCTGGTCGTCGGTCGGCGGGGCATGGCCCGAGAGGGCATAGTAACCGGCCGAGTTGTGATTCTTCATCGTGTGCGTCAGCGTGCGGATCAGCGTCACATGGTGCATCCGCTTGGCCGTCTCCGGCAACTGCTCGCAAACCTGAATCTCCGGGCAACTCGAGCGAATCGGTGCCAGGGGCGAGCGATATTGGTCCGGCGCGTTCGGCTTCATGTCGAACATATCGACATGGCTCGGCCCGCCCCACTGAAACAGGAAGATGACTCGCTTAGCCCGAATCCGCGGCGCGGCTGAACCGGTGGAAGTAGCGTTCGATTCGACCGCCTTGAGCAGGCCCGGCATGTTCAGGCCGAGGAGGCCAGCGCTGCCGACACGGATAAGCGCCCGACGGGAAAGGCTCGCGGTGGAGCGGAAATTGTTGCAAGCGAATTCGGACATGGCTATTTTCCTCGCGACTGAAACGCCCGCGAATGGCCGTTAGCCGGGATGGTCACTGTGAAAGTCTTCGCGTCGGGGGCGACGGAGAGTTTAACGTAATTCCCCTGGCATTCTTTTTCTTTGTTGGCGATGTACTCTTCAGCCACGTTATTCGTCGAGCCGTCTGGACGCAGGTTTTTGTGTAGTTGATAGACGGCTTGCAGCGATTTCGTGTCTTTCAGCGTCGAGAAGACCTCCGGCAGGCACCCCTTGGTCGTGCCGTTGTTCATGACGGCCACTTGAGGTTCGAGACTGCGCAGAACCAGCGGGTTGTTGCTCGAATCGAGGCCGTGGTGCGTGACTTGATACACATCGACCTGGCCGATCAGATTTTTAGGACAAACGAGCCGGGCTTCCTGGTTCCACGTCAAGTCGCCGGCGTCATAAAACCGCCAATCACCGAAGCCGACGAGCATCACGACGCTATTGGCGTTGTCCGAGCCGTCGCGGTCCTTTTCGCGGCCGCTGGAGCAGAGCGCAGCGTTATCGGCAGTGCCGGCCGGCGGGTCGATGAAGGTCTTTTGGCCACCGATAAAGTTAAAAGTGAGCTTCGGCGCGCCCTCGGCTTGCTTCAGCGGCAAAACCATTCCCGGCTTCACGACATGCCGCTGCCCGACCTTCAAGTCAAAATACGTTTTACCCGGATTGTCAGGCATGCCTTCGAACTGGCCGTTGTCGTACAGATTGCGAATCGGCAGTTGCTCGACCAGCGTGAGCGAACCGCCGAAATGATCGCCGTGATAGTGGGTGATGATCAAATGGTCGATCTGCTTCATCCCGGCCACTTCGGTCACCGTTTTTACAATCCGGTCAGGATCGCGCCGGCCCGGATTGCCCGTGTCGATCAGCACCGTTTCGCCAGCCGGCGTGACGAGCAGCGTCGCCGCCCCCCCTTCGACATCGATCCAATAGACATCGAGGCATTGATCATTGGGACCGGCGAGCGCGGTAGAAGCGAGCAAGCACAAGATCGAGAAGGAGAAGGAGAAGGAGAGTCGATTCGTCATAGATGCGGTCCACTCGCTGAACATTGATTTAGGAAACCAGCAGTTTCGCGACGAGGTTGGTCAGGATGATGGTTTGGACGTTCAAGTGGTCGTCGATGGTGGTATGACCGAGGCCTTTTCCCCACGTCGTGCTCGTGACGTTGAGATTGACCGCCCCAGTGACGCTGTTGCCTTTGATCAGCAGATCCTTGCGCTGATAAATGTTGTCGTGATACTGCGTACCTGTCGGCAAACGGCGTTCGGAACTAATGGAACCCTGCGTAATGCCATCGATATAGGCTGAATACTTCAACTGGTACATGCCGACCAGGCTGGATTCCGCTTTCAGCGCCGCAGCCAGCTTATACGTTGCGCCTCCACCCCAGCTATAACCGAAAATCGCCACGTTATCGACGTTGCGGCTTTGAACCGCGCTCTTGACTTCATTGAAGGCTGCGCCCTGGCCCGAGGAATTCACGGCGCTGTATGCATACAAGTGAACGTCGTATCCTTGCTGATAGAGCTTTAGGCCGATCGTGAACGCGCCCAACTGGGGGTCGCCCACAAGGGCCGGATTTTGCATATTGCCGCCGATCGCAATCACATCGCTTTGAAAGCTGTGAAATACAATCTTGTCCTGCGCGGTCGTGCCGCCGTCAACAGACTTCAATGTGAGAGCCGTGGAATCGCCGATCGTATGGACACTGCTCACATATTCCACCCAAAGCTTCTGGCCGGTCGCGACGGTCGCGCCGCTGGTGA
>JANNTN010000331.1:0-2625 GCA_031394445.1 Anatilimnocola sp.
CCCCCGTAGCCCGCGAGCGGCTTCAGAAACATCTCGTCTTCACGGCTGATCTCGGCGTGGAACGAAGACGGCGAAGCGAGCGAGCCGATCAGCCGACTCGAGAACTCCGGATCGACGCAGTTGCGGCAAGCCACGCTCGGCATCACCAGCACCGGCCACCCCAATGTCTTCGCCGGCGGCCCCTTCATCTATGTCGGCTCGACCACCGTTCCCCTGCAAGTCGTCCGCATGGCCGAAGTCGTGGACGGCCTAAGCAACACGCTCGCTTTCTCCGAAACCATCAAAGGCCAAGACAACGACCTTCGCGGCTTTGGCTGGTGGAACGGCGGCGCTCACTTCGAAACTTTTCTCGCCCCCAACACCTCTCAGCCCGATGTGCTGGAAGACATCAACTGCTGCAAACGCGGACCCTACAACGCCCCCTGCACCAGCGCCACCACCGTCTATCCCACAACGCTTGCCGCCCGCAGCCGCCATCCCGGCGGCGTCCAAGCTTCCTACTGCGACGGCGCGGTCAAGTTCATCTCCAACAACGTCTTTCTCGACACCTGGCGCGGCCTCGGCACCACCCGCGGCGACGAAACGCTTGGTGAGTTCTAACGTATGGCAGGCATCTTCCTGCCGGCCTGGGTGGCACGTCCCTGAGGTACTCCGAAGGGCGTTTCCCTCCTTCCCATATCCCGCGTGGCAACGCCCTCCGGCGTGTGGCTGGCGCTTCGCGCAGCGAACCACGGCCTGCCCTTACGCAAAAACCTTAGTCTCCCTACTCCACCGCCGCCCTCAACCACGCCCGGCTGAAAGCCCACATTCGCTGCGCCGTCGCCGTAGATATTCCCAGCGCCGCCGCCGCTTCTTCATTGGTCAGCCCCGCAAAAAACCGCAACTTCACCAGCGTAGCCTTCTGCAAATCGTCCGCTTCCAAGCGACTGAGTGCTTCATCCAGATCAAGCAGGCGTTGGTCCTGCGCCACGGCCTGCTGCTCGACTTCCGTCAGCGAAACGCGATTCCTATCTCCCCCCCGCACCAGCGCCTGCCGCCGCCGCGCATGATCGATCAAAATCCGCCGCATCGCCTCCGCCGCCGCCGCAAAAAAATGCCCCCGCGAGTTCCACCTCTGTTTTTCTCCCTCTTCCTCTGGGAGAGGGTCGGGGTGAGGGTGCTTGCCTCCCACCAACCGCAAATACGCCTCATGCACCAACTCCGTCGCCCCCAGCGTCAGCCCCGGCCTCTCCCCGGCAATCTTCCCCTGCGCAATCCGCTTCAGCTCTTCATACACAATCGGAAACAGCTCATCCGTCGCCCGCGCATCCCCACGGTCAATCGCTTCCAGAAGTTGCGTTACGTGGGACATAAGAAGGGATTTTAGGACAACCGTCTGCCAAACATTCGCGGTTCGCTAAGCCGCTATGACTCGGCTATAAAACTCACCTTGAAACTACCCGTGCAATTTCCCAACGACGCTAGGGTGGTAGCGATGGCGATAGTCGTCCTGATACTTTTTCGTGCGGAGTTCATAGGAGTCAGTCAGCATATCGATTCGCGGCTGAGGTCGGAGCGGAAGGCAAGTTGGAGCTGAAAGTGCCAATTCCCTCCGGCACGTCGGTGGAGGTAGTTGTTTTTGCCCCACAAGACGATGATTGTGGCGATTTGCTTAACGCGGCTCATAGCAGTTTGGAATTTTGGAACAATCCTCAAGACGACGCGGACTGGAACGATGCCAAAGCAGGGTGACATCCTTCAGGGCCGGAGGCCCGGCAGGAAATAGCCCCAACCGTAAGGTTGGGTTACGCTAATCCGCGCCCATCGCATTTTGAGGTCCGAAGGACCGGCACCGCTGGTTTGGCGAGACAAAACGATGTCCGCCTTTGTCTCCAATCTGGTTCACTTCGTCTGGGCCACTGCTCATGGCTTCTCCGCCACCGGCGTCGCGTCGTAGATTTTCAGTCCTTCAGTACCCGCGCTGGCCAGCCGGTGCCCGTCGGGGCTGAAGGCGACGCCACCGCTGCCGTCATTCTCAAAAGTGAGGAGTTCCTCACCTGTCTCAGCATCCCAGACCTTTACTTCACGGCCGCGGGGCGGGCCCGGCATGCCGCCCGTACCCGACACCAAGCGTTTCCCATCGGGGCTGAATTCCAAGCTGGTGACACCGGAACTATGACCTTGGAATGTAGCGAGATTTTTGCCGGTCTGGGCGTCCCAAAGCTTGATTTCGTCCCCCGCCCGTGGATTGTAGCCATAGGTTGGGCTATTGCTGGTCGCGAGGCGTTTGCCGTCGGGATTGAAGGCCACGCCGCTGTTCATTGCGACCTGTACCGGCACGCTGAGCAACTCTTCGCCCGATTGCACGTCCCACACTTTCGCGGTGTTGTCACGAGAAAGTGTGGCCAAACGCTTGCCGTCTGGGCTATAGGCCACGCTGTTGACAAAACTCTTGTGTCCCTTGATCGTTAACAGCTCCTCGCCGCTGCTTGCATCCCACACCTTGACTTCGCAGGGCTTACCTTGATCATCGCTGCCCGCGCCGTTGGTCCGGCTACTGCAACTTACGACCCGGGAGCTGTCCGGACTAAATGCTACATCCACGACCGGCCAAGTATGCCCCTTGAGGGTCAGGAGCTCCCGGCC
>JANNTN010000554.1:0-4208 GCA_031394445.1 Anatilimnocola sp.
TTTCCAAACATTCGCCGCCAGATAGGCCATCCATCGACACACCACATCGCACGTCTCGATACTAACCGCCTGAATTATCGACAGCGCCACACGGACAGCCAGGTACTCAGCGATATGACGCAACCGAAGCCACATAGACGACTCAACATCCTCAAATGACAAATGACTAGTGACAAATGACACTTCTCAGGCCAGCTAGTTTCCCTATCTTCTCAAAAACCACCAAGACCATTTTTCCTTTTGACACAACAGCCAATCGGCAGTATTGTCCCGCTCCGCGTTCCGCACTCCGAGTTCCGCGCTCCCCCATGCCCATCCCTAGCGTCCTCATCGTCGATCCCTCCGCGGATAATCGCGAAGTGCTCCGCACGGCGCTCACGCGCCGGGGCCTCCGCACAATCGAAGCCGACGCGCCCGAGCAAGGGCTAGTGCTCGCCCGCATTCACCGTCCAGACGTCATCGTTCTCGATGCCGATGCCACAGCCGCGGACGATAGCCACACCAACGAGCAATTCGCCGCCGAAGCCAGCGACGACCGCTCGCAATTGATCGTTCTGGGCAAAATCCCGCGCCATCCGGCCCTGGCCGCCAGTCAACTCGCCGCCGGCCACCTCGTCAGCAAACCCTACCACTTCGCCCCACTCGTCCATACAATCGAGCGTCTAGCGGCCAAAGCGGCGTAATGTAGGTCACTCAGGCCCTGAGTGATCTGCGCGGCAAAAACGGCCTCCCTACCCATCGCCCCCTTGCGCCGCGACGCCGTTCCCCCCCTTTCTGACTCCTGATCCCGGCCCATACATGGCCACCCTCTACGTCCTGCAAGGTCGCGACCAAGGCAAAAGCTACGATCTCCATGCGCCGGCTCAAACGCTCGGCCGCGACGCCTGCAACCCCATCCAAGTCGCCGATAGCGAAATCTCCCGCCGCCACGCCGAAATTCGCAAAGACGAGGAGGGCTATCTGCTGGTCGATCTCACCAGCTCCAACGGCACGTTCGTCAACGCCGAGCAAGTAACCGAGCGCCGCCTCGTCAACGGCGACCGCATTCAACTCGGCGGCTCACTGCTCCTGTTCACCGATGTTCAGGAACGCCCGCCCGATCCGCTGCTCCACCGTGTCGATATCGTCGGCACCAGCAATCTCGAAGGCTCGCGAATCATCAAATCGCTGGGCCAGAATACATACAGTCAGGAAGCCGGCCCCAGCCTGCTCGCTCCCGAGCCCGATTCCAGCCCCTGGCTCGCCGCTGCCCGCAGCAACCTGGAGATCATGTATCGCACGGCCCAAGCCGTCAGCCATACCCTCGACATCAACCAACTCGTCAGCCGCATCCTCGACCTCATCTTCGGCTGGGTCGAGGCCGATCGCGGCTGCGTCATGCTCATCGACCACGAAACGAGCGAACTCACCCCCGCCGCCAGTCGCACCCGCGCTCCAACCAACCCCGCCGATCGCATTCGCATCAGCCGGTCCATCCTCGACTTCGTCATGAGCCGCCAGGAAGGCGTGCTCACCAGCAATGCTCGCGAAGATTCCCGTTGGACATCCGAATCGGTGGTCACGCTCGGCGTCCGCGAAGCCATCTGCGTCCCCATGCAGGGTCGCTACGGCATCGTCGGGCTCATCTACATCGACACTTACACGCCCCCCGGTGAATTACTGCCGAATCGTTCGGTCGGCAAGTTCAGCGAAGAGCATCTCCGCCTGATGGTCGCCATCGGTCATCAAGCGGCCCTCGCCGTCGAAGATACTTCCTACTATTCCGCCATGCTCCAGGCCGAACGCCTCGCCGCGATGGGCCAGGCCATCGCCACGCTCTCGCACCACATCAAGAACATTCTTCAAGGCATTCGCGGCGGCAGCTATCTCATCGAGGAAGGGCTCAAAGACGACGACAACGACATTGTCCGTCGCGGCTGGCGCATCGTCGATAAAAACCAGGAACGCATCTCCAACCTCGTCATGGACATGCTCACGTTCAGCAAAGACCGCGAGCCTGATCTCGCGGCCGGAAACCTGAACGAGACCGTCAGCGACGTGGTCGAACTGATGAAATCGCGAGCCACCGAGGCCCAAGTCGCGCTCGTCTGGCAAGAGCGCGGCGATCTGCCGCCGTTTCACTTCGACGCCGATTTGCTGCACCGGGCCATTTTGAACGTCGTGACCAACGCCATCGACGCCTGCGAAAAACGCGAAGCCGCCCGCGTCGAAATCTCCGTCACCTGGCAACCCGGCGATCGCTGCCTCGAAATCGTCGTCGCAGACAATGGCGAGGGAATCGACGAGGGCGACATCAAACGCATTTTCTCCGTCTTCGAATCGGGTAAAGGCGCTCGCGGCACCGGCCTCGGCCTTCCCG
Organism: Anatilimnocola sp.; assembly: GCA_031394445.1. Taxonomy (GTDB): domain Bacteria; phylum Planctomycetota; class Planctomycetia; order Pirellulales; family Pirellulaceae; genus CAYLLN01. The sequence continues at coordinate 2,360 of JANNTN010000554.1, forward strand.
TCAGCCAAAAAATCATGCGCGAGCACGGCGGCGACATCCGCGTCGAATCCACCCCCAACCTCGGCAGCCGCTTCTTCCTCCAACTCCCAGCGATTCGGAAGGACGCAACTATTTTAGGTGACACTGTTGCGTTCAATGCTTCGGCCCCTGATAACGCGTAAGCATCATCAGTGACAACGATTAGGAGGCTGAAATGAACACCATCGCAATGACGGTTCAACATGTGCTCATCACAATCCTGTTTTGGGCTGCATGCTCCGCCGCATATGCTCAGGGGCAACAGAAAAAAATCCTGGAAGTTCGCATTGACGAACTTATAAAAAGTCTTGGAAGTGGTGCGCCTAAGGCGCAAGCAGAGGCTGAACACGGGCTTTTTGCTATTGGAGAACCAGCGGCAGCAAGACTGCGTGAAGTAGCAGCCAAATCGCCAACTCAGCAAAGCGAGAAACTGTCAAAACTTGCGCATCGGATTGAATGGGGCATCGCTACTCGACCGGTGCGGATGTTGGTACTCGGCTTAGTTAACTACGAGGACACTCACGGGTCGCTCCCTGCGGCCTATACCACCGGAACGGATGGTAAGCCGCTTCTGAGTTGGCGAGTTGAGCTGCTTGGCAAATTTCGGACAGTCGAGTTGCTTAAATGGAGCCGTTGATTTGCGCTTCAAAAGTGGCTGGAGTGAGGTAGTTTAGGGAGGAATGTCGGCGGTCGTGGTTGTAGTAAGCGAGGTAGCTGGCGATGTCTTGGCGGGCACGGCGGCTGTTTTGGTATTCGGTCATTTCGAGTTCGGTCTTGATGGTGCCGAAGCAGGATTCCATGAAGGCATTGTCGTAGCAGTTGGCGGCGCGGCTCATGCTTTGGCGAAACTCCGCCCGGCGGAGGACAGCCCGATAGCCGTGGCTGGCGTATTGTCCGCCGCGGTCGCTGTGATGGACGAGACCAGGAGCCGGCTGCCGATCGCGGATCGCATGGGCCAGGGCATCCAAGACGAGCGTATCAGTCATCTGCTCAGCCAGGCTCCAGCCCACGACGCGGCGCGAACACAGATCAAGGACTAAAGCCAGATAAGCAAAGGCAGATTCTTTTAAAGGGATGTACGTGATGTCAGCGACCCACACACGGTTGAGCTGGGCCGGCGGAGGAGATCTTTGCAGGAGGTTGGGACTATAACCCAGCGCGTGGCGACTATCAGTGGTCCGAGGCTTGAAGGACTGCGGCTGAATCGCTTGCAAACCCTGTGTTTTCAGCAGTTTGGCCACGCGATCAACGCCACACGGCCGGCCTTGCGCTTGCAACTCAACAGCAATCCGGCGAGCGCCGTAGCGCCGCTTATGTTGCCAGAAGATGTGACGAATGAAGGGCATGAGTTCCCGGTCCCGTTGTTCCCGTGCGGATTCCGAATGCAGTTGCCAGGCGTAATAACCGGCCCGGCTGACTTCCAAGGCGTCGCACACCGCAATCAGCGGAAAGGCACCTTGAAAAGTGAGTTGTTCAACGAGGGCATAGGTCTCGCTCAGGCGTTCCGGCTTAAAATGGCCAACGGCCGGGTGGCCCCGGGCGATTGCTCGCCCAGGGCTCCCACGGATCCGTACGTGCCCGCACTAGGGCATACGGCTCTTCGCATCACGCGTTTGCCACGCGGCCGAAGATCGAGTGGACGACGCGAAGCGGCGGAAGCGGGAAGCGGGCGAGCAGCCGATTGAACTTGGGCCAATCCAGTTTCCGTTTGCGGTGGCGGCGGCTAAGCCACCGACGCCACGCACGATGCACCAGATAGCGAAAGTGGCTCAGCGACTCTCCATTACCCGTGATTCCGTAGTAGGCGTCATGCCCACGAACCTTTTGGCAC
>JANNTN010000334.1:0-8700 GCA_031394445.1 Anatilimnocola sp.
AGAAGCTAACCCGTCCGCTGGAACAAGATTGATGGTCGTAATCTCAGGGTAACTGTTGTGATCATGATTCTTGGCGGCGGGCCGAACCGCATCGGCCAGGGCATTGAGTTCGATTATTGCTGTTGCCACGCGAGCTTTGCGCTGCGCGAGCTGGGCATCGAATCGGTGATGGTAAACAGCAACCCAGAAACAGTCAGCACCGATTACGACACGTCGGATCTGCTCTTCTTCGAGCCGCTGACGACGGAAGACGTGCTGAATATTCATGATCGGATTCAGCCGGACGGAGTGATCGTTCAATTTGGCGGACAGACGCCGCTGAATCTGGCTCGGGCCCTTCACAATGCGGGCGTGCCGATCATCGGAACGAGCGTCGATACCATCGAGGCGGCCGAGGATCGCGAGAAATTTGCGAATATCCTGTCGCGGCTCGGTTTGAAGCAGCCGGAAAACGGTATTGCGCGGACGATGGATCAGGCGCGGACCGTGGTGGCGAGTGTGGGTTTTCCGGCGCTCGTGCGGCCGAGCTTCGTGCTGGGCGGGCGGGCGATGGAAATCTGCTACGACATGGCCCAATTCGAGAAGTACGTAGTTGCGGCATTTATCGTGGCGCAAGGACAGCCGGTGTTGATCGACCGGTTCCTCGAGGACGCGACGGAATGCGATGTCGATTGTATCAGTGATGGTGAGAATGTTGTGATTGCCGGCGTTATGGAGCACATTGAGGAGGCCGGCGTGCATTCGGGCGACTCGTGCTGCGCGATTCCGCCGTACAGCTTGCCGGGTCCGGTGGTGCAGGAAATTCGCGAGGCGACCATCGCGATGGCCAAGTATTTGCGGGTCATTGGCCTGATGAATGTGCAATTCGCGATCAAGCGGGAAGATGGCAAACCGGTGGTGTATGTGCTGGAGGTTAACCCGCGGGCCAGCCGCACGGTGCCCTTCGTCGCCAAGGCCACCGGTGTGCCGCTGGCAAAAATTGCGGCAAAGGTAATGACGGGTCTGAAGCTGCCAGAACTGGGGCTGACGCGCGAGCCGATTCCGGCCCATGTGAGCGTCAAGGAGAGCGTGTTTCCGTTTCGCAAGTTCGCGGGCGTCGATATCGTGCTCGGCCCAGAAATGAAGAGCACCGGCGAGGTGATGGGCGTCAGCGAGCGCTTCAGCATCGCGTTTGCCAAAGCCCAGCTTGCCGCGGGAACGGTGTTGCCGACGGAAGGCAAAATATTCCTGAGCGTCAGCCGGCGCGATAAAGACGCGTCGGTCGAAATCGCCCGCAGGTTGATTGCGCTCGGCCACGAGATCGTCGCCACCGAAGGCACCGGCCAGCGGCTGGAAGACGCCGGCATCCAAAATGTCATCCGCGTCCGCAAGCTCTCCGAAGGCCGGCCGAACCTACTCGATTTTCTCAACGACGGCCAAATTCGCCTGGTGATCAACACGCCTAGCGGCAAAGGCGCCCGCACCGACGAAGGCCGCATTCGCGCCGCTGCCGTGCAACTCGGCGTTCCCTGCATCACCACACTCCAAGCGGCTGAAGCGGCCGTCAAAGCGATGGAAGCCCTTCGCGAGGAAGGGATGACGGTCGAGGCGTTGCAAGATCGGTTTCCTAAGGCTGGTGTGACTGAATCGAATGCGCAGGCGGTGGGGGTGTAGATCCTAGAAAGTGCCACGATGAGAATTCGCAAACCATCGGACGAAGAACGCCGTCAGTGGCATGCCGAATTTGAAACGGCATCTCGATGGTCAGTCGAAGCACGAATTCGGCGCGGGTTTGTCAAGAAGTATCGACCAGTTCTTGACGACGGCCCATCTCGCTCATTCGATACGATGGAGGAATATCGACAATGGTGTGAGGCGAATCTGCCAAAATCGCTGGGCTACCATCGCGTGAAAGAAGATTCAAACGATTCGTCCAATAAACAGCCCACGTAATATGCCCCACGCCATTGAATGTCGGCAGCTTGTGAAGCGGTATGAGGGGAAGCCGCCGGTGGAGGCGGTGCGCGGGTTGGATTTGGTGGTGCATGAAGGGGAGTGCTTTGGGCTCTTGGGGCCAAACGGGGCGGGGAAGACGACGACGCTGGAAATTATGGAGGGGCTGCTCGATGCGACGAGTGGCGAAGTCGAGGTGCTGGGGCTGAAGTGGCGGTCGCACGCCCAACAAATTCAAGAGAAGATCGGCATCTCGCTGCAGGAAACGCGGCTGGCGGACAAGCTTACGGTGCTGGAAACGGTCACGATGTTCCGCAGCTTTTATCGCGACGGAATTACGCCAGCAGAGGCGATTAGCCGGGTGTCGCTTGAGGAGAAGGCGAGTTCGTGGATCGTGAAGCTCTCCGGTGGGCAAAAGCAACGGCTGGCGGTGGCGTGTGCGTTGGTGGGTGATCCACAGTTGCTATTTTTGGATGAGCCGACGATGGGTCTCGATCCGCAGTCGCGGCGGCAGTTGTGGGAAGTGATTGGCTCGTACAAAGCGACGGGCCGCACGGTGATGTTGACGACGCACTACATGGATGAGGCCCAGCGGCTGTGCGATCGGGTGGCGATTGTCGATCATGGTAAGGTGATCGCCTTGGGAACGCCGGCGGAGCTGATTCGGCAGCTTGGCGGCGAGAATATCGTCGATTTTCATTTGGCGGAGGGGATGCCGGCCGCGGATGAAGCGGAGTTAGGACGCTTGGCGTCGGTGCAGTCGGCGCGGCGCGATGGCGAGGCGTATAGCCTGGCGGTCGATCACCCGCACTTGGCCCTGCCGGCGCTTTTGAATCATTTGCAGTCGCGAGGATTGGTGTTAGCGAATCTGACGACGCGACATGCGACGCTGGAGGATGTGTTTGTTTCACTGACGGGCCGCCACTTGCGCGAGGACAACAATGGCAGCAAGTAGGTACTGGCCGCTTTGGGAACTGACGATCTCGCGGATGCGGATTTTCTACCGCGAGCCGGCAGCGGTGTTTTGGGTTTACGGCTTTCCGCTCGTTATGGCGTTGTCGCTGGGAACGGCGTTTCGGGAGAATCCGAAGGAGCAAATTGCGGTTGATGTGGTGGGAGGGGGCTCCAATCGTCTGAAAATTACGCATTCGCTGCATGCTGACTCGCGGTTCAAGGTAGTGGAATCGCCGACGGAGGATTGGCGGAAGCGGTTGCAGGCGGGGAAAACGGATTTGGTGATTGAGGCGACCAAGGATGGTTATCAGTTTTGGGATGAGCCGCATCGGGCGGAGAGCAGACTGGCGCGGCATGCGGTGGAGGCGGCGTTCTTGCGTGAGCAAACAAAAACGCCGGAGTTGAGCGTCAAGCATTTGGACCAGGCCGGTTCGCGGTATATCGATTTTCTGTTGCCGGGGCTGATTGGTTTGAACTTGATGGGCGGGGGCATGTGGGGGGTCGGCTTTGTCATTGTGGATATGCGGGTGAGGAAGCTGCTGAAGCGGTTTTTGGCGACGCCGATGCGGAAGAGCGATTTTCTCTTGGCGGTGATGTGCAGTCGGCTGTTCTTTACGCTCACGGACATTCTCATCCTGCTGGTGTTCGGCTATTTGGTGTTTGGGGTGAGTTCGCAGGGGAACTATCTCGAGTTGACGATTGTGGTGCTCTTGGGTGGGGCGATGTTTGCGGGGATTGGTTTGCTTGTGGCGGGGCGAGTGCAGACGATTGAGACGGTTTCGGGTGTGATGAACTTTGTGATGCTGCCGATGTGGATTTTGTCGGGGGTGTTCTTCTCGTCGGAGCGGTTTCCGAGCGAGATTCAGCCGCTGATCAATGCGTTGCCGCTGACGGCGCTCAACCAGGCCCTCCGCGGTGTGATGCTGGAGGGGCAATCGCTCCTCGCCCTGTGGCCGCAGGTGGCGATTTTGGCGGTCTATTCGGTGCTGACGTTCACCATCGCGCTCTGGACGTTTCGCTGGCGGTAGCCCCCGGAGGTGGGGAAAAAGTGAAGGTTGAGGGCAAGGGGCGAGGAGCTTTTTTGTGGAGGTTTTGGGGGTGGTGAGAGCCAACACTCGCTTGGTAACAAAGGGTTTACGGCGAGTGTTGTGTTGAGGATGGCCGCGTTAATGTTTAGGCAGATGCGAGGTGGCAGTTTAGGGTTCACGGTTTGCTCCTCTCGGTGAGAGAGAACGGGCGGATTGATACAATTGTATAGATGCGCAAGATGGGTCGATTATTGTGTCGTTGCCGAACGAATTTGAAGTAGTGGGTCGCCTCGCGCCGTCGCCGACGGGGGCGCAGCATGTGGGGAATGCGCGGACGTATTTGTTGGCGTGGTTGGCGGCGCGGTCGCGGGGAGGGCGGGTGGTGATGCGGATGGAGGATATCGATTCGCCGCGGGTGAAGCGGGGGGCGGCGGAGCAGGCGATCGACGATTTGCTGTGGCTGGGGCTGGATTGGGACGAAGGGCCGGATGTGGGGGGGCGGCATGAGCCGTATGTGCAGACGCAGCGACTGGAGCTGTATCGGGACGCTCTGGAGAAGCTGAAGGGGGCGGAACGGGTGTTTCCCTGCACTTGCTCGCGGTCGGATGTGGAAGCCGCGGCCAGCGCGCCGCATGTGGGGCAGGAGGGGCCGGTTTATCCCGGCAATTGCGAGGAACGGCGCGTGGCGGATGCGCCGACGCTGATGAAACCGTTTGCGTGGCGGCTGCGGGCCAGCAATCGCATCAGGCAGTTGGATGACGCGGTTGCGGGAAAGCAAACCTGCAATGTAACGATGGAGCTGGGCGATTTTGTGGTGGCCAAGACCGATGGCGGGCCGGCATATCAATTGGCAGTGGTGGTGGATGACCACTTAATGGGCGTGACCGAAGTGGTGCGCGGCGACGATTTATTGCCGAGCGCCTTCCGGCAATTGGAACTTTACGATTTCTTCGGCTGGGAGCCGCCGCGCTATGCGCACGTGCCCCTTGTGATTGGCCCCGATGGCCGGCGATTGGCAAAGCGGCACGGCGACACGAGGCTGGCAATGTTACGCGAGGCGAGAGTCTCGCCGGAGAGATTGATTGGGCTGTTGGCGCATTCGGCGGGCTTGATTGATAAAGCCGAAGCGGTGAAGGCGAGTGAGTTGGTGAAGGGATTCAGGTTGGAGCAAGTGAAAAAAGAGCAGTGGGTGTTTGGGAATGGGGAGCGGAAGTGGTTGGAGGAAGGGAGTAGCGAGTAGGGGGAGGAAAGTGCGGAGTGGGGAGCGCGGAGTAGGGGCAGGAAAGTTATTCGAAACGGGAGAGGGAATGATTGCTCGGATCGCTGAAGGCGGCAGCTAGTGCGCGGGTTCGCTGGAAACGTCCAACCACTGGGAGGCAGAGGCCTGCCGCGTGCCAGCTTTTCAGGCGGAGTTAGTACCGTCGGAAGGGCGCTACGGTTGTGGCGCTGCGAGTGGAAGGAGTGGCGGTGATGGGGGGCAGGCCGGCCTGTTGCGTGGGGCTGACTCGGGATTGGAGCGCGGCGATGTGTTGCTGCAATTCGGGCTGGTTGCGGTTGATGGAATAGGCGTACTGATAGTTCTGCAGCGCCTGCGGATAGTCGCCCGCTTGCTCTTTGAGCCGGCCAAGAGCCGCGTGGGCCCGCCAGTTGCGCATGTCGAGGGCGAGGGCCTCGTTCAAGGCGATGTCGGCGGAACGGGAATCGCCCGATTCTTCATAGAGGCGAGCCAACTCCACACGGGCGTCGGCATTTTGGGGGCTTTGAATCGTCCAGTTTTTTAAGAGGGCGAAAGATTTGTCGGAGCGGCCCGTTTCAGTGAGCAGCACGGCTAAACCGCGATGGGCATCGACGTGATCGGGCTTGAGATTGAGACATTGGTTGTAGAGCGATTCGGCCTGGGCCAGGGTATTGCTATCACGATTGGCAAGTCCCATGCGGTGATAGACAGCGGCCTTGTTGTAATATGTGTCGGGATTTTGCGGATCGATTGTCAGCGCGGCATCGAACCGCTGGATTGCTACCGGATACTGTCCTTGCTGAAAATATCGCACGCCATCGACATTTTGCCCCTGCGAGGCCATACGGCAGCCGGTGGCGCATACGAGCAACGCTAGCAGCAACAGCCGGGGGGCGGCTGCAACGATCGTCGGTAAGTGGCGAGGTGCATATCCCATAAAACGCGCGCCATCGCAGCGCAGGAGTTCCCTTCGGGTCGCGAAGACTAGCAATGCGCCGTTTTTGCGGCAAGGGCGACTGTCGCTGGTGGCGCTACTGGTCAGCGGGAGGAGGGTGTTCATAATGCTGGCATGATTCGGGGCGTTATTTTCGATCTCGACAACACACTGGTCGATTCTCGGCTCGATTTTGACGCGATGCGGCGGGAGATGGAGTTGTCGTCTGAAGAGCCGATTTTGGAGTCGCTAGCTCGGTTCGATCCGGAACGGGCGGCCCGTTGCCAGGAGATTTTGCATCGGCACGAGCTGGAGGGGGCGGAACGGGCGACGCTACTACCCGGTGCTGGCGAGTTGATCGTGGCGTTGCATGGCCGGGGGGTGCGGCTGGCGATTGCGACGCGTAATAGCCGGCGAGTGACGGAAGTGACACTGCGAAAGCTGGCAATTCCGATCGACTGGGTTTTCACCCGAGACGATGGCCCGATTAAGCCGCATCCTTGGTCGGTCGCGGAGGCTTGCCGCCAATGGGGCGTGGCCCCGGCCGAGGTCGTAATGGTGGGGGATTTTCGATTTGATATCGAATGCGGCCGGGCGGCCGGTTGCCGCACGGTGCTGCTCACGCATCCGCACGAGGCGGATGGTCACCCGAACGACGAGCAGGCCGACCTCGTCATCAAGTCGCTGGCCGATTACCCGCGATTGATGGAATGGCTTCGGCTGTAGCAGTGTCCGTTAGCGGTTAGGCACTCCGCCAGGAAATAATCTCCACAAAATCATTACAAAACAGGCAGAAGCCACAGATGAAACACGGATTGACACAGATGAATTCGATCTGTGTTTCATCTGTGTCAATCTGTGGCTAGTTGTTCCACTTGGTTGCATGGAAGTGGTAGATCATTTTCGGTTCGATGTCTTACTTTTCCGCGATGCAGTAGAGGGTTTTTCGGCTCCGAAGAAATAATTGATTGCCGACGATGGCGGGTGAGGCGTCGATGGGATCGTTGAGCACGTTAGTGCTAACGATTTCGAGGTTGTCGGAGTCTTTGATGACGACGGTGGTGCCGCCGCGGCCGACGATATAGACATGGCCGCCAGCGGCGACGGGGGAAGCATACACGGAGCCGAGCCCTTCGATCCGCTGGACGCTGTAATGGGGCTTACCGGTGCGGATGTCGAGGCAGGTGAGCTGGGCGTTGTTGCCTTTGAAGTAATAGAGCCGATTGCCCGAAATCAGCGGAGTGGGGACATACGGGGTATCGCGATCGACGCGCCAGAGGATGGAGTCGGTGCCGGTGATGTCGCCGCTGCCGCCGAGCTTGATCGCGAGGAGCTTGTTCCCCTGGTAGCCGGCAGTGGCATAGACGATGCCGTTGGCGGTTACCGGCATGGGGATGGCGTTGAGCGTCAGTCCTTCGGTTTCCCAAACCGTTTTGCCCGTGGCCAAGTCGTAGCTGATGAGCTTGTTCGTGCCCGGCGCTATGACCTGGGCCTGGCCGTTGTGTTCGACGATCAGCGGCGTGGCCCATGTCGTGGGTTCATCGCGCGTTTGTCGCCATAATTCCTGGCCGGTACGTTTATCGAGGGCGACGATGAAATCTTCTTCTTCATGATCCCAAGTGACGACGATCGTGTTGCCGAATAAGCCGGGAGTGGAACCTTCGCCGAAGCCGTTGCGCGTGCGCTGATTGCCGAGGTCTTTTTCCCACTTTACTTTACCGTTCATATCGAGGCAGAAGAGGCCGCGCGAGCCGAAGAAGGCATAGACGTGTTCGCCGTCGGTCATGGCTGAGCCGGCGGCAAAGCTGCCGTCGGCGGGGTGGAAGCCTTCGTGGGGAATTTCTTCGCGGCAGACGGTGCTCCACAGTGTCTTGCCACTGTTCTTGTCTAGGCAAACGAGCGTGAATTGATACGGTTCGGTAGGCGGATCCATGCCGAGGCCGCCCCTTTTGCCGCCGGGTGGTCCCTTGCCCGCAAAGCCCCCTTTGAAATCCCCTTTTCCGCCGGGCGGGCCTTTGCCGCCAAAGGGTGGCGGACCTTTACCATCGGGCGGTCCTTTGAATTCTGGCGGACGTTTACCATCGGGCGGGCCTTTACCTTTCGGGCCTTCATTTGGCGGGCCAGCTTCGGTGGCCGACTCGCCTTTGGAAGGAACCGCGGTCTGAACGAAGATCTGGTCTTTCCAGATGATGGGGGTGGAAGTGCCGTCGCCGGGAATTTTGACTTGCCACTTGATGTTCGTGTTTTCGTCCCATTTGATGGGTGGCTTGGCGTCCACGGCCTCGCCGGTTCCCAGCGTGCCGCGCCATTGCGGCCAGTTCGTGTCGGCCGATTGCGCCTGGGTGTTGAGCAGCAAACTGAGGGACGATGCGAGGATCGACAGGACGAGAAAACTGCGACGATTCACGATTCGGTTCTCCGCTAATGCCAGGCGTTCGATGGCGAAACGATATGGAACCCGCCAGAATTGCAGCAGTAGCGGGGAATAATGTCAATTCGAGTGTTTTTGGGGGAGTTGGGGGCCTTCGCCGCTGCTGCCGGTGGGCGAGCCTTCCTTTTGGGCAAAACTGGGCATTTCGTGCGCCGTTTTGGTATCTTGGAGTCTTCCAATTGCC
>JANNTN010000335.1:0-9118 GCA_031394445.1 Anatilimnocola sp.
GGCCGGGAGCTAAAATATCTCTCGGAGCGCATAAAAACCCCCGGCGGCATCGCCAAACTCCAACGCCTCCTCAACGCCGCCACACCCCCAGAATTCCGCTCCGCCGGTTGATGTACGATGAAAATAGCGCAACTTCAAAACGCGCAAGCGAGGGTAAACAAGTTGCCACCATGAATTTCCGCCCCTCCGTAGCAGTGTAGGGCGGGACCAGCGAGCTTGCGAGCGCCGGCCCACCAATCCAGCCAATCCCCAAATGGACCAGACTAGTCCATTCCTCCCGCCTCTCAAAAAAAATTCTCGCTCGCCCCTACTCTCAGCCGCCCAACAATTTGCGTCGCTTGCCTCCGCAAAAAACCACACAATCCGAGAACAACTTCATTGCCACAGCCCAGTTTCTTTGCCAGACTCGCCAACGGGAGGGTATGCCTGCATTCCGCGAATCGTTGAAGCACAATCACCTTCCAAGAACATGCTCATCCGAACTTCGACCGGCCTCATGGTAACTCTAAACATAAGCACAAAACTACGACCGACATGACAGCTCACCCTCTCAACTTCCGTGCTAAACTTTCCGCTTCCAATTCACCTCAAACGATTGCCAGCAAACGATTTGGCATCTGCCGACCCAATCGTCGTCCCAGCCAAAAGTTGACTCTTTCCAAAAAACTCCGAAACATGGTCGCCCCAACCCTAAACTATCAATTTCGTCCCTTCCTCGCCCTCGCGTTGTTGGTGGCAGCGTCCGCCAATGCCCAACCTCCGCAGGCAGCCGCCCTCACCAAGCTCCCCTACAACAACCCCAGCCTCGTCGTCGATCTGGGCGTCGGCCTGTGGGCCTGGCCCGTACCTTGCGATGCCGATGGCGACGGCGATTTCGACCTGATCGTCTCCGGCCCCGATAAACCCTCCAACGGCGTCTATCTCTTCGAAAACACTACCGGCGACACGGCCAAGAACAAAATGCCCGTCTTCAAACCGGCTCGCCACCTGAGCAGAACGGTGCATTACGTCATGCCCAGCTACGTCGATGGCGGCATGCGCGTCCTCACGCCCGGCTTCGAGTACGCCAACTTCACGCAGACGGGCCTGGCAGACAAGAAAAAACTCCCGATCGAAGCCAAATTCCACAAGCCGCAGGGCACGCAGCCCAAAGGCCCCAAGGTCCGCCACAACCAATGGCGCTACGCCGATTACGACGGCGACTCCTCGCTCGATCTGATCGTCGGCATCGAAGACTGGAGCTATTACGGCTGGGACGACGCCTGGAATAGCGAAGGCAAATGGCAAAACGGCCCGCTCCACGGCTGGGTCTATGTCTTCATCAATCTGGCCACCACGGCTAAGCCAAAATATGCCGAGCCCTTCTTCGTCGAAGCTGCCGGTCAGCGAGCCGAGACCTTCGGCTGCCCCTCCCCCAACTTCGAAGATTTCGACGGCGACGGCGATCTCGACTTGCTCTGCGGCGAATTCCTCGACGGCTTCACCTACTTCGAGAACATCGGCTCGCGCAAATACCCCCAATACGCGAAGGGCAAGCGACTCCAAAACACTTCCGGTGAACGCCTCGCGATGGACCTGGAAATGATTGTCCCCGTCGCGTTCGATTGGGATCGCGACGGCGATTTTGATCTCATCGTCGGCGACGAAGATGGGCGCGTGGCCTTTGTCGAAAACGCTGGCCGCTTAGCTTCAGATCGTACGCCCCTCTTTGAATCACCGCGTTACTTCCGCCAAGAGGCCGACACGCTCAAATGCGGCGCACTCGCCACGCCCGTCGGTTTCGACTGGGACGGCGACGGGGATACCGACATCGTCTCGGGCAACACCGCCGGGTACATCGAATTCTTCGAGAATCTCAGCGGCCCTAAAGTCCCCCAGCCCAAATTGAACGCCCCACAGCGCCTCATGGCCGACGGCAAAACCTTCCGCATCCTCGCCGGCGAGAGCGGCAGCATCCAAGGCCCCGCCGAAGCCAAATGGGGTTACACCACGCTGAACATCGCCGATTGGGATGCCGACGGCCTACCCGACGTTGTTCTCAACTCGATCTGGGGCAAAGTCCAATGGCTAAAAAACATCGGCACCCGCACCGCGCCAAAACTCGCCGCTCCGCAATCGATAGACGTTCAGTGGCCAGACTCTCCTCCCAAGCCCGCCTGGACCTGGTGGCAACCGAAAGGCCAAGAACTCGTCACCCAGTGGCGCACCACCCCCGTCATCCACGACTACAACAGCGACGGCCTCCTCGACATCGCCATGCTCGACCAAGAAGGCTATCTCTCCTTCTTCGAGCGGACCAAAACCGACGGAAAACTCTCGCTCAAAGCACCTCGCCGCCTCTTCGTCGATGAGCCAGGGCAACCCCTACAACTCAACACCAAAACCGCCGGCGGCAGCGGACGCCGCAAGCTCTGCGTCACCGATTGGGACGGCGACGGCAAGTTCGATTTCCTCTTGAACTCCGCCAACGCCGACTTCCTAAAGCAAGTCGGCACCAAAGATGGTCACTGGGTATTCAAAAACGCCGGCACACTCGCCCCCACCAACATCGAAGGCCACGACGTCAGCCCCGCCACCGTCGATTTCGACGGCGACAACATTCCCGATTTCCTCGGCGGCGCTGAAGACGGCCGCTTCTACTTCCTCCGCAACCCAAGGTCGCGATAACGGCTAGCTTTTCGATTCGAGCTTAAAGTCGAGCGTTTGCTTACCACCTTTAACCTCCATCGACTGCTGCTTGCCGGTCGTATCGGCCGGCAGTGGGTCGATCATCGCGCGAATTTCAGCATCCGTCAAAGTGCGTTTCGATTCGGGAGAGCCCGGCTGCACAATTTTAATCTCGGCCGGAACTGCCTCGACGGCAACTTGATACGGTGCCGGAACCAGATTTTTCACCTCGAACTTGCCGGCAACAATATCGCCACCGGCTGTGCCCCCCTTGTTACCGGTCGGGGAAAATGTGATGAGTCCCTTTTCGAGCGGCTTGCCATTGAATGTCACGTCACCGCTAACCGTGCCAGTAGATTTCGATAAGCAGCCGCCAAAGATGATGACCAGCATTACCGGGAAGGCGGCAAGCCGTTTCATGGAGGGCAAATTCAAAAGGACCGGTTCGGGTGGTTGAGAATTAATCATGGCGACCATCTAAACGCCACGAGCGTTGCAAGTCAACTAAGGAAGCCATTAAATCTTGCTTTCTTCCGCAATCGGATGATATGCTGCGCCAACTGCTGCTCTCAATTTTGGCCATCGTAACTGGGTGGTGTTTATGCTTTTAGGATTTCTTACTCGGCGAGCCAACACTCGTCCGGCGTTCACGCTCGTCGAGCTTCTCGTGGTTATCGCGATCATTGGCGTGCTCGTCGCGCTCCTGTTGCCGGCCGTGCAATCTGCACGAGAGAGTTCGCGCCGTTCCAAGTGCCAAAACAATCTTAAACAATGGTCACTAGCGACATTGAATCATGAATCGGCATTCAGCAAGCTGCCGTACGGCAACAAAGCCGATGTTCTTGATTCCTACACCTGGTTGCATCTGTCACTTCCGTACATCGAGCAGCAAGCCGTTTTTGAAATGTATCAAAACCTGGGGGCACCGGTGCAGATGACCTCGCCAGATTGGCCTGGCGCACACGGCTTCGGCAGCACAGCCCCCTATCCGCAAGCGCGCAGTGCCGTACTCCAGACGCAGCAGTGCCCGTCGGATCGCAAACACGTCCTGAATGAGTCGAACAATACCTACTATATACGCGCCCGCGGCAACTACCGCGTGAGCGCCGGCTCCGGAGACCTGTATGGGAATACTCCCAGCGGCGCACCAACGGGATATGTCTCGGGCATCGGCGTGTTTGGTGTTCGGCCCGGCCAGATCTTTGGCGGCGGCGGACAGGCGGTTCTGTACTGTCGGCTGGCGGAAATCACGGACGGCTCGTCGAATACCATATCAATGTCCGAGGGGATGAAGGATTGCATCGACATTTGGTCCACCATCAACGATGTATCCTTGGGAAACATGGGCGCTACGTTTTATTCGCATTTCAACACACCGAATTCGACGGTTGCGGACCGGCCCTGGGGGCCTTGCCCCGTGCCGCAGGGGGACCGCGGCTACAAGGGGCCCTGCACGTCGCTGGGCGGACCCAACCGACCGACGGGCAATAGCACCAACAACCAGCGCCAGGCTCATGCGGCGGCGCGGAGTTTTCACCCTGGCGGCGTGATGGTCGCCCTCGCCGATGGTTCAGCTCGCTTCGTCAGCAACAGCATTTCCGCTGCAACGTGGCGTGCGTTGGGTACCAAGGATCTGGGCGACGCCGTAGATGATTTTTGATTTGCGATCCGCCGGCTCAAGTCTGCGGGGTCAACTCTTCAAAAACCCGCTGACAACGCGAGGCCTGCTGCTTAGTGGACCCGTAGCGATACCAATAGGTCGTGGAAGAAGTCGGGCAGGATGACGAAACCATATTCGTCGAGTTCGCGGACTTCAGCAGACCCCTGAGTGGCGTTCACCATCGTTGTCGAAACTTGTAGCGTTGGATTACGACCAAAGGGAGGATTTCAAATACGACTCAATCTTCGGCCGGCAACAGAAAACTCAAATGCAATTCCGAATGGCGACAGTGAATCTGGTTCCACTCGTCAACCGTCATCGGGCCGAATGCCGGGTGCGGCGATCGGCTCGTTTCAGTCTTCAGTCGCTGCATGGCGTGGCGAAAATTGTCCACTGCGGTTTCCCATGCCGTTTCACCTGGCAGCATCTTTTCAGCTTTAGCCGGCAACTTGAAGCCAGGCGGCATCGGCTGAGTGATAAAACGCTTCCGCATGAACAGTCGCAGCAAAAACTTGATCGGCCTCGGCACGAAGTCAGGAAAACCGTCAATCGAGTTGTCCATCGTCGAGGCCAGGTGCTGAAGCACCTGACCGGACGACCAATTCCCAATCGCACGAACCTGCTGACAAGCCGCCAGCCGCTCTACCTCCGCCGCGATTTCTTCGAGCGAGTTGAAGCGAAGCTGGCGGCGATTTTTGATCTTGGCCGTGTTGATGGGTGCGGCAGCCATGGGAATTACTTTGCGTCAGCCGTAACGCCCTTCCAATCGTCCGTGCGGAACGGCGTGAGCGGCAATCCTTCCTTGCTATACAGGTTGCAAACTGGATTGTCTGACCATGCATAGCGCACCGCCGTGGGCTCGGCAACCTTATCGCTCGATACTTCGATCCTGTCGTTGCCAACCAGCTTCGCATCGGCCCAGACAAACTTGTTATCGCTGCCAGCGATGGCGAATCCAGCAGGGTTCGTCGTGTCAAACGTATAGAGACCGCCACCAACGTGGTCGAAAGATAGCACAACCTTGTTACCCTGCTTTTCCATCGCCTTGTACTGCGGGCTGTGATACGGCAGGTTGGAAACGCCGTACTCGCGGGCCAGTGCCCAGCGGGCCAGCCGCTTCGCCACGTCTTGCTTGTTGCGAGGATGAATGTCGCGGGCTTCACCGATGTCAATGATCACAGCCTCGCCCGTGTTGGGCAGCTTGGCCATCGTCATCGTTTGAGCTTCACGTAATTCGGCCCAAGCACTGTCGCCCGGCTCACCCTTTTCAGCCTGGAAATCAGCAAGCTGCACCCAGTAAAAAGGAAAATCGCCTTGTTTCCATTCATCACGCCAGCTTTGAATCATCAGCGGAAACAGATCGCGATACTGATAAGCCCGGCTAGCGTTCGACTCGCCTTGATACCAAATTACGCCCTTAATTCCGTACCCAATCGTCGGCTTCAGCACTCCGTTGTAGATATTGCCCGGTCGAGCGTTGCCGGTCAGTGGACTCGATGCCAGCCGCGGCTGAGCCGGCACCGGCTTTCCGTCGGCCTTGGCCTTCGCAACCGCTTCGCGATAGGTCGTCAATTGTTTCTCATTGTCAACCTTCAGCTTTTCGGCATCGAACGTCTTTTCAGTTTTCTCCCAGCGGGCCATCAGCGGCTTGTACTTCTCATCCTTCTCCAGCAGATCGCGGCGAACCCATGCTTCGCAAGCGCTGCCGCCCCACGCGTCGTCGATCAAGCCGATCGGAATATCCAGCGTTTGATGCAACTGCCGGCCAAAGAAAAATCCAACAGCCGAGAATGTCGCCGCCGTCTCCGGCGTGCAAACTTCCCACTTACCTTTGAAGTTGTCCTGCGGCTCTTGCGTGCCAACTTGCGGCACCGAGATCAGTCGGATGTTCGGAAACTTGGCCGTCTTGGCTTCCAGATCGCCATCGTTGGCCTGTTTCACCTCCCACTGCATGTTCGATTGGCCCGAGCAAATCCAAACTTCTCCCACCAGCACATCCTCAACAGCCACTTTGTTCTTGCCAGTGATCGAGAGTGTGAGCGGACCGCCCACCTTGAGTGCGTCGAGCGTGACCTGCCACTTGCCTTTATCGTCGGCCTTCGCCGTATGCCGCTGGCCGGCGATCGTGACTATCACATCCTCGCCAGCATCAGCGGTTCCCCACACCCGGTTCTTCTGCCCCTGCTGCAGAACCATGTGGTCGGTAAAAATTGCCGGCAGCTTCACGTCCGCGAACGCGGGAGCCGCCAAAAGAATCAAAGCGAGCGTGAAAAATCGTTTCATGTGTCGGAGTTCCGTTAGGAAACACGGATAAGGAGGTGTAGCCACCGCTGCAATGCCGCTAGTTTCGTGTCTTGCCGGCCCAATCTCAACAGGGTACGCGCAATTCTTTGCTAAGGCCCATCCATCCGCTCCACGCGAATATTGCGAAACCGCACGGTGTTACCCGGCTTCCACGTCGTAATATTCGGCACGTTCGGGTGTACCTGCAAACCAATCCGGCCCTGCGCGGGCACGCCTTTCGTCGATTCGGGCGTATGCTGAAAATCGGTAATCAGAACGCTGTTCAACCACATCCGCAAGCGAGCCGGTTCCCCCTCGACCCGCACCATCACGTCGTTCCATTCGCCAGGAATGTGGTGCCGAATTCCATCAGGATTCCGCAACACGCGAGCTTGTGTCCACGGCAAAAAAATCGCCCCAAACTCACCCAGCGGGCGGTAATCCAATGTCAATTGATGGCTTTTGCCGTCCTCACCCATGCGAACGAAGACGCCCGTATCCGTCGGATAGTCCTGCTGCACTTCCAGACGCAGCACAAAATCACGAAAGCTCTCTTTCGTCACGAATAAGCCGCCGTGCCCCGGCGGGTCTTGATCGCCGATCAACACACCGTTCTCAACACGCCACTTGCCACCCACATGTTCCGCGGGGACCGTGTCTAAGCGTTCCCAACCATTTAACGACTGGCCATCAAACAGCGGCTTGAAACGATTCTCCTGCAGTTCTTGATTCGCAGCAGTCGGAATCAACCCCGGCACAAGACGCAGATGCACTGCGAGTGACTCAGCCATTCGCTGAAAGCCAAGATCGGTCGGATGAACGCCATCGACGGTCGCTTCACCGTCCAATCCAAGAAAGCTGTGACTCGGAACATAGTAAATTCGCCGGTCACCTTTTTCTCGGCGCTCGTTATAAATCCGGCGGACCGTGTCGTTCGAGCCAATGAACCGCGCGTTGCGTTTTGAGACAAGTGATTTATCGGGATAAGGAACCGATTCCAGCAAAACGATCGGCGTCGTCGGGTGTTTCTCTCGCAAAATCTCGATGAACGACGGCAATCGCTCGCCCACCTGAGCCGTTTCAAGATTAGCGAGGCTATCGAGGATGTAGGCCGACGGATCAAGTTCGGCGAGCAGTCGCGCCAATTCCGGCTCGGTCTTCCCATTGCCTGAAAAGCCCAGGTTCACAACCGGCATATTCAGCATCCGCCCCAGAATTGCCGGATAGGCCATCCCGGGACGCGCTGCGCACCCGCCTTGCGTGATCGAAGTGCCATAAAACACCAGGGGCTTGTTGGTCTTTAGCTGAGACGGCGCGGCCTTGAACATCGCGTCTTGCGGAACGCCGATTTCGAGTTTTTCCAATCCGTTGTACAGCGGCAAATAGACGCGAAATTCCCGTTCGATCGGTTCCAGATCGCGAATTAGCGTGCCTTCATTTTTTTCGACCTGCGTGGGCCGGCCGGTGCCCAGATAGTTCCAGCGGCCTTCATCCTTAACGTACAGATCGACGCCGCTGACGCCCGTGGCCGGCATGTGCGGCATTTCCAGTCGCTTGCCGCGTAGCGACCAGCGGGCCGAAATCGCGGTCGCATTCGTCACGAAGCGCACGCTCATCCCGGCCGAATGATGCGACAAGTCCCACACGGGAGCCCGCACCAGTTTCTCGGCCTTCGCGGGCAGGCGATCATAAGAATGAGCAGTCTCGTTCCACGCCCGCCCTTCCAGCGGCAGAGTCGCAGCATCGTGCCACTGCACGTTCTTCTCTTGCGCAGGTGCGGCCACTGCGGCCAGGGCTACCAACGCGCAAAACGTCACCCGCCAAAACTCGCGTAGCATCAGACAACTCCTCCGAACACTCTAAAACCTTCAACTCAACGATCAACTCTCATGGCGATTGCGGTGGCTTGAGCGATACGAGCAATCTCGTCGCCACATCCACCAGTTTCTCTCCCGCGCCCGGCGCGCAGCGCGTGGCCGTGTCTTCATACGCACCCTGCCCATACGCCTTGCGATTGGGAACATAGCCAATCGAACCATTGGCGAGCGTGTGGACCATCGTATGGCGAAAGGGGGACGCACTTTTCAGTGACAGACCATGCTCGACAAACATCTCGCCGGGAAAACCAACCCAAGCGAGGTCGTCTCCCAGGGCAATCACCTGCACTTCCGCGTCGAACTGCTGTTTGCCACCTTCGTTGAACACCATCACTTCGCCGTCGAAGAACTGCGCGGCCCCACCATAGCGGGCTGCAAAAGCCTGGCCTTTTTCGACTGGCATCTCCAATCGAACCACTTCCCGCAAAACGCGCAGCTCTCCCGCGCGAACCGGTGACAAACGCCGATAGCACCGTAGCACCTCCGCGGCCAGAACCGCCCCAATACGCGATGCTTCTGGCACCCCTTTCACCCGGTGAATTCGTATCGGATAGAGCAAGTCGTAGTGATTGATGTTTCCGGCCGCTCCCGGGGCAATCATCGTCAACATTTCTGGTCCGCGAACGCTCGC
>JANNTN010000583.1:0-4818 GCA_031394445.1 Anatilimnocola sp.
GCCACCGTCGTCGATGAGTTGTGCCTGCTCCAAAGCTGCACGGCCGACGGCCTCACGCACATCGCCGCCTGCACGCAAGCCAACACAGGCTCGATTCTCATCGGACGCCCCTCGCTCGGGGCTTGGGCCCTGTATGGCCTGGGCAACGAGACAGAAGACTTGCCGGGATTCATCGTGTTGGCCGATGTCAGCAACGAGCCCCCCGGCGGCCCGACGAATTGGGGCACCGGATTCATGCCGGCTGCCTTTCAAGGCACACGCCTGGCACAGGGGCCGCAGCCGATCCTGAATATCAATCCGTCAACGGACATCGGCCCGGCACGGCAACGCGGCGAGCTGGCCTTCGTACAGCGGCTGAACAAGCGGTATGCCGAAGCCCGGCCAGACGACAACGTGCTGGAGGCCCGCATCGCCGCCTATGAACTGGCATTTCGGATGCAGGCCAAGGCTCCGCAAGTGGTCGATCTGGCGCACGAAACCGAAGAAACCGAGCGGCTCTACGGCTTGGATCAGGAACACACCGCCGCCAATGGCCGCAATTGCCTCTTAGCGCGGCGGCTCTTGGAGCGCGGCGTGCGGTTCGTGCAGATCTACATGGGCGCCGGTTCGCAGTGGGATGCCCACAGCGATTTGGCCGGCAATCACACCAAGTTTTGCCGCGAAAGCGATAAACCGATCGCGGGCTTCATCAAGGATCTCAAACGCCGCGGGTTATTGAACGATACCCTCGTGATCTGGGGCGGCGAATTTGGCCGCACCCCCATGAGCGAAAGTGGCACCGGACGCGATCACAATCCCTACGGCTACACCATGTTCTTTGCCGGCGGCGGCGTGAAGCCGGGCATCGCCTTCGGACAGACCGACGAATTGGGCCTCTACGCCATCGAGAACAAAGTCCATCTGCACGACATTCACGCGACGATCTTGCACCTGCTCGGCCTCGACCACGAGCAACTCACCTTCCCACACAACGGCCGCGACGAACGGCTCACCGAAACCGAAGGCCAAGTCATTCGCGGCATGTTGGCGTAATCATCCACGGCGAGCGGGGGCCGTGAGGCCCCCGGTAATTTGCGACGCGGAGAGTTAACCCGCCGAACTCTCTTCCAACACTTCCTCCGCCACATAAATCGGCAAAATGGGATCGCAGGCCACCGCCACCGCAATCGCATCGCTCGGCCGCGAGTCAATCTCGATCAGCTCCCCCTCGCGTTTCACGCGGAGCTTAGCATAGTAGATATGGTCCTTCAGCTCGCTGATGACGACGCTATCGAGCTCGCCCCCCAGCGATTCGATGCACTGCACGAGCAGTTCGTGCGTGCGCGGCCGCGGCGATTGGACCCTTTTCACCCCCGTGTTGATGCTCTCCGCCTCGAACAGGCCGATCAGAATCGGGAACGTGCGCTCCCCCTCGACCTCCTTGAGGTAAATCACCTGCTGCGGATTGATCTCGCTGATGATGATCCGCGACAACTGCATCTGCACCGGCATGGCGCTCTTCCGCTTACGAGCAGCAATGAAATTCGTCTCTGCCTTGATTATACGCCATCGAATCACACCGCATACGTGGGCGACTTTGCCGCGGCTTTATGGGCTAATCCACCTGCTGCGACCAGAACAACGTCTCCGGTTCGCTGGGTTTGAAGCCCACGCTTTTGTAGAGGCTCATGGCACGGGCGTTGTCCGAACGAACTTCCAACGTCACTTTGCCGCAACCCAGCTTCCGTGCCTCTTCCTCGACCGCTACCAGCAGCTTCCGGCCAACGCCCTTCCCCCGTGCTTCCGGGCACACAGCGATATCGTGAACATTGATCAGCGGTTGGCCACGGAACGACGAAAACCCGAGCATGCAAATTGCCACGCCGAGCGACTGATCCCCTTCGCAGGCCAGAAACACCCGCGCCCCGCCATGCTTCACCAGGCCGGGAATCAAATTCTCCTGCGCATGGTCGCTCAGCGGCTGGCTGTCGCCAAACTCGTCTCGGCAATACATGTCGAGCAGTTCGATGATCGCAGCTTGCTGCTTGGGATTAGCCAGGTCCGCCAGAACAATCGAAAGCGTCATGAGTTCAAAACCTCCAGCTCCACATCGATTCCCTTGCTCGTCGGCATTCCGCTGCCGTGCGTTTCGCCCCCCATCAATTGGCTCGACAAGTCCCCATAGGCAATGAACAACAGTCCCGGCGGCAATTCATCGGCCTTGGCCGTTATCACAGCCACTTCAATCTGCCCCCATTCGCTCTTCAGCCGCACCCGATCGGCATCCTTCAGCCCCAGGCGCTGCATATCCTTCGGCGCAACCTGCAGCGTCCGCGTCTCACTCTGATAACCTTCCTTGAACTTCCCCTCACTGATGCCCACGCCCTGCTTGCTCGTCCGCCCAGGAATCAAAATAAATGTATTGGTCATTGGACATTCGTCATTGGTCATTTGCCTCAGGTCTTCTCCGCCACGGACGGCCCCTTGTCCATTTCATACGGACTCCCCAGCGGATCGAGCACCGCCTCGGTGATTCTCCGCCGCCGGACCTTACGCACCTGGCACCACACCCGATCGACCACCACCATGTCGCCGCCCCGTAGCGGCACTTCGCGCTCGTGATTCAGCCAATCGTTGACCGTCGTGTTAGGCGGCAAATCCTCTCCCATCTCGGGGCGCTGCAGCACCTCACGAAGCTGGCCCAATTGCACGCCCCCGCCAACCATCAGTTGATGCCCCGCCGGGCTAACATGTCGCGGCAGCCGATCGAACTCATCCTGAATATCGCCGACCAGTTCCTCAAAAATATCTTCCTGCGTAATCATCCCCACCACCTTGCCGCTCGCCTCGCGCACCAGTGCCAGATGGTGATGCTCCGCAATCATTCGCTTCAGCGCATCGGATAAAGTCAGTTCCTCCGGCAAACTGATAATGTGCCGGACGATCTCGCGAATCACGGGATTGCCCGGATGCGTCTTGGCGAGCAGCACCATGTCCTTGAACGTCACATAGCCAATGATTCCTTCAGGATCTCCCTTCCGCGTCGTCACGGGAAACCGCGTATGCATGTCCATGTGCGCGATGATCAAATTTTCGCTCAGCGGCGCGTCGGCGACGACCATCACGATGTCATCTTCAGGCATCATGATGTCCATGACCTTCATCGCCGACAGCCGGCTGGCCTGCAAAATGATGTGCTCCTCTTGCACGCCAATCGCCTGGCTCGCCCTGAGCAAATTCACCTGCGCCCGCAATTCGTGCAGGCCGGCCAAATGATCGTCCGACTTGCTCTTTGGCAAAAGTTTCTCCAGCAGCTTCACTAAAACGCTCGTCACCCCCTCGAAGAGCAGCACCGCCGGATAAACAACCAGCGAAAACGCCCACATCAGCGGGCTCAGTTTCACACACACCCATTCGGGGTTTTTTAGCGCGAAAACCTTCGGAATCAACTCGCCGACGATAATCGTGATGGCCGACAGCGGGATCACAAAGGATGTCAACGCGATGGCATGCCCCATTCCGTGCGAAACGCGCAGCGTCTTCTCGACAAAGGGACTCAACCATTCGTCCACGCTCGCCCCGCCGGTAGCCGCGGCAATCGCGCCGACCAGCGTAATCCCGAGCTGCACAACCGCCAGCGAGCTCTCCATACGCTCTTTCATCCGCAGGGCGGTCGCCGCCCCAGGCCGCCGCTGCTCGGCCAGCGCTTTTAGCTTGCCGGGACGAATCGATGCCAGCGCCAATTCGTAGGCCGCGAAGACTCCATTGAGAATGAGCATCGCCAAAATAGTCAGAATGACCGATATGCTCATCGCTACTCCGAAACGGCCCTTTTCATGCTACAAGTCCACGCGCGTCGCTTTCGCGGACTAAGTTAGAATACTGGCGACTCAAATCCCCGCCAAGCCGAGGGCGACCTGCTGTTCTTGCGGCACACTGCCACTTTCCGTCCAGCCGCGGCCCCGATTGTACGCGACAATCGCCACCGAAAGCTGCTCCGCGGTCAGCCTGGCAGCCGGATCATCGTCTAGCGCTCGATTCAGCAGCCGCGGCGGCAGCGTGTCTTCAACGTCGGTCCAGCCAGCGTTCATATTGAACAGTTTCTTCGCAGTAACGATCCGCTCTGCTGTTTGCATCAGCTCCCCGGGCGTCACCTCCCAGCCCGTGACCAGCCGCAACATCTGTGCCGCTTCCGCATAAAAGTCACTGAACACGCCGCGTAAAAACTTGCACAAAATCAGCGAGTCCATCAGCGCCGCCTTGTTCTCGGTTTCAATGGCTAGCACCGCCGATTCCGCCGTCAGCTTGTGCCGATCGGCCTGCGGCGAAAAATCGACTTCATACGCCCCACTGCGATTGTGATCCGCCCCACGCGTGCCCACCGCGAACCCCAGCGCCATCGTTTGCAGTGCTCGCGGCTCATAACCAGGAATCTCCAAACCCTTCACCTGCGGCGCAAACTCAAGTGACCCGCCTCCAATCCGTTCCGCCGCGATCCGACTCCCTTCCGCCAGCAAATCGCCGACCCTCTCCCGCCGGCCAATCAGTTCCACCGCCCGCAGCAGCGCCTCCCCATCGCCAAACTTCAGCCACTCCGCGTCCAGCAGCCCCCGCTCTACACACTCCATCGCAAACGCGATCGTGCCTCCCGCGCTGATCGTATCGATCCCCCACTCATCGCACAGCTTCGATGCCCGCAGAACCGCCTCCGAATCACCGACTCCACACAGCGGCCCCAGCGCAAACAAATTCTCATACTCTAGCCGCACCCCTCGTCCCCCGTCCCCCGTCCCCTGTCCCCCGCGCATGGAATAAATATGCTCACACCCAATCGTGCAG
>JANNTN010000603.1:0-3715 GCA_031394445.1 Anatilimnocola sp.
CTCGACCAGGTGTTGACCGAAATCGAATCGAATCCCGCCGCCGTCACACAACGACAATTCGAGCAATCGCAAGCCATTAATCGCACCTGCAACTGGAACGTCCGCGCCGAAGAGTGGATGCAGTTGGGTCGTAGCTGGCTCGCTTCGTTTAACCCGTAGCCGCAGGCGCAGGTCGGCCGACGAGCGGGAGGCGTCAGCCTCCCGGTAATCTTCCATCCCAAAAACGCCCTTGCGGTCTTCCGCAATTTTCAAAAATCATCCAGAATTCCGTTCGCTTTTTTCGCCAAATTGCAATGTATCTATGGGGGCCGATGTCGCGCCCGCTCCGCGCTCTGCTCTTACAAAATCACGCGCTAAACAAACGCTCAACTTGAGCGCACCAGCTAACCTATCCAAAATCACAACTCCCGATCAAACAACAGCTTACGACAATCACTCAACCGCCCCGCAGAAAAAAAAATTCCAAACTTTAGCTGCTCAGGCCCTTTATGAAACAGCCTCGTCCAAACTATTTCACGCTCGGCCTCTTCCTGGTCGCATCGCTCTGCACTGCGTCCGCTTTCGCCCAGACAGCCGTTACCCCCTCTACCAACATCCTGATCCTCGTCGGCCCCACTACCCATCCACCTGGAACGCACGAAGTCGCCGCTGGTGGCCGGCTCGTCGCCCACTGCCTCACGCACGCCGAAAATGTGCCGGGCATTCAGGCCGAAGTCGTCACCGAGTGGCCCACCGACCGCGCCAAGCTGCAAAAAATCGCCGTCGTAGTGTTCACCGGCGACCGCTTTCCGCCCGAGGAAATGGCCGACCGCGACCGAATCATGGGCGATTTGGTCAATATGATGGATCACGGCTGCGGCCTCGTCTGTTTTCACTACGCCACCGGCCTCAACGCCATGCAGGTCAAGCCCGACGGCGATCACCCGCTCCTCCGCTGGATGGGCGGCTATTTCGCCACCCGCTGTCTCCATCATCAGTCGATCGCCAAAATCTTCAACGCCGCGACAATCGAGCCAACCAAAGCCGACCATCCCGTCCTTCGCGGCTGGAAGCCCTTCACCGTCCGCGACGAGCCCTACATCAACAACTACTTCGGTCCCAACGGCATGGCCGCGAACGTGACCGCACTGGCCACTTCGCAACTGCCACCCGAATCACCAAAAGCAGAAATCGTCGCCTGGGCCGTCTCGCGAGCCGACGGCGGCCGCGGTGCCGGCATCGTCATGCCCCACTTCTACAAAAATTGGCAAGTCACCGACCTCCGCATGCTCATCATGAACTCCATCGTCTGGTCAGCAAAACTCGAAGTCCCCGCGGCTGGAGTTAAAACCCCAACACCAGACTTGGCACGCTTTGAACCCGCCGCCACCGAACCTCCACCACCAGCCGCGAAAGCGAAGAACCAATAAGTCGTAGCCGAATTCGTGAGAATTCGACTGGGTGGCTGTGTTTTGCGCAGCATAACACGGTCCAGCAGGCCCAATATTGCGAGTGTCACTTGGTTCAAATGCATTTCAAACAAGGCCAATTTTTCCGGCGCTGAATTTCCAATGAAATCCTCTCCATTTCCCATCCGCCTCTTACTGCATTTTGTCGTGGCGCTCGCTGCAACCTGCTCAGCCGCTCACGCCCGCCCCAACATCGTCCTCATCCTCGCCGACGACTTGGGCTACGGCGATCTAGGCTGTTACGGCCACCCAACATTCAAAACACCAAACCTCGACCGACTCGCCAGCCAAGGCGCTCGGCTCACGCACTTCAATTGCCCCGCCTCGTTCTGCGCTCCCACGCGATCGTCGCTCATGACGGGCCGCTACCCATTTCGCAACGGCATGATGCAGAACCCCGCGCCGGACGGTGCCAATCCCGAAGCCACCAACGGACTGCACCTCGCCGAAACCGAAATCACACTCGCCCAACTGCTGAAGCAAGCCGGTTACGCCACGGCCATCGTCGGCAAATGGCACCTCGGCCACGCAAAGCCCGAATGGCTCCCCACCAGTCGCGGCTTCGACGAATACTTTGGCATTCCCTACTCCAACGACATGCGGCCCGTGCAGCTTTTGGAAGGGACAAAACGCGTCGAATATCCCGTTCTGCAACTCAGCCTGACGCAGCGCTACACCGACCGCGCCATCGCCTTCATCGAAAAGAACAAAGACCGCCCATTCTTCCTCTATCTGCCGCACGCGATGCCACACAAGCCGCTGGCGGCCTCCGAGGCGTACTACAAGCAGAGCGGCAACGGCCTCTATGCCGACGTGATCTCCGAACTCGATCACGGCATTGGCCAGGTTCTCAACAAACTCACCGAGCTAAAACTCGACGACAACACGCTCGTGATGTTCACCAGCGACAACGGGGCCTGGTTCGGCGGCAGTTGCGGCGGCCTCCGCGGCATGAAAGGCAGCACCTACGAAGGGGGCTACCGCGTCCCCTGCCTCGCCCGCTGGCCCGGAAAAATTCCCGCCAGCCGCGTCTCGGCGGAACTATCGGTTAGCATGGACCTCTTCTCAACCGCGCTCGCCGCTGCCGAAGTCAAACCACCAGCCGACCGCGTGATCGACGGCCGCGACTTGCTGCCGATGCTAAACACCAATGCCAAAAGTCCGCACGAGTCAATCGTCGGCGCGCAAGGCAACCGTCTCGCCTGCGTACAAGACGGCCGCTGGAAGCTCCACGTGCTGCCCCCGCGCGACCAATTCATGGCTTTGGATAAGCCGGGACCGGCAGATCGATGGATCGATCCGCGAACGCCCGACGGCGTGACCATCATCGCCCCCTACGAACAGTATCAACCCACCGCCCATCCTGGCCTCCGCACCGGCGACGCACCCAAAGCCATGCAGCTCTTCGACCTCCAAAGCGACCCCGCCGAACAGCACGATGTCGCCGCCGAGCATCCAGAGATCGTCACCCGACTCAAGCAAGCGTTCGACACATTCAACGCGGAATCGAAGTAGCTAAATCACTACTTCCCCAGCGACTTCGCCACATCCGTGCGATACGCACTAATCGCCGGCCAGATGCCAACCACGATGGCAAGAAAAATGAGCGAGGGCAGCAAAACTGATTCGAGCGGAACTCGCAATCGCTCGGCGGCATCCCCGGTCACGCCGAAGAGACCTAGAACCGAAACCGATGGCTCCCACATGCCAAAGCCCACCTGCACGCCCGTTTGCGCTTCGACTAGCGGACTAATGGCCCAAACGCCGGTATGGCCAGCCAGCCAGCCGAGCAAGCCGCCTCCCAGAGCCAGCAGCGTCGCTTCCAGCAAAATGATCGACATCACCGTGCCGCGCCCCGCCCCCAGCGCCCGCATCACCGCGATCTCGCCACGCCGCTCGCTCATCGAGTTGTAAATGCTCACCAAAATACTGATCCCCGACACGATGCAAATCATCGCCGTCAGCAAGAGCAGCGTCCACTCGATCGGATTCACGATGAATTCAAACAAGCCATAAATCACAGCCACCGGCAGCACGGCCTGTGCCTGCGTTCCCTGGTTGATCGCGTTTTCTAACCCCGGCGCGAATTGATAAGGCGTCTTGAGCAGCATCGCCGTGATCTCGCGCTGCTCGGTCGGCAGCGGATCGGTAAAAAATTCAAAAAAGTTAGAGTCTACTAACAACGCTTTTGTTTCGGTGAACGCTTTGTCTTCATGCTTCATCACCAGATTTCTCCATGGATTTACGCGTGTGGCTTGTTCTACACC
>JANNTN010000659.1:0-9197 GCA_031394445.1 Anatilimnocola sp.
TGATGGTTCCGCAGACGAGCTATAAGACGATCACCGTGCCGGATGTGGTGTGCCGGCCGGAGACGCGGCAGAAGTATGTGACTGTGTGCCGGATGGTGCCGGAGACGCAGATGGTGAATTGCACGACGACGATCTGTGTGCCGGAACAGCGGACGAAGGTGGTTAGCTACACCGCTTGCCGCATGACCTTTGAGACGGTGAACCGACAGATTACGGTCGATGTGCCGCATGTGGAGACGCGGCATGGAACGCGGACGGTTTGTAAGCCGATGGCCGTGCAAACGACGCAGACGGTTTGCCGCGATGTGGGGCAGTGGGAGACAAGATGCTTTACCGATTGCTGCGGCTGCACGCATAGTTGCCAAGTGTGGGCGGCGAAGGTGGTGACGGAGCAAGTTCCGATCACGGTGTATAAGCCGCAGTTCGTGGAAGAGCCATTCACATATCAGGTCGTGGTTTGCAAGCAAGAGCAACGGACGGTGACAGACCAGGTGGCGAAGCCCGTGTATGAAACGAAGTCGCGCGATGTGAGCTTTTACGTGCCGGTGATGAAGCAAGTGAACCGGCAGGTTCCGCAGACGACGCTGAAGCCGGTGACGGAGCAGCGGACGGTGAATTACACCGTGATGGTTGCGCAGCGGATCGAGCGGCAAGTGACGGTGCCGGTATGCACGATGGTGCCGAAGCAGGTGACGTATATGGTGCCGACATGTGGCGGGTATGGCGGTGGTTGTGGGTCGGGGTGTGGTTGGTAGGGGATTTGTAGATGGTGGGCCGGCGCGAGCAAGCTCGCTGGTCCCACCCTACGTTAAAACATAGGCGCAAGCCTCCCGGTGCGCTAAACTGGTGGGATGAATTGCCAATCGCACTATTATCGTGGCGTGAATCCGACAGAGTTGGCGCGGCGCTGGTTTTTTAAGCAGTGTGGCGTGGGACTGGGCGCGGCGGCGCTGGGGGAATTGCTGGGGAGAGGCGTGGCGGCTGCGGCGGAAGCGCCGACGGGGCCGCTGGCGGCGCGGCCGGCGCATTTTCCGGCGAAGGCGAACAATGTTATCTATCTATTCATGGCCGGTGCGCCGAGCCATTTGGAATTGTTCGATAATAAGCCCGAGTTGGCGAAGTGGGATGGGAAATTACCGCCGGCGGAGCTGCTCAAGGGTTATCGGGCAGCGTTCATCAATCCGAATTCGAAGCTGCTAGGGCCGAAGTTCAAGTTCGATAAGCATGGCGAGAGTGGGGCAGAACTGTCGGAGCTGTTGCCGCAGTTGGCCACGGTGGTGGATGACATCGCGATCGTGAAGTCGATGACGACCGATGCGTTCAATCATGCGCCGGCGCAGATTTTGATGAACACGGGGAATCAGCAGTTTGGCCGGCCGAGCATGGGGAGCTGGGTGACTTACGGCTTGGGGAGCGAGACGCGGGACTTGCCGGCGTTTATTGTTTTTTCGAGCGGCAAGAAGGGGCCGAGCGGCGGGAACAGCAATTGGGGGAGCGGTTTTTTGCCCACGGTTTATCAAGGGGTGCAGTTTCGCGGGGGTAGTGAACCTGTGCTGTTTCTTTCCAATCCGCCGGGGATCGATCGGAAGCTGCAAGGGGATGCGATCGAGGCGATTCGCGCGCTGAATCAGCAGCGGCTGGCAGTGGTAGGTGATCCTGAGATTGCGACGCGGACGAGCAGCTTTGAAATGGCGTTTCGGATGCAGGCCAGCGCGCCGGCACTGATGGACCTGAGCAATGAGCCGCAGAACGTGCTGGATATGTACGGCGCGGAACCGGGGAAATCTTCGTTTGCGAATAATTGCCTCTTGGCGCGGCGGTTGGTCGAGCAGGGTGTGCGGTACATTCAGTTGTTTCACGAAGCTTGGGACCAGCACGGTAATTTGGTGAAGGATTTGAAGCAGAATTGTTTGGATACGGATAAGCCGTGCGCGGCGCTGCTGAAAGATCTCAAACAGCGGGGCCTCTTGGATCAGACGCTGGTTATCTGGGGCGGTGAGTTCGGACGGACGCCGATGGTGCAGGGAGGAAATGACGGGCGCGACCATCATCCCAATGCGTTCACAATGTGGCTGGCCGGTGGCGGCGTGAAGCCGGGAATGACGCTGGGACAGAGCGATGAATTTGGCTTCAACGCGACCGAGCACCGCATGCACGTACGCGACATGCACGCGACAATTTTGCATCTGTTGGGCCTCGATCATGCGCGCCTGACCTTCAAGTTCCAGGGGCTCGATGCCAAGCTAACGGGCGTGGAGCCGGCGCGGGTGGTAAGGGAATTGCTGGCGTAAAGTGTTTTTTTAGTGGCATAGCCTGCGGGACCGTTGCAATTGGAACTTGTTGGCGCTTGCTGGCGGCTTTGTTGAGCTACGCTTTTGGGTAGTGCTTCCCCCGTCTTAGTCAGAGGAGCCGCCCATGCACGACGACGTTATGCTTTCGCTTCATTGCCCGCAGTGCCGGCAAATTACCGACGTGGTGACCGAGGGGAACAATTTGGTTTGCCTCGATTGCGGCTGGCGGTTTGACGACAAGACAGCCGCGCGATTTCTGGATAGCAGTAGCGAAATTGCTAAGGCTGCGTCGTCGCCGATCGATCCGACGAGCGTTAGCTACTAAATGGTGTCGCTGACTCGACCATTTCACACTCTCACCGCAAGGAACATTCACTTGACGGCTCGCTCGACGCATTTGGTACGGAACCAGGAGGGTGCTTCGACCACGGAATATGCCATCATCATGGCGCTGATCGCGGCGGCTGTGATGCTGGGCAGCGACGCGGTCCGTTTTGCGGCGGATTCGAACTTTCGCCGAACGGCTATGGCCTTGGGTGATGTACCAGGGGCGGCGAGCGGCGGCGAAGCAGCGACGAATGCGGCGGCGGAAACGCCAGTAGTGAAAGCCGTGGCTGCGTTGCTGCCGCCGGTGCATGCGTTTGCCTGGGGTGTATTGGTGGCTGCGGTGGGGATCGTGGGGCATAGCCGGTATCGGCGAATGCGAGCGCGAAGAGCCGTGCAGGAGATGGAGTGCCAGGCAGAACATGTTGTTGAGGCACCGAGCAATCCGAATTTCAAAAAGAGGCAGGAGATACAGCGGGTTTTGCTGCGGCATTTTGACGATGTGCTGCACAGCCGCATCGAGGCGCGGCATGTGATGTCGCGAAAGGTGCGGTCGGTCGATCCGATGACGCCGGTGAGCGACTTGAAAACGCTGATGGAAACGGAGGGGTTTCATCACTTGCTGGTAATGCGCGATGGCAAGCTATTTGGAATCATCAGCGATCGGGATATTTATTCGCGGCACGGGAAGCGGGCGTCGAACATCATGACGGCGAATCCGCAAACGGTGTCGCCGACAGCACGCCTGACGCAAGTGATTACACTGACGCTGCACCGGCGGATTTCGTGCTTGCCGGTAGTCGAGGATGGCCAGGTGAAGGGCATTCTGACGACGACGGATATGTTGATGTCGCTGCAGTGCTTGATGCAGCTATTGGAGCGAGCGAACGGGGAGAGCGGGATGGGGGTGATTCCGCCGACAGGAATTCCGGAGATGGCGGCGGCGGCTCCAGTGGTTTGTTAGGTACGCTCGAAAATTGGATTAATCGACTTGGAGCTTGCGGCGGAAGATCGTGTCGCCGTTGGTGATGTAGAGGTATTGGTGGTTGGGGCCGGCGAGGGTGCAGCTTGTGAGGGGCTGGGCTTCTTTGGGCTTGGGCAAAATGCCGCAGAGCCGGCCGGTGGGGTCGAAGATTTGGACGCCGAGGGCTGACGTGACGTAGTAGCGGCCGGATTTATCGACGGCCATGCCATCGCCGCGGGAGGCGGCTTGATAGGGTGGCGCTTCATTGGACTTGAACTCGCCTTTGGGGTCGATGGGCAGACGCATGGTCATGGTGGGCATTTTGGCGTCGAGTGAGCCATCGGTGTTGACCCGGAAGGTCCAGACGTTTTCGCCGCCGGCATCGGACACGCCGAGCGTGCCGCCGTCGGTGGACAGGGCGATGCCGTTGGGACGGGTGATGCCTTTGTCGACGACTGAGACTTCGCGTGTTTTGATGTTGATGCGGGTGATTTGCTGTGTTCTGGTTTCGGTGATGTAGATGAAACCGTCGGCGGAGACGGCCAGATCGTTGGGCGTGACTCCGGTGGCGATTTCTGTGACCACGCCCGATTTGGGGTCGATGGAGATCACGCGGTTCTTCGCGCCTTGGCAGCCGTAGAGGAGACCGTCAGGGCCGAACTTCATGCCGCTGACGGCTTCTTTGGAGATTTCAGTGCGAGTGCCGTCGGTGGCGCTCAGCTTATAGACGGCGGGGACCGGGGCGCGCATGTCGGAGAAGTAGAAATTGCCGGCGGCGTCGGGACAGGGAGCGTCGGCAAAGCCGAGGTTTTCGGCGACGACTTGCCAGGATTCGCCGGGGATGAGGAGCTTGAGAATTGTCAGATCGCCGCGGAGGTCGCCTTTGGTGTCGAGGGTGGGCGTGTGTTTTTCTTTGCGCCAGAGCCATTTGATGGCGTCGGGGAAGAGTGCGCCGCCGTGATCGCTACTGTGGCCGTAGCCTTCGGCCCAATCGAAGCGGACGTCGTAGCCCATGTATTGCAGGGAGGAGGCCATGAGCTTGTTCGAGGTCGGCCAGTGGCCGAAAGGATTATCGAGGTCGCCGCTGGTATCGGCCAGAAAGACGCGGATTGGCTTAGGTTCGGATTTGCGAATCAGTGACGGATAGACGTTGCCGCCGCGGAGGTTGGTGAAGCTGCCGATGGTGGAGAGAACTTTGCGGAAGGCGTCGGGACGCTCCCAGGCGACGGTGAAGGCGCAGATGCCGCCGGAGCTGGCACCGCAGATGGCTCGCATTTCGGGGTCTTTGGAAATGCTGTACTTCTTTTCGACTTCGGGAATGATTTCTTCGAGGAGGAAGCGGGCGTAGCGGTCGCCGAGGCTGTCGTACTCGAAGCCGCGATTGGAGGCGGTGCCGGGGCGCTTGGTGTTTGTCTTGGAGGGATCGTGGCCGGGGTTGATGAAGACGGCGATGGTGGGTGGCATGTCGCCGCGGGCGATGAGATTGTCGAAAACGACCGGCACGCGCCACTTGCCTGTGACATCGCTGTATCCGCGACCGTCTTGAAAGATCATAAGCGCGGCCGGCTGCTCTTTTTTGTATTGCGCGGGAACATAGATGGCCCAATCGCGGGTGGTGTTCTCGAAGATTTTGGATTTCCAGGGCTCTTGCGGCTCGACAGTGCCGTGGGGGACATCGTCACGCGGAATGGCGTCGGCGTGGGGCTGCCAGACGGGGGCGTTTTGGGCGTGGAGAGGCCGGGCCGGGGAGAATGCGAGAATTGAACAGAAGAAAACGAAGGGAACGAAGGAGTTCAGCAGGCGGGAGGGAGAGAATGGGAGTTTCATGGGTGTATTGGAGAGTGTTGATTTGTCTGGAAGTTATTGAGCGGCGATTTGGTCGGACCAGAGCCAGCGGAGGGCGTTGGGAAGTTGCTCGCCGGCCCAGTTGCCGCTGTGGCCGCCTTCGGTCAGGACGAATTGATGCTCGTAGCCGGCGAAATTGAGGGCGGCGGCGAGGTCGGCGTTGGCGAGGGGCCAGTTGCCGAAGAGATTGTTGAGATCGTCTTTGCCGTCGTGCAGATAGATTTTGAGGGGCTTGGGGGATGATTTTGTTTTGCGGACGAGGCCGGGATAGGCCCAGCCGTCGCGGATGTTGGTGAAGCTGCCGATGTGGCTGATGACTTTGCCGAATTGATCGGGCTTTTCCCAGGCGGTGGTGAACGCGCAGATGCCTCCGGAGGAACTGCCGCAAACGGCGCGCTGCTTGGGATCGGTGGAGACGTTGAGTCCTTTCAGAGCGACGGGCAAAAACTCATCGAGAAGGAAGCGGGAGTAGCGATCACCCATCGAGTCGTATTCAAACGAGCGATTGCTGCGATCTTTGGCTCCCGGCCTGGTTGCGGGAACTGTGCCGGGGGCGACGAAGACGGCGATGGTGACCGGCATGGTCTTTTGGTGAATCAGATTGTCGAACACGACGGGTACGCGATACGCGCCGTCGGGTTTGGCGTAGTTCGGGCCGTCCATGAAGACCATCAGGCAGGCTGGTTTGTCAGCCGCGTATTGAGCGGGGACATAGACGCTGTAGTCGCGGCGCGTGCCGGGGAAAATTTTGCTGTCGGAGAAAACGCCGGTGGTGAGTTTGCCATGAGGTATATCGGCTTGGACCTGGCGGTCGGCGGGGTTGATAGGCGGGGCGTCGGCGGCGGGGATGGCTGCCGCGGTTAGCAAGAGAAGCGG
Organism: Anatilimnocola sp.; assembly: GCA_031394445.1. GTDB lineage: Bacteria > Planctomycetota > Planctomycetia > Pirellulales > Pirellulaceae > CAYLLN01. Next base: position 6,301 of record JANNTN010000659.1, read on the forward strand.
AGCGGCGAGTTGGAACGCGCGTGGCATGGGAGAGATTGGGGAGAGGGATTTGACCTGAGTAGCGAAGTAGATGATGGATGGGTTTTTTGGCGTTCGCAAGTCGGCGGAGGTTTTAGTGGACGAGAAGACGCTAAAGATCGGGGAGAAATTTTGCGGGGAGCGTAAGCCGATTTTTGCAACTAGTTGTGCTAGAACGAGTTGTGGATTTTGGCGAAGTGATGCGTGCGCTAAAGGTTAGCGATTCTTTAATGGTCGATGGCTCTACGGTTTGAATATCAGGCCTGGTAACATCGGAGGCGCGCAGCTTGGTTGATGACTTCCGCAAGTCACGGAACTCGTGCGAGTGGAGGCTGATGCTCCCATTTATACATTGCAATCTGCGCGAAAAACCGGGCCAGATTTTGGCAGATTTTTTCAAGCCAGAAATGGAAATTTCTGGTAGGGGTGTTTTGAATGGCGGAAAGATTCGGAGTGACACGGGGGGCGGGAGGGGGTACAATCGAGAAATCGTTTGGGCAGAAATGCCGAGCCAGATTGGGGCAGCGACCATCCCACCTTTCCTGCGCCCAATTGAATGGCTGTTTGACCCTCCCCTCCCCTCCCCTCCCCTCCCCTTCCATTCAATATCAACGCGACTGCTTGGCCGTGTATCGCGTCAGGTGTGCGCGGGAGCTTGCTTCGTGCGAACTTCGTGCGGCGATGAGCGGGGCTCATTGTCTGTCTATGGCTGCTGCCGTCGCGGTCGAGCTTCGGTGTATTTGCTCGCGATCATCGCGATGGGCGTGGCGTGCGCGGGTTTTGCGCTGTGGTTTTCTGCTCGCGACCGCGCGAATTTTGACGATGTCGAAATTGTGACGACGACGGTGTGGCGAGGGCCTTACGATCACGCGTTGGTTACGAAGGGGGTCATGGAAAGCGCCTCAAGCACGGAACTAAAGTGCGACGTGCGTTCGCGCGGGGGGACGACGCCGATTTTGGAGGTTTTGCCGGAGGGGGCCGTCGTCAAGGAAGGCGATGTGGTCATGGAGTTGGACCCCAGCATTTTGCGGGAGCAGGAAAGCGAGCAGAAGATTGCGATTAGCACGCGGGAATCGTTGCTCACGACAGCCGAGAACACGCACAAGGCGGCGGTGATTGCACGCAAGGAGTATCTCGAAGGGTTGTACATCGCGCTGGAGAATCAATACGAGTCGGAGCTGTACATAGCCGAGCGGGGCAAAGCGACGGCCGTGGCGGCTGTGGAGTCGGCCAAGGTGTTGTTTGAAAAGGCGATTGGTTCGGCGCTGGACGTGCAGGTGTCTTACGCGGCTTTGGACGACGCCACGAATAAACTGGAGTGTGCGCGGACCAATCTTGAGACGCTGCGGAATTTGACGAAGGAGAAGGAACTGACGCTGCTCGATGCGGCGATTTCTTCGGCCGAGGCCGATCTGAAGGCGCAGCGGCGGAGCCTGCAACTGGAGCAGCGACGGCTCAAGGATATTCAAAAATGGATTCGGAACTGCACGATCCGGGCGACGGCACCGGGCCAGGTTGTCTATAACAACGACCCTGATTTTTTCCGCAGCAGTTCTTACACGCCATTCGTGGTGGAGCCGGGTGCGGGAGTTCGCGAGCGGCAGACGGTGGTGTGGCTGCCCAATCCGGACGACATGCAGGTGCGGGCGACGGTGAGCGAGGCCCGCGTGACGCTGGTTCAGGTTGGAATGCCCGTTTCGATTCGCGTGGAGGCGCTGGACGACGAGCTGATCGAAGGGGAAGTGGTGAAGATCAACCCGTTTGCGGAGCCGAACTATAACTCGAGCATGGCGATAAACAAGTATGGCGTGACGATCAAGATTAAGAATCCGCCGAGCCAACTGCGGGTGGGGATGAATGCCGAAGCTTGGATTCATCTGGAACAACTGCCCAGTGCGTTGCAATTGCCGGTGCAAGCGCTGGCCGAATCGAACGGGCGGTATTTTTCGCTGGTGCGAGGCGAGGACGATTCCTATGAGACGCGGGAAGTGGAATTGCAATCGACGAATGACGAAGTAGCCGCGATTGCGCACGGGCTGTCGGAAGGGGATGAAGTGGTAATCAACCCGCGATCGGCCGGCGACCTGCTGCAATTGCCGGGCGAGGACGAGGCGACGCCGCTGGTGGTGGAAGAGCGGGAACAGGAAGCCAGGGAGGCGCGGCCTGTTATTCGGCAGACGGGCGGGGAATAATCGGGCTTTCCCCAATGAGTTTGGAGGGCCTGCCGTGATGTTCTCGCGATGCTGCTGGGTGCTGTTGTGTGTTGCAGGGTTGGTGGCAGGAAGATTGAGTGCGACTGAATCGGCAGTGCGCCCGAATGTGGTCTTCATCCTGGCGGATGACCTGGGATATGGCGACGTGGGTTGTTATGGGCATCCTTATGCGCGGACGCCAAACATTGACCGGCTGGCGAGCGAGGGGACGCGGTTCACGCAGTTTTATTCGACGGGCGTGACGTGTTGTCCGGCCCGCACGGGCTTGATGACGAGCAAATTTCCCGCGACGTTTCGTGAATATCCGGCTAACGGTGGGTTTGGGAAACGCGTGACGATTACGGACTTGCTGAAGCAGGCCGGCTATCACACGGGGCATTTTGGCAAGTGGCATATCGGGCCGGAGGAGAAAGACGGCACGTATGGCATCGATGCGGTTGGGACCGATAGCGACGAGAAGCAGGCTGCCCGGCGCGACGGCGCACGGGGGCGCGATGCGCATATTTTTGACGACGCGATCAACTTCATCGAGAAGAACAAGGCGGGTCCGTTTTACGTCAACGTGTGGTGCCACATTTCACATCATCCGGTGAATCCGTCGCCGGCCACGCTGGAGCGATTTGGGCAATTGCACCCTGAGGCCAAGCAGTCGGGCAGTTCGCTGCG
>JANNTN010000347.1:0-7464 GCA_031394445.1 Anatilimnocola sp.
ACCGGTGTGGTGCGTGGTCCACAAAACCGCGCTCCCGCTCACTCCGCCAACCTTGAACGAATTGATGAAGCTCATTACGCATCTGGGCGGCTATAACAACCGCCCCAAAGAGCCACCCCCAGGTCCGCAACCCGTGTGGACCGGCCTCCGCCGCATGCTCGACTTCTCGCTGGCTTGGCGGACCTTCGGCAATACCAACACAGATGTGTGTAAATGACAGAGGTACTCCGCAGGGCGTGCTGAAGTGCAGGGCGACCGGGTGGCTGTCGGGTCGCGCAGCGAACAACGGCTGACGTCACCAATCCATCTTCCCTCACCAAGCCCCGGCGTGGCACTGTCCGAAATGCGTGCCACTGACCTGTATCAGAAATTGAAAAAGTGGAAATTGAAAAGGAACTGGAATTGAAAAGGTGTCAGGAACGAATGGCACTGTCGAGGCCGTAAGTCCAGCCAAGGAAACGACTAAGCATTGCTATCGTATCAGTGCTTGCAGCCGTGGCGAATTTTAGGGCAAATGCGCAGCCCAGTGTTTCGTTACACGCTTGGGTTGCTCGAATTAGACGCCAAAATGCTGTCAGTGCCATGATAGCGTTGCTTAAGTGTTTGCTGCGTTGAGTTTACTGCGACGACAGTGCCATTCGTTCCTGACATCTTTTTTGGCCCCCTTTTTTGGCCTCCGAAGGAACCCCTGAGAGAACCAGAGTAGGTAACCGGCAAAAGCTACCGCTATATACGCTGAGCCAAAACAGCCGATGGCCGGCAACCTAAGTGGATCAGCTTGCCGCAGATTGGTTGCGGCCGCTTCACTAGGCGATTGATATGGGTTTTCACTGAACGGACCTAAAGTCATGACGAGTTGCGCTTAAACCAGTTCCCGAATCGGCTGACCATCAGAAACCGGTGTTGGTCGGCCGTCGGTGGTGTGGTAGGTGATGGCGGAGGGGTCGTAGCCGAGGAGGCGGAAGATGGTGGCGTGGAGGTCGGCGGGAGAAAAGGGGCGTTCGGTGGGGTAGGCGCCGATTTTGTCGGAGGCACCGATGATTTGGCCGCCGCGGATGCCGCCGCCGGCGAGGACGACGGTGTAGCACTGCGGCCAGTGGTCGCGGCCGGCGTCTTTGTTGATTGTGGGGGTGCGGCCGAAGTCGCCCATCCAGACGACGAGCGTGGAATCGAGGAGGCCGCGCTCGGACAGATCGTCGAGCAGTGCGGCGTAGGCTTGCTCCATCGGTGGGACGAGGCGATTTTTCAGACGGCCGAAATTGTCGAGGTGCGTGTCCCAGGTGATGCTGGGGCCGTTGACTGTGGTGACGAAGCGGGTGCCGTGTTCAATCAAGCGGCGGGCGAGCAGATGCGATTGGCCCCAGGTGTGCCGGCCGTAACGCTCGCGAATGGCAGTCGTTTCTTTGGTGAGGTCAAAGGCGGCAGCGGCGTCGCCACTGGTGACCATGTTTGTGGCTTTAACGCGCTGGGTGTCGTATTCAGCAGCGGTTGGCGAGGGGACGGGTCGCGCGGAGGAGCCGAGTTCGCCTAAGAGCCGGCTGCGCTCGCCGAGTCGCTCGGTGGTGAGCTCGTCGTTCAGCCGGAGGTTGCGGACGCGGAAATCGCTGGCATTGGGATCGGACTGCAGGACGAACGGATCGTATTTGGAGCCGAGGCAGCCGCCGAATTGACCGGGAGTTAGATAGACCTTGCTATCGCAGTGTGGTTCGGGCGTGATGACGTATGGCGGAACCGAACCGGTGTAGCCATCGCGCTGGGCGAGCCAGCCGACAAGCGTGCCGACGCAGGGATAGTCGGTGGGGCTGGGATTGATGAGCGTGCTATCGATCCGATACGGACGACCGACCGTCGAATAATACATGCCGCTGTTGTGGGCGGCCTGGGTGTGATGCAGCGAGCGCAAGATCGCCAGTTTGTCGGTTCGATGGGCCATTCGCGGCAACAGTTCGCTGATTTGAATGCCGGGGACGTTCGTCGAGATCGGCTTGAATTCGCCGCGAACGGTGTCGGTCGCCTCGGGCTTCATGTCCCAGAGGTCGATGTGGCTGGGGGCACCGCAATTGAAAATGAGGATGACCGATTTGGCTTTGCCGTTGGCCTTCGGCTGCGCAGCGGCGAGGCAGGACCAATCAGACCACAGTGCGGCAGCGGCACCAGCGGACGATTGGAGGAAGAGCCGGCGCGAGGCGATGGCTAGGGGTTCGGACATGGGTGGGCTTCCTGGCGGGAAAGCGCATGGTACTGCGCGGCGGGGATGGGGGCAAACTCGATTCCTTTCGCAAAGTCGATTGAAAGGGCGGATTCGGTGCCTTATCGTGAAGCGACGCAGAAACGCACGCTGCCGCTAATTGGCGAAAGTAGGGAATTGGTCCGCCGGCGATGAAGCAAGTAATTCGCAGTTTTTTTGCCGCGGATGAACGCGGGTGACACGGATTAATAAAGGTAGTGCAAAATATGAAGCGAGTGATTTTGTTTCTTGGTTTGATCGGGCTGCTTGGTGGCACGGTAATCGGGCAGGATGCGAAAGACGTTCGCATCGAGAAGGAGATTGCGTATCTGCCGACGGAGCGGGCGGAGAAGGCGGATTTGTATTTGCCGCCGAAGTTTGAGGAGGGGAAGAAGTATCCCGGGGTGCTGATTATTCATGGCGGCGGCTGGACGGGTGGGATTCGCAATGCGGCTCGCGAGATCAACATCGGGACAACGCTGGCGTCGCATGGCTATGTGTGCTTGAGCATCGATTATCTCTTGGATGATCCGCAGTCGGACAAGATTTGCTGGCCGCAGAATCTGCACGATTGCAAGACGGCGGTACGGTGGCTGCGGGCGAATGCGGAGCGGCTGCATCTGGATACCAAGCACATTGGCGTGATCGGCGGCTCGGCGGGCGGGCACTTGTCGAGCATGGTCGGCGTGACGGGGGCGAGTGATGGCCTCGATCCGATGGGGCCGCATGGAGAACAATCGTGTGGGGTTAACTGTGTCGTGAATCTGTATGGTCCGGCGGATTTTATGGAATGGAAAGATGTCGCGGCTTTGCGGAAGAGTCGCAGCGAAGCGCCGGAGTTGTATAAGGCGTTTTCCGTGACGACGTATCTCGATAAGAACGATCCGCCGTTTCTGATCATGCATGGCACTGCCGATACGACAGTGCCGGTGAGCCAATCGGAGTTATTGGCGACAGCGCTGACGAAAGCCGGCGTCGAGAACAAGCTCGAAATCATCGAAGGCGCGCCGCACACGTTTCACTTGCAGCCGAAACAGAAGGATTTGCGTCCGATCGTGCTGGCGTTTTTTGATAAACATCTCAAAAGCGGTAAGTAGAAAGTAAATGTCATGAGTATGAATAGCAGAATCAATCGTCGGCGTTTTCTCGGTCGGACGGCGGCAGCGGCGAGCGTTGTGTTTGGCACCCCGGCGATTCTGAGAAGCGCCTCGCCCAACGGCACGCTGCAAGTGGCGAGCATTGGCGTCGGCGGCATGGGTGGTGCCACGATGAAGGGCGTTGCCAGCCATGAGAAGGTGAAAATCACCGCGATGTGCGACGTGGATCAGCGCACGTTGCAAACGGCGAGCAAGACCCATCCCAACGCGGTGCTATATCACGACTGGCGGGAGCTATTGGCGAATTCGGATAAATTCGACGCCGTAACGATCGGCACGCCTGATCACATGCACGCAGCGCCGGCCGTGGTCGCGATCCGGGCGAAGAAGCATATCTATTTGCAAAAGCCGATGGCTTCGACGCTGCATGAATGCCGCGTGATCACCGAGGAGGCGAAGAATGCGGGCGTCATTACGCAGCTTGGCAATCAGGGAAGGTCGAGCATTGAGAGCCGGATGGCGGTGGAGCTGCTCAAGAGCGGGGCGATCGGTAAGATCAAGGAAGTGATCTTGTGGGAGAACAAGCCGCTGACGTGGTGGCCGAAGAATACGGAGTTGCGGGCCAAGGCCGATCCGATTCCGGCCGGATTCGATTGGGACCGCTGGCTCGGCGTGAGTGAGCCGCGGCCTTACCTTGCGGATACCTATCACCCAAAGAACTGGCGGGCGTGGTTTGATTTTGGCGTCGGCGAGATGGGGGACATGGGCTGCCACCATTTCGATACGTCGTTTGATGCCTTGAAGCTGACGGCACCGTTGCGCGTGCGACAGACGACGCCGGGGAGTAGCGGCCCGCTGTGGGGTGAACGGCGGATCGTCGAGTTGATTTTTCCCGGCAACGACATCACGGCTGACAAAACGGTAAAGCTGACGTGGTATGACGGCGACCAGCGGCCAGATGCGAGCCTGATCAAGCTGCCCAGTAGCGTGAAGGAGTTGCCGGCGCAGGGGACGTTTTGGATTGGCGAAACGGGGACGATGTTCAAGAAGTACGGAGCGTCGAAGCCGGTGGTTTTGCCAGAGGAAAAATTCGCCGCGTCGAAGTATCCAGAGTTCAAGCCGCAGGACCATTATCACGATTGGGTCGATGCGGTTGTGGAGGGCCACAAGGCGTGCGACGACTTCTCGCACGGTGGGCCAATGACCGAGGCGGTTCTCGTCGGCGCGATGGCCGATCGTTTTGCGGGGCAGTGGCTGGAGTGGGACGCGGCGAAGCTGGAGTTCAAGGGGAACGCGGACGCCACGAAGCTAGTTCGGAGGGCGTATCGGGATGGGTGGAAGGTGCCGGGGCTCGGCTAACTCAATCACACCGAGCTGATGGATTCTGCTCTTCTACATTTAACGCAGAGGCGCAAAGTCGCAGAGGCGCAAAGATAGAAATGAATGTATTGACCCTTTGCGGTCTTTGCGCCTTCGCGTTGAATCCAGTGCGGTTGGCCGCTTCAGGCCGGTCCAGAATTCCCAGAGTTAAGTCGAGTTCTGGCTTGCCGTTGGATGGCGGTTGGCGGTAAAAAACGGTGCGAAGATTCTGTCCGTGCGCACCTTTTGAACTGTCAACATGGCCAAAGCACCAACGCCGCCTGCTAATTCCGCCGCCGAGCACTATCAGCCGTTCATTTCGCCGGCGGTCACCAATGTGCCGGAGTTCACGTGGTCGGCTGTGGTCATTGGGACGATTCTGGGGATTATTTTCTCCGCGTCGTCGATGTATCTGGTGCTGAAGGTCGGGATGACCGTGTCGGCATCGATTCCGATCGCGGTGTTGTCGATCTCGCTGTTTCGCGGGTTTGCCGCACTCACCCGCACGCGGCGGAAGACGATTCTCGAAAACAACATGGTTCAGACGACCGGCTCGGCCGGTGAGTCGATCGCGTTTGGCGTGGGCGTGACGATGCCGGCGCTGATGCTGCTCGGCTTTGAGATGGATTTGGTTCGCACGATGACGGTTGCCGTCCTCGGCGGCCTGCTTGGCATCTTGATGATGATTCCGCTGCGGCGGGCTTTTATCGTGAAGCAACACGGCACGCTGGCGTATCCCGAGGGAACGGCGTGTGCGGACGTGCTGACGGCTGGCGAGAAGGGGGGCGCGTCGGCGGTGATGGTGTTTTTGGGGTTTGCGGTGGCGGCGATCATCAAATTGCTGATGTCGCCATTTCACGTTATTCACGACGTGGCGAATTGGAATCTGTTTCGATCCGTGCCGATCACCGATGCCGCGGGGCAAGTAGTTGGCGCTAGACAAGTGGGACTTACCAAAGGCGTGCTCGGCGGTGAATTCACGCCGGAGCTTCTCGGCGTGGGTTACATCATTGGGCCGAAGATCGCGAGCATCACGGTGGCGGGTGGCGTGATGGCGTATCTGGTCATTCTGCCGACGATCGCGATGTTCGGCGAATATGTCACGACGCCGATCTTTCCCTCGACGACGGCTTTGATTCGCGACATGAATCCGGGAGGGCTGCGGAACTTTTACATCTTGTATATCGGGGCGGGGGCGGTGGCGACGGGCGGGATCATCAGCATGGCGCGGGCGATGCCGGTGATTATCTCGTCGCTGATTGCGGGCCTGAAAGACATGGCGGGAATGTTTGGCGCGAAGGGGGGCAAAAGCGAGACAGCCGGGCCGCGGACCGATCAAGATTTGTCGATGGGCGTGGTGCTGGCGGGGAGCGCGATTCTGATACTGCTGTTAGCCATTTCGCCGAATTTGGGGTTAGGATTGTCGTGGCACGGGCTCTTGGGAGCAGTGCTGGTGATGGTGTTTGGCTTTTTGTTCGTGACGGTGTCTTCGCGGCTGACGGGTGAAATTGGCTCATCGTCGAATCCGATATCCGGAATGACGGTGGCGACGCTGCTGTTGACGTGCTTGATCTTTTTGGCGCTGGGAAAGGTGACGAAGGCCGACACGCTGACGGCGCTGACGATCGCCGGTGTCGTGTGCATTGCGGCATCGAACGGCGGGACGACGGCGCAGGATTTAAAGACGGGATTTCTCGTCGGGGCGACGCCGAAGTTGCAGCAGATCGGCATTTTGATCGGTGCGTTGACGAGTGCGCTCGTAATCGGAGCGACCGTAAAATTGATCAACGACGCGGGGACACACTACACGAAAAACCGGGACTATTTGCCGGCGTATGTCGTGCCCGACGAGAAGATGGCAGGCTTGACCGAAAAACGGCAGGTGGGGCGGCCCTACGCGGCGGATGACAAGACTCAGTACCACATTTTGCGCGTGGCCGAAGGGGAGATTCCAGGGTTCGCTCAGGGGAAATACCTGGTGGATGATACGGGGGTGGTTCGCTATCGGGAAGATCCGGCGATTAATGGCTTGTTGCCGTATGACGACATCGAGGCGGAGAAGAAGATCCGGCAGGAGCGGGGCGAAAATGTAACCGCGGTTCCGGTCGCGCGATATGACGCACCGAAAACGAAGCTCATGGCGTTGATTATTGACGGAATTCTGAATCAGAAATTGCCGTGGTCGCTGGTGCTGATCGGGGCTTTGATGGCGGTGAGCTTGGAACTGTGTGCGGTGCCCTCGCTGCCGTTCGCGGTTGGCATTTACTTGCCGCTGCAGACGTCGTTTCCGATTTTCATTGGCGGTGTGATGCGGTGGATCGTCGATCGCGTTAATCCGCCGAAAGCCGAAGAGTCGGAATCGAGTCCTGGGGTTTTGCTGTGCTCGGGATATATCGCGGGTGGGTCGCTCATTGGTGTCATTGCTGCCTTTTTGAATTTCCGTGAGGATTGGCTGGCGAAACTGAACTTTCAGTCAGCTTATGAAAGCATTTTCCTTTCGGCCGCTCAGCGGGAAATGCTGAAGGCCCCGTCAATTCCCACGGAGGAATTGGGTAAAATCACGGAACGGCTGGCCCTGGTCGGCACTTCCACGACGATGGTCGCGTTCGGTTTGATGTTGGTTGTGCTGCTGATTGTCGGCACGGCTGGCCGGTTCAAGCGAAAGCCGGCGGTTCCGGTTGTCGCCGTACCGCCGGTTAAGAAGTAGCCGGGACCAAACCGGATGCTGGAAATGGACGTACACAAATTGGCTGCGCACCGGGAGCAGGTTTGCTCCCGGCT
>JANNTN010000728.1:0-7041 GCA_031394445.1 Anatilimnocola sp.
CGGTCGCCAACGGGGCGTCGCCGAATATCGTGCTGATGATGGGGGACGATCACGGCTGGGAGGAGACGGGCTATCACGGCCATCCGCACTTAAAGACACCGGTGCTGGATGAGATGGCGGCGAACGGTTTGCGGCTGGATCATTTTTATGCGGCCCATCCGAACTGTTCGCCCACGCGGGGCAGCTTTCTCACCGGGCGTCATCCGAATCGATACGGCACGTTCGCGCCAGGTTGGTCATTTCGTCCGGAAGAAATCACGCTGGCGCAAATCATGCGCAAGGCGGGCTATCAGTGTGCTCACTTTGGCAAATGGCACGTGGGAGCGGTGAAGGCGGCGTCGCCCGTGTGCCCTGGGGCGATGGGTTTTCACGAGTGGCTGTCGCACGACAATTTTTTTGAATTGAACCCGTCGCTGTCTAGGAATGGCGGGCCTCCCGAAGTCTTCGAGGGAGAAAGTTCCGAGATTCTCATTCGAGAGGCGATTGGATTCATTGATCGGGCGCGACAAGCAGACAAGCCGTTTTTCACGATCGTGTGGTTCGGCTCGCCGCACGAGCCCTACAGCGGGCTGCCCTCCGATCTGGCGTTGTATGACGATTTGCCCGCAAAGTATGCCGAAAAAAAAGTGCGGCTGACGTCGAACGAAACGGGAGCGCAGGTGGCGCGGCCACAGGGCGAGGTGTTGCAGGAGCGCTACGCGGAAATTACGGCGATGGATCGGGCGATCGGCATGTTGCGCAAGCATTTGTCGGCGCAAGGGCTGCGGGATAACACGCTGCTATTTTATTGCGGCGATAATGGCACATCGGCGGATGCATCGCTGGCGTCGCCGCATCGTGGTGTGAAAGGGCAGGTGTATGAGGGGGGCGTGCTGGTACCAGGATTGATTGAGTGGCCGGCGAAGTTCGCTCGGCCCAGGACGACGACGGTGCCGGCGAATACTTGCGATCTGATGCCGACACTGTGCAGCCTCGTGGGGCAGCAACTTCCGGATCGTCCGCTCGATGGTATCGACCTGTGGCCGGTGTTGGATGGCAAAGTAAACGAGCGCGCTGGGCCGATTCACTTTTGGGCGTATAACACCGCCCGGTTGGCAGGGGCTGGAGCTGAGCCGTACATCGATCCCAAACATCAAGAAGGCACAACGCCGCTGGCCAAGTTGGCTGGTGGCAAGGCGACGCGAGATTTTTTGAACTTTCACTATCGGCCTATCGGCGAGGCCGACTATCTGGGGCCGAGGGCCATCCGAGACGGCCGATACAAGCTGGTCATTCACGATCCGCGTGAGGGAGAGCAGAAGATCGAGCTGTTTGATTTGCAAACCGACGCTGCGGAGAAAACCAACCTGTTCGATAAGCAGCCGGAGATTGCTAAAGCGCTGCAAGGCAAGCTACGCACATGGCAGGAATCGGTGCTAAAAAGCCTGAGCGGGGCGGACTATCGCTAGTTCACGAGCCGGTCAGTGCCTACCAGAGGTATTCCAGCCCGAAATTCAGACCTTGCAGGACAAAGGTCGAATCGTTGAAGGAAAAAACTGGCCTAGGATCGCCTACGAGCGGGTCGCCGCCGATTTGCGACGTGTTGAGCACGCGGTCGATTTGATTGCCGGTTCGCAGCACGTCGTTGAGCACGATGAGCGAATAGCCAAACAAGAAGGTAACGTCGGGCGTGAGCGCGATGCTGGTGTTTAGCCCCACTTCAGGCAAGACGCCAAAAGTGGTGTCTCCGTAAGTACCGATGTTCGTGGGCAAAGCCAAGAGGCCGCCGGCGGTGGTGGTGGAAGGATCGCCGGGGACTGTCACGACCGTATTACCGCTGATGACGGCCTGACGGAAGGCGCTGCCCAGAGCAACTTTGGCCGTTAGTTCAACGAACACGGAGGGAAAGAAAAACTCGGCGGCTAGGCCGACTTCCGCACCGTGAAAGTCGTTGCTGGTGTTAAAGCGATCGATGAGGTCGGTTGTGGTGCCGAGGGGTATCACACCGCCTTGATCGATCGATTCCAGGTTTTCGCGGATCTGCAGGGTCTCGCGGTAACGGAAGTAGCGGTAGCCGCCTAGAAAGTCGAGCCGGCCGGTTTCACCTCGGCCAATGTTGTGCCGCAGCAGCGTGGCACCCGAATAGGCTTCGCTATAGCTAGCGACGGCAACGCGGCCAGCCAAGATATTTGGAAACGCCACCAGCTCGGCATCCTCTTGGCCCGAATCGACATTGAAAAACGGGCGCGAGTAAATGGGTGTGCCCTGCGACTGGCGGACGAAATCGCCAGATTGGTAGTCGTCACCCACGAAGATGCCTACGAACTCGATGGCCGTGATGTCGTCGTTATCCAACCAGCGGGAGAGCGTGAGGCGGCCACCCGAACGAGCGCCGGTGGCAATGCTCTCGCCGCCAAACAGAACCTCCACGCCGGGAGTGCCGAGCACGCCGGCATCCTGCCGAGGAGTGCCGATGGGGCTGGTCGTTACCAGTGGCGGAAGCGGATTGCCGTTGCTCCACCACAAAAGGTACTCACCGCGCACGCGCCAGGCTGGTGATGCCGGAACCCCCTCCCAATCTTCCAGTGACTGCGCTTCTACGTTGGAAGCAAAAACTCCAACAACGGCGCTAGACGCCAACAGCGCCACGAGCAGCCAACGACACGGTGAAAGTTGGGTCATCACAATGCTGGGCGGGATGTAAGGTAGGTGTTTTGCAAGACTTGCCGAAACTGCGGCCTCTACCTGATATTCAAATCGTAAGAGAAAGACATCGAATTCAGGAATTCATCGTTAGGCGGCGCAGGTCACCAAATAACAGTCACGAAGGGTGGTTTTTCCCGTGAATTCAGCTAGCGATAGCATGCTGCTAGTGTCGCCGCCGAAATAGACTACTCTCCCCTCGGCGATTCGCTGCTCGACCTGCTCGCCGCCGACATTGACCAGGCTGGCCGCAAGAGATAGACGACAACCGTCAAAACAGCGGCAAAACCTGGCCGTCACTGGCCGGAAATGGCCGTCCCAGCATGTCGCGCAGCTCTGCCCGGGGCGAAATGCCCAGCGATTGAAAGATGGTCGCGTGCAGATCGGCCGGGCCGCACGGCTGCGTCAGCGGAAAGGCTCCGTTGGCATCGCTGCTGCCATAGATTTGGCCCCCCTGAATTCCCCCTCCGGCCAGCGCGACCGAATAGACATTTGGGTAATGATCGCGGCCCGCCGCCCCGTTGATCCGCGGCGTGCGCCCAAAGTCGGTCAAAAACACCACCAGCGTCTCGCCCAGCGTGCCGCGATCCGCCAAGTCTTGCAGCAACGCCGCTGCTCCGCGATCGAAAACGGGCAGCAGCCGATTTTTGAGCCGGTTAAAGTTGTCGGCGTGCGTGTCCCACATGTCTCCTTGGCCGCCGTTGAGATCACCCGCCGCGCAACAAACCTGCACGATCGGCACTCCCGCCTCGGTCAGCCGCCGCGCCAGCAAGATGCTCTGCCCGCACAAGTGATTGCCGTACGATTCGCGGACCTTGCTGTCCTCCTTGTCGAGGTCATACGCATTCTTCACCGCCGATCCGAGCAAGATGTCCTTCGCCAGCGCGTGAAAATGGTTGAAGCTCTCAAAATCTTCCTGCCGCCGAATCGGCTTCTCCAGCGCTTCCAGCAGATCCTTCCGCTGTGCTACCCGTTCAAAGTCCCCCTCGGACAGATTCAATACTTCCGATCCGAGCGTCCGCGACACACCACCCCAAGGCTCGCCGCCAGCGGGACGCATCACAATCGGATCATGCTTCACTCCCAACCAGCCGCCATACTCGCCGGCTTGCAACGTGCCGTTATCGACCATCGGATACGGCAGCCGCACCGCCGACGGTACGCCACCGGACGCTGGACGCAACTTCGACACCATCGCCGGCAGCGAAGGCCAGTCGGTCGGCAGCGGCGGAATGTTCCCCACGCGCGGCGGTGCGTGCCCCGTGAGATTCCAATACATGCCGCGGCCATGCGCCGAATCGTCGTGATGAATCGAACGAATGATCGCCAGCTTATCTGTCTGTCGCGCAAGCAGCGGCATGTGCTCGCCAACAAACACGCCCGGCGTCGCCGTCGCTATCGGTTGAAATTGTCCGCGCACTTCTGGTGGCGCATCCGGCTTGGGATCCCAAGTCTCGTGATGACTCATCCCACCCCAGCAATAAAGAATGATGCATGACTTCGCGCGCGTGCTCGGATTGGTGCTCGCGGCTGCGGCTGTTTTCGCCTGAAAAAGCGCGGGCAAAACGACCCCGCCAATGCCGGCAAAAGTGGCCAAAGAGGCCCGGCGCGACAGCCGGTTAATGAGTACGGTCGTTTTCGACGGCTCAATCATGCTTGACCCGAAAAACAGGCCCAGACCGGCTACGGATGGCAGCCGCGGGCTACTCTATTTTCACCACATTCGCCGTCAAAAAGCCATCGGAATTCAGCAATATGTGGCGGATTGCCGGATTTGCCGCTTACCGGTCCTGATCGCCCAGGCGAGCGCAAAACACCCATTTTCACGTTTTGGGAAGTAAGAAAATCCCATTAATACCATCGGTATTCTTTGCGTAACCAGTTGCATCGCGGTCAGCCGCCAGATAACATCCTACCCAGATTACCCATTCCTCCCGCCGCGACTTTCTAAGGCTCACGGGATGTCTGCTGCAACAGTTACTACATCTTTATTCCCTTCTCGCGTGAACGGGTTCGCTTCACAGGAGTTCTTGACGTGATTCGTCGTACATCCAGCCGCACCAAGAAGCAACAACGTCGATGGTTTTCATTTTTTGATTCTGCATTTCGCCGCGAGCTGAAGCGCGATGTTCGGCGCATGCGGTTCGAACGGTTGGAAGACCGCAAGCTGATGGCCATTGTTGAGGATGGATTTCCTCCGATGGGTGGCGTTCTGTTTTCCTCGTCCGGTTCGCCGGTTGCGTCAGGAACGCGGACATTTACATTCGAGCCTAATCTGGGCGACGAGATTTTTTATTACGGCCCGACGGATGCATCCGTCTCGTTAAACGATGGGGTAAATACTTCGGTGTTTACCGAGGCCAACTTTTTGCCGGGCGAATCGTTGCTCGGAGCCGGTTTTGCGCGATGGCAAGTCGATAATGTGCCGGTTGATTACTTCTTCGGGCCGTTGTTCGCCGAAGTGCGGCTGACGATGACGGTCGAGGAGATTCACGGCGGCCCGCTGCCGCTCATCAATTCAGTTGGCAATGTTCCCGCGACGCTTTCTGGCGATATCGGGGTCGTCTATGACGTCGGCGTATCACACTTCCGCGCCAACTTCACGATGGAGGCTCGCGACGAGGGAACTTCAAATTCATGGCAGAGCATTACGAACTATTACAACAACCTCAACACAATTGCTGGTGGGTCTGGTGCGACGACGAGTTTGACGGGCTCTTTCTGGCGCGATCAAGTCCCCACGGTTAACGGCACGCCGTTCGATGACAACATTATTGTGGACGCCAGCGCCGGCACTGTAACGGTCAACAATGTTACGCGCGCCTACACCGGCTGGCCTGGATACAGCGACTCGACCGGCATCATCGTCGATGCCGGCGGCGGCAACGACACGATCACGGTGATTCCGGGAAATCAATTCGCGACGAGCGGCATTACCATCCGCGGCGGCGATTCGGATGCAACTACGGATTCGCTGATTTTGACGCCGGGTGCGGCTTCCGATACGGTCACGGTTGAAGCCATTAACGCGACCGTTACGCGGATCACGGGCCTGGGTGCGGCGATGGACACGATCGGGCTGGAATTGATCTCGTACACCGGCAGCGGCAACAACGACACGCTGATCGTTGAAACCGGATCGGGTAATGACGTGGCGCGTGTCGAGATAGCGAGCGTATTCGTAAGTGACCGTGTCCTCTCGAACAGCCTCCCGGTCGTTGAATTTGGAGGCCTGAACACGTTCCGGCTGGACCAGTTTGACGGACTCGACACGGTTACCTTCGCGCTTCAAGTCCTGTCAGGCGCGGCAAACTACCAGGTGAGCAGCTCCGGCGGCGACTCCGTAATTGTGGAAGGTGAGGACGGCGGCTTCGCAGGCGGTGACACCTTCACCATCACCAACCCGGCGACAGGGCACTTCTCGGTGACGACTAGCGATGGGACGACCAAAACACTCACGGAGATTGGCAGCGGCGCCGCACGGCTGGAACTGCGAACTTTGGGCGGTAATGATACGGTCATCGTCAACAATAGCGGCGGCGGCGGGTTGGTCACCAACCCCATCACCTATGACGGCGGTGCCGGCGTGGACCGGCTTCGCATCGAATCCAATTTGACTGCGGCCGCCGTGGCCTATACGCCGGGCAGTGAGCCGTCCAGCGGCCGGCTCGACTACAACACCGGAACCATGACGATCGGCTTCACGAACCTCGAACCGGTCGTGGACCTGGTCGTCGCGACCACCTTGACTGTCAACGGCACCAACGCCGACAACGCTATCAATTACCGCGTCGGCCGTAACAACACCGACACCGCCGACGACCCGACGCGCGGCCGGGTCAGCGTCGATGGCTTCGAGACGATTGACTTCTCCAACAAGACCAATCTCGTCATCAACGGCCTGTCCGGCAGCGACACGATCAATCTGAACAATTCCAGCACGCCGACGAGTCTGACCAGCATCACCGTCAACGGCGGCGACCCGACGGCTGATAGCGACACGGTGATCGTCAATAGCAGGGCTGGTGTGATCGAGTTCTTCAACCTGACTCCGACGGGAGCAGGGGCTGGGACAGTAGCCGTGGGAACCCAACCCGACGTGACATTCTCCGGAACCGAGCATTTGACGTTCGTGGGACAAGTCTCGGATGCGGATGCCGTGTCTTATAGCCCACCTGCCGGGGCCGGCGTCGATACGTTGGAGTACACGCCGGGCGCGACCCCTGACGCCGGTACCGTGACCGGCTACCGCAACGGGAATTTCATCTTTACTCCGCTGAGTCTCACCGCCATCCACAACTTCGTTCAATTCCTTTCCAATGATGCCGCCGACACGCTGCTGGTCAACGGCACGAGTGG
>JANNTN010000731.1:0-2918 GCA_031394445.1 Anatilimnocola sp.
GTGATGCTCGCGGCGATGTGTGGGGCGATTGGGACATAAGGCGGGTTCAACCTGTGTGGTTGGTTAGGATTCGCGAGTTTTGCGGGAGGAGCGGCAATCGTGACTGTACAGGAAGCTTATCACGTTGGGCGGGGAAGGGGCAAGGATTCGTGAAGGAGAGTAGTGTTTGGCGAAGTTTGAATTGCTGGTGGCGCTGCGAGGCAGGAGCCTCGGGGTAGGCGTTACCAGGGTGGACCCTGGTAACGAGGAAGAAACGGCCGGCCGGAGGCCCGCCCCACGTTTACTGGGAGAGGAATTGGCGGGCGAAGGTTTCGGCTTGGGGGCGGTTGGGAAAGCCGCGAATGACGGCTTGGGAGGAGTCGCGGTCGGCGTCGGGGAGTTTTTCGCGCATGTCGCTCAGCCATTTGGCGGCGAGTGGGAGCGAATGGAAGGTGTTGGCGTTTTTTGTGGGGCGGCGGCCGGTGGCTGCAACAAACGTGGCGACGAAATGGGGAGCGTCGAGGAAGGGATCGGTGTAGGGCTGCTTTTTGAGATGGGCGATGAGGCGGGTTTCGAGTTCTTTGAAGTTGTCGCCGAACTTGGCAACGAAGGCCTCGCGATTTTCACGGACGACGCCGAGGCTGGAGACTTCGGTCGCGCCTGCGAGGGGACCGAATTGACTGCATTCGCGGACGAGGGCGAGAAGCTCAGCGCGTTTGAATTTGGCCAGGTAATGGACGAGAGACCAAGCGGAGGCGTAGCCGGTGGATGTGAGACGCCCGGCGAGGACGGTGTGCTCGACGAGTTCGCCGTTGGAATCGACGGCGGAATTGCCGCGGACGTATTGCTCGAGCTCGAACATGCGGAGATCGTTGACCTGGCCCGCTCCCTTCCAGCGGAGCTTGGCCCCGATGGTGGTGGGGGCGAAATACTCGGCGAGGCCCTCGCTGAGCCACATGGGCCAGACGCTGAGACGCTGCTGGACGCCGATGTTGTGCAGGATTTGGTGGACGCCTTCGTGGGCGATGGTGGAAATGGCCTGGCCGAGAGCGAGGTCGGGCCGCACTTGCGACAGACGCGACTGCTCGTACATGAAAACGCGGTTGGTGACGGGATCGTAGTAGGCGACGACGCCGGGGGGCATGCGGCGATAGCGCTGAAAGTCGATTTCGGAACGAAACATGACGACGACGAGCGGCAAGACGGGATTTTTGACTTCGATCTTGCAGCTATCGGCCCAGGCTTTGACGCCGGGCAGCATCGTTTCCAAAATGCGGCTGGTGCCGAATTGAAACTCGTCGCTGCTGTTATAGACGTAGATGTAATGGTTGGAGGTTTTGGTTTTGAAGGAAGGAAACTCGGCGGAGAGGCGGGCGGCGAACTTGTCTTTTTCGAGGGGCTCGAACTTGCGGTCGGTGGGAGCAAACTGACCGGTGGTACGGGCGACAAGCTGGCCACTGGGAAGCAAGACGATGGCACCTTCGCCAATCCGGACATGGAGGCGGCCGATAACGGGCTTGCCGTCGTCATCGGTGGTGGTGACGACCTGGTTGTTGCCGGGAGCCACGGGGCCGGGAGGCAGATCGAGCCCGAAATCTCGCGGATTCGTGGCGAAGGGATCGTCTTGGGCGACGGCCGTGGCAACAAAGATGGCCGCGACAACGAAAATGGAAGAGGGCGACGCGACGAGCGCGGCGCTGATCGCCAACGAAAGAAAATATGCAAGGCAGCGCGCGCGAGCCATACGCGGGCGACTCCTCAACAGTTGTTCAGAAACTTCCCCAAGCCCGATGCTCTATGGTAGCTGGGGGATGGTGGTGAGGTAAAGCTGCGGGCTGCGAGATTACCTGCGCGAGGATGAAGATGAGGAGGATGGGGCAGGGCGGAGGGCTTCGTTGGCGGAAATGAAGCCGTCGCTGTTAGTATCGTACTGCTGGAATTTCTTGGCGACGTCGGGGTCCCACTTGGCGGCGTATTCAGACATGGAAACCTGGCCGTCGCCGTCGGTATCGCTGCGAGTGAACCAGGAATCGAGTCCTTTGGGCAACAGCTCGGCGGCGGTAGTTACGCGGTAGCTGGTTTTGGGAGCGGCAGCTTCGCTGCTGGAGCCTTGGGATGATGACGAGGGGCTGCCATAGCTGCGGCTGCTGTCTCCGCTGCTGCGGTAACTGCTAGAAGATCGGTCGCTGTAGCCGCCACGATCGCGATCACCATCTCGCCCACGGTCACGGTCGCTGGAACCACGATCGCCGTCTCGCCCACGGTCGCTGTAGCTGCCGCGGTCGCCACCTGGGAAACCTCCCGGGGGGCCGCCAGGGAAGCCACCGGGTCCGCCAGGAAATCCGCTGGGTCCACCAGGGCCACCGGAAAATCCGGGCGGTCCGCCACCGGGGCCACGCGAGAAGAAACTGCCGCCATCGGGACCGCGCTCGCCGCCGCTCATGCGGCTGGCCATGCGGGCGGCGAGCTCGTCGATGGTGATGATGTTGTCTTTGTTGGTGTCGGTGTTTTCGCCGCCGTCACGCAGGCTGCTCCATTCGTCTTTTTCGAGCTTACCACTGTTGTTGCGGTCGTTCATGCTGAGAATTCGCTGGGCGAACTCTTTGTAGCGGTCGTTGCTGGAGGAGGAACTGCTGGAGGAGGTGGTCGAAGAGCTGGAAGTGGGGGGCGTTGAGGGGCGGTAGCCGGACGAACTGCTCGATGAGGACGGCGAGTAAGACGAGTAGCTGCTGCCGGGGTAGCCACCGCCGGGAAAGCCAGAAGGACCACCGGGGCCGCCAGGGAAGGGGAAACCGCTGGAGCTGCTGCTGCCGTAGCGGGCTTGGTAGCGGAGGCACATTTCTTCCAGGCTGATGGCACCGTCTTTATTAACGTCGTTGGATAAGATTGGCGGGTCGCCGCGATAATTGGCGAGCTCTTCGCCTTCCAAGGTGCCGTTG
>JANNTN010000767.1:0-1018 GCA_031394445.1 Anatilimnocola sp.
AGACGAAGATTCACGCCGATCACATTGTGATCGCCACCGGATCGAGGCCCTTCAGACCGGACAACGTCGATTTTTCTCATCCGCGCATCTTCGATAGCGACACGATCCTCGATCTGCGCATGCGACCCCAATCGATCACCATCTACGGTGCGGGCGTGATCGGCTGCGAATATGCGTCGATGTTTCGCAATTTGGGCTGCAAGCTGAACCTGGTGAATACGCGCGAGCAGCTTTTGGAGTTTCTCGACGACGAAATATGCGACGCGCTAAGCTATCACCTCCGCGAGAAGGGGGCGCTGATCCGGCACGGCGAGCAATACGAGAAGATCGAGGGGACCGATGACGGTGTGATAATTTCGCTGAAGAGCGGGAAGAAGCTGAAGACGGATATTTTGCTGTGGGCGAATGGGCGGACGGGCAATACGGATGATCTGGGCCTGGAAAACGCCGGTTTGACGGCGGACAGCCGGGGACAAGTTCAAGTCGATGAGACGTATCGGACGAGCGTGCCGCATATTTACGCCGTGGGTGACGTGATCGGCTTTCCGGCGCTGGCCAGCGCGGCGTATATGCAGGGTCGCGCGGCGGGGTTGCACATTCTTGGCGACAAGTGCGCGGCGCTGATCGCGAAGGACATTCCGACGGGCATTTATACCAGCCCGGAAATCAGCTCGATCGGGCCGACGGAGCGGGAGCTAACCGCGGCGGGAGTGCCCTACGAAGTGGGGCATGCGCAGTTTCGCAGCCTGGCCCGCGCGCAGATCACCGGGCAGACGGTGGGGATGCTGAAGATTCTGTTTCACCGCGAATCGCTGGCGGTGCTCGCCGTGCATTGCTTTGGGGCCAATGCGAGCGAGATTATTCACATCGGTCAGGCGATCATTTCGCAGCCGCCGCCAAATAATTCGCTGATGTATTTTATTAACACGACGTTTAACTATCCGACGATGGCGGAGGCCTATCGGGTGGCGGCGCTGAATGGGTATAACCGGCTGTTTTAGGGAGCAGGAAGTAGGCG
>JANNTN010000359.1:0-7048 GCA_031394445.1 Anatilimnocola sp.
TTCGCCGTGGGAATGGCGGGGCTCCCAAGTTCCTGGGGAACCCTGGCGTCCATTTGCACATGTTCTTCGACCCCGGCCGGGTGACGGGCCGCTCGCCAAATCGCGACCGCCGTGTTGCTCCCGCTAAAAAGACAACGAAAGCCCCAACGTCAAAATCCTCTTTCGAGGCTCAATAGCATGGCTTTTGGACTGGCTGCGGGCACCATGCGCAGCATGGTCGGCTTCGCAGCGCCGATTACTCGGGCACCACGCAAGACTCGCATCCGGCTGCTGGCTAGGCTTTGCCGCGTGGATTCTCACCACTGGGTTCCTACGGAAGGTTTCAGGTCATGACGTCATGAGCCGTCCTCCTTCCCCAAGCTTTGCTTGGCGCAACAATCTTTAGCATCTTTACATTGGCAGCATCCCTCTCCCTCGCTGCCGAGCCCAAAACCGAACTCCTCTGGCCCCAAGGCGCGCCCGGCGCTAATGGAGCAGAAGCGAAAGATAAGCCGACACTGATTATCTATTTGCCCGAAAAACCAACCGGAATCGGCGTCGTAATCTGCCCCGGCGGTGGTTACGGCGGTCTGGCGATGGATCACGAAGGACAGCAAATCGGCCGCTGGCTCAACGAGCATGGAATCGCGGGCTTCATCTGCGATTATCGGCACCGCGGCAAAGGCTATGGCCATCCCGCTCCGCTCACCGATGCCCAGCGGGCCATTCGCACTGTCCGATCCCGCTCGAAAGAGTTCGGAGTCGATCCCGCGAAAATTGGCATCCTGGGCTTCTCCGCTGGCGGGCACCTTTGTTCCACAGCCGTGACGCACTTCGACGCCGGCGACAAAAGCTCGACCGATCCCATCATGCGCGAAAGCTCTCGCCCCGATTTCGGCGTCCTGTGCTATCCGGTGATCGCCTTTGATCAGCCCTTCACGCACAAAGGCTCCCAACGAAATCTGCTCGGCGAAGGAGCAACCCCCGAGCAGATCGCCGGCCTCTCGAACGAGCGCCAAGTCACCGACCAAACCCCACCTTGCTTCCTCTGGCACACTTGGGAAGACAAAGGCGTCCCGCCGGAAAACAGTGTCGTCTTCTACGACGCACTCCTGGCCCACAAAATCCCGGCTGAGCTCCATGTTTTCGAAAAAGGTAAGCATGGTGTGGGCCTCGCCAAAAGCATTCCCGGCACTGCCGCCTGGCCCGATTTGTGCATCGCCTGGATCAAAGGGCGTTTCGGTTCACAGCCGTAACGAGGCACACTCGGCAAGGTCGTGCCGTTCGGCGGCTATTCGCTCAACTCCCATGCGGTCACAATGCGCGTCGAACTCGGCCTTTATCAAGCACCAAGGTACATGGAATGAGAATCTGGCGTGGGGCTCCGTATCCCTTGGGAGCAACCTGGGACGGTGCGGGAGTGAATGTCGCGCTGTTTTCGGAACATGCGACGCGCGTCGAGCTGTGCTTGTTCGATTCGCCCGAATCGAAGCAAGCCAGCGAAACCATCGAGCTCCCTGAACGCACGTATCAGGTTTGGCATGGCTACTTTCCAGATCTGCGACCGGGTCAACTCTACGGTTTTCGCGTGCATGGTCCTTACGAACCAACAGCCGGGCATCGCTTCAATCCCAACAAGCTGCTCCTCGATCCCTATGCCAAAGCCATCGGCCGCGACCTCACCTGGGACGACCGGCTCTTCGGCTACACCCTCGGACATAAGGACTCGGATTTATCGTTCGATAAGCGCGACAGCGCGGACGTCGCGCCGCTGGCTGCCGTGGTCGATTCGGCGTTCACCTGGGGAACCGATCAGCAACTCCGCATCCCGTGGGAAAACAGCGTCTTTTACGAAATGCACGTCAAGGGCTTCACCAAGCTGATGCCCGACGTGCCCGAAGCGCTCCGCGGCACGTATGCCGGGCTCGCCAGCGAAGCTGCGATCGCGCACCTCGTCGAATTGGGCGTTACCGCCGTCGAGTTATTGCCCATTCACTACCACGTGGACGAGCGCTTTCTGGTCGAGCGAAAGCGTTCTAACTATTGGGGTTATAACTCGCTCGGCTTTTTCGCCCCCGATCCACGCTATTTTTCCACAGCCGATCCCGATCGTGGCCTGCAAGAATTCAAGGCCATGGTGCGAGCGCTGCATCAGGCCGGCATCGAGGTCATTCTCGACGTGGTCTATAACCACACCGCCGAAGGCAACCAGCTCGGGCCCACGCTTTCATGGAAGGGCATCGATAACCGCGCGTACTATCACCTCAGCCCCGAGGATCGCCGCTATTACATGGATTTCACGGGCTGCGGAAACACTCCCAACACGCGCCACCCGCGCACGCTGCAGCTCATCATGGACAGCCTGCGTTATTGGGTCACGGAAATGCACATCGATGGGTTTCGCTTCGACCTGGCCGCAACGCTCGGCCGCACGCAACTCATGGTCGATCACATGTCGGCGTTTTTCAGCATCATCCACCAAGACCCCATCCTCTCGCAGGTCAAGTTGATCGCTGAACCCTGGGACGTCGGCCCCGGCGGCTATCAGGTCGGCAATTTTCCCGTGCTCTGGGCCGAGTGGAACGGCCGCTATCGCGATTGCGTCCGCAAATTCTGGAAAGGGGACGGTGGAACCGTCAGCGAGTTCGCCACGCGGCTCACCGGCAGCAGCGATTTATACAAAGACGACGGCCGAAGTCCGACGGCGAGCATCAACTTCATCGATTGCCACGACGGCTTCAGCCTCAACGATCTGGTTAGTTACAACGACAAACACAACGAGGCCAATGGCGAGGAAAACCGCGACGGGGCCAACGACAACAACAGTTGGAACTGCGGCGCGGAAGGCCCGACCGAAGACGAGGCGATTCTCGAAATTCGCGAACGGCAAAAACGCAACTTCCTGGTCACGCTCCTCCTTTCGCAGGGCGTGCCGATGTTGCTCGCTGGCGATGAACTGTCGCATACCCAAAAGGGCAACAACAACACGTACTGCCAAGACAACGAGCTCTCCTGGCTCAATTGGGAAATGACCCCCGAAAAACAGTCACTGCTCGATTTCACTCGCCGGCTACTGCAAATTCGTCGCGGTCAGCCGGCTCTCAAACGCCGCCGCTTCTTTCACGGTGTCCCCATTTTCGGTACCGCCGTGAAGGATATTTATTGGCTCGACCAAAAGTTCGAGGAGATGACGCAAGAAGCCTGGGATGCCGGTTTTGTCAAAGCACTCGGCGTCGTGCTCGTCGGTGCCAACGGCGAAGTCGATGACCGCGGCAAGCCGATCGTCGGCGATAGCCTCATGCTCCTCCTCAATGCCCATTGGGAGCCGATGGAGTTCCATTTCCCCCGGCTGATCGGCATCGTGACCGACTTTGAGCGCCTGTTCGACACGTTCATGCCCGCCGCCCCCACCTCACCAGTCAACCTGAACCACAGCTACACCCTCCAAGGCCGCTCAACCGCCCTCTTCCGCTGGACCCCGCGCGTGCAAAGCGAATTGACGTGATCTATGCGACTACTAAACTGCCTTTCCATAGCTCGCTCGCACTTCCCGCTCCTACTCCTCTTCCTCGCAGCGAATGGGCAGTCGGCATCGGCTCAGGATTACGTCGCGCCCTACACCATCTAGCGCTGCGTCATCCTCACCAGTCCCGCCGACCTCCACTTCGCCCAATCACGCGCAGCCTTGATCCCCGGCATGCCCTCCCGCGTGCTACTCACGACGCAGCAAATCGAAAAAGTCGGCTCGCACGGCTATCGTGATGTGTTCACCGTCGAAACGCGCGATGGAGCATCCACTTGGAGCGAGTTACGCCGCATCGAAAGCCTGACGCGGCGGCGCGTACCCGAAGGGCACGACCTGGTGATTGGCGATGTTTGCCCCCAGTGGCACGCAGCCACCGGCGTCGTACTGGCCACTGGCAAAACCTTTGGCTTCGACGGCGGCACAAAGGAAAATCGCGGCCACGAACGCGTCTCGTACGCCATCTATTCACCCCAGCAAGACCAGTGGAGCAACCTCAAGCTGCTCCAGCTTCCTGATACCGACCACGAGGGGCTGAAAATCCTCGAACCCAACTCCGGCTGCCATCAGCGTTTTGATTTGCCCAACGGCGAAATCCTGCTCCCTATCCGCTACAGAAAAAATCCCGCGTCGCGAGCCTACACGACCATCATCGCCCGCTGCACGTTCGACGGCCAAACGCTCACCTACCGCGAGCACGGTTCGGAGTTCACCATCCCCTGCGAGCGCGGCCTCTATGAACCCTCCGTCACCGGCTTCGGTGGTCGCTTCTTTTTAACGATGCGAGCCGATCATTCGGGGTTCGTTTCGCGCAGCGACGACGGCCTGAACTACGAACCGTTCAAAGAATGGACCTTCGACGACGGGCAAGTCTTGGGCAGCTACAATGCCCAGCAGCACTGGATCGCGCACAACAACACGCTCTATTTGTCGTACACACGGCGTGGCGCGAACAACGACCACGTCTTTCGCAATCGCGCGCCCCTCTTCATCGCCCAAGTCGATCCCGAGCGGCACTGCGTCCTCCGCGCCACCGAAAAAATCCTGCTGCCTGAAACCGGCGTCGATCTCAGTGGCGGCTTCGGCATTCTCGATGTCACCCCCAATGAAACCTGGGTCATCAGCTCCGAAATGGCCTTCCCCTCCGCCCGCCGCGACGAACCCAACCACGTCCTCCTCGCCAAAATCCTCTGGAAGTAACGCCGTAGGGTGGGACCAGCGAGCTTGCGAACGCCGGCCCACCAACCTGCGAGCCTGGGCAATCCGCAAGTTTTAGTCCTGCCTCTCAACTTGCTCCCCCAGTGCCAATCGAATCTCTCCGAAAACAGCATTCCAATCCCCCGGCGTCCGCTGACGAAACAAACGCATCGTCGGATACCACGGGCTATCGGAACGATCGAGCATCCACCGCCAATCGGGAACAAATGGCAACGCGACCCACACCGGAACACCGAGTGCCCCGGCCAAATGGGCCACCGCCGTGTCCGACGTAATCACAAGGTCGAGATTTTTCATAACGGCGGCCGTATCCATGAACGCGCCACCACGTCGATCGAAATCCGGCCCTAAATCAACCAACGGAAACGTCGCGCTGGTCGAGTCTTGCGCGCTATCTCCATCGACTTGCAACCGAATCAGCCGCACGCCGTGAACCTCCGCCAATCCAGCAAACTGCTCCAGCGGAATGGACCGCTCGTGGTCGCGTTTGAACCGCGGATTTCCTTGCCACGCGATTCCCACACGAAATCCCTCTGGCAATCGCTCGCGCCAGTCGGCAACCAGTCTTTCATCCGCGAATAAATACGGCACGCGGCTGGGAATGGTCGCCAAAGTGGTCCCGCAGACAAAAGGCAGGCTCAGTAACTGAATCTCCGCTTCAGCGGCGGGCGGCGGTGCCTCCAGTGGATGAAACTCACCAATCGCTACACAACTGCGGAGGAGCGGAAATAAGGTCCTCGAGCACCGCAGCATCACCTTGCCCACGCGTTGCTTCACAAGGTGTGCGTAACGAATGAACTGAAACGTATCCCCAAATCCCTGCTCGCCATGCAGCAAAATTGCCCCGGCTAAACGCGAGCCATCCCACGGCGAAGCAATCGCTGCCTGCCCCCGCGCATCGAGACAACGATGCCGCCATTCATACTCCGGCAGTCCCCGTTCAAAATCACCCTGGAGCAGCAACAGCACGGCCTGATTGAAATGCGCCTCCGCATATCTCGGCTGAAGGCCCAGGGCCCGGCTGCAGCAAGCGAGCGCCTCGTCGAAGTTACCCCCATACTGCAGCGCCGCCGCCAGGTTGTTATGTGCCTCCGCATAGGCCGGATTGAGTTCGATCGCGCGCCGATAACACGCCTGCGACTCGTCCAGTTGCCCCAGCAACTGCTGAATGACTCCCAAATTGTTATGAGCCTCTGCTAGGCCAGGCTTTAACTGCAACGCGCGGTGGGCATGCAGCATCGCCGGCTCGAACTGCCCACAATCTCGCCACACCACTGATAAATTGTTGTGCGCCTCCGCAAAATCCGGCTTAAGCCGCAGCGCAGCCTGGCCACAATTCACCGCCAACTCCGCGTTGCCGCATTGATACGCCACCATCCCCAACAAATGCCACGCCTCTGCCAACTGTGGCTCCACCGCCAGCACCTGCCGATAAATCTGCTGTGCTTCAAGTAGGCGACCAGCCCGATGCCGCTCTAGCCCAAGCCCCAACAGTTCCGTTGTTGTCATTAGTAACTGCCAAGATGTGAGTAGGCCTCACGAAAGTCGGTGCTGCTACCGAGCCGCACCTGCAACTGCTGACCAGCTTGGATTCGCAGTGCTAGATCCCGTACGCAGACGAAACCTACGAACGATTAAACGCTTGCCCACTCAGCATAACGAGCAGTCTCGACGAAAACACTCAACACACCAACACGATCGTTGCCAGCTATCCGTCGATGGTATTGGGATAGACCACGATTTCGATCCGGCGGTTTTTGGCTTTGCCGGCGAGGGTGGCGTTGGAGGCGAGGGGGTGGTTTTCGCCCATGGCGAGGACAGAGAGCTGGCGGGCGGGGAGCCGGCCGCGTTGGACAAGTTGTTGGAAGACGGATTGGGCTTGAGCCGAGGTGAGCATGTGGGCACCGGTTTGGTTGGTGCCGAGGGAGTCGTCGGTGTGCGCTTCGATGACGATTCGTTGCCGCTGGTAGGTGCGGTTCACGGCGGCGGCGACTTCGTCGAGAATTCGCGTGCCGTCGGCTTGGAGTTGGCCGGTGCCGGGGGTGAAGAGCTTGTCGCTAGGGATTTCGATGCGAATGACTTCGCCGTCTTGGCGGATGTCGAGGCCGGGGATGGCGACCATCGAGATCGATTGGCGGATGCTGTTGTTGGCGGTGATGGTCGCTCCGCCGCGGTCGCGGGTGGAAGCTTGAATCGCCGTGACTTGTTGTTCAACCTCGGCCTTGGCGACTTGCGTGTCCTTCAACCGATTGGTCATCTCGCCTAGTTGCTTTTGCAGCAGGGAGACTTGATCTTGCGAGGTCTGGCGGGCTTGCTCGGCTTGAGCCA
>JANNTN010000782.1:0-1560 GCA_031394445.1 Anatilimnocola sp.
CCGGCGATTCCGTGGCCGATGCTGCGGCCGAGGCGATGTTCTTGGTTTCATCCGATTGTTCCTGGTGGTGGGTGTTAAGACAGTTGCTGCAGAGCAGCTTGCTGGTACCTGGAAGCGGAGCGAGGCAGGTGTCACAACACCGCTCGTCGCACTCGGCACAAAAACTCGAACAGTCACTGCAGATCGAGCCAGAGCAGGCCTGGCAGCACCACGAGCAGTCGCTGCAAAACCGTTCGTCGCAGCGTTCGCAGCTGGAGTAGTCGTCCTCGCTCATTCCCGAACCGCACCCGTGGCATGACAAACGGCCATTCCAGTCGTCGAGCGAGACATGGGCACTGCCGGAGTTGTAGGTGCCCAGGATCTGACGCACGAGGACAAAGAAGTCGTAGATCCGGCCGTCGCTCAGGGCTGCCTTGATCGCGGTAGACCCTTCTCCTTCACAGAGTTGGCCATCTTGCACGTGGGGATGGGTGACATCTTCGCGGCCCGACGGATGGTTGGGCTCCTGAGCCTCACAGTCGTAGGCCGGATTCTGGCCAAGCCGGTCCCAGCGAAGAACGATCCGAAAGGCCCCCAGGGTAACCCCTTCCAGTTCGATCCCGGCTGTCACGACGCTAATCTTGGAGCCTGGCAGATCGATCTCCACCTGCTCGAATTCGGCGGCTAGTGCCATCAAGTCGCTGGCAATTTCACTGGCCGACATGGTTACGAGCTGGGTCGCCGGGGAAGGCAACGTATTGCGGAGTAATTCCATCTCCCGCTGGAAGCGCAAGGCCGCGTAATCGAGATCTTGGACCAGCGACCGAGCGGCCGCCTGCCAACCCCGACATTCGGCGTGGCGCAAGTGCTTGGCGGTCCGGCACAATTCGTCCCAAGCCGACTGGTGCAGGTACAGATGCTGCGTGAGCCGGGGCGGCCCCCGCAACTGTTCGTGAATCTTGACGGCAGCGCG
Source organism: Anatilimnocola sp. (assembly GCA_031394445.1). Lineage (GTDB taxonomy): Bacteria > Planctomycetota > Planctomycetia > Pirellulales > Pirellulaceae > CAYLLN01. The sequence goes on from JANNTN010000782.1 coordinate 953, forward strand.
GAGTGCCTGCCGCCGAAAAACGGCTATGGTCGTCATGAAGAGTTCTCCCAGCCCAGCGGTGAGCGGTTAGTACGTTGGCCAACCGTGGTTCGCCGTTAGCGCTGCGCTCCTTCGATCTTGACCGGGGTGAAGCTCACGCGATCCCCTTCGCGGAGCAGCTGATCCGGGGACACTGGCTGGCGATTGACCCGGATCAAGTAGTTGTCGGCCTTGCCGGAGCTGACCTGCTGCTGGAATAGCTGGCGGACCGTGGTCCCTTCAGTGACATCCAGATGGTCCGCAAACCCGCCACCGTCGTTGTTGATAAACAAAACTTTCATAACGAAAATCTCCTGAGATAAATGAGAAGGGTGTGAAAGAAGGTGACCGCTGGGCGCAGCAAGTCTTGGCCAATGCGCTACGCTGGCTGCTGATTTAGCCAGTTGGTAGTCAGCCAGGCTGTTTCCGCGGCGAGCGCCTGACTGCGACTCGCAAATGGCCCGAGCAGCGGCCCGGCGACGGGCGCTAGATCCGCATGCCACTGCCCGAGCTGATCGGGCTCCACGAACGAACCACGCTGGATCGTCGCCTGGCCCAACTGGTTACAGTCCAGCAACTCGTCATACAGG
>JANNTN010000814.1:0-19756 GCA_031394445.1 Anatilimnocola sp.
GTTCATTCCTTCATAACCCACTCTGGCCGGTCGTCCTGTTCAGGCTGAACCAAAACAGAAGAACTAGCCACGGATTTACACAGATCGAATTCATCTGTGTAAATCCGTGTTTCATCTGTGGCTTCCGCCTTTTTTTCCAATGATCTTGAGGGGGATTATTTCCTGCGGGGTGCCTATGTCCGCCCGTAACCTTCCACGATCCGCCCCAGCCCAAAAGCCGCCGCACCCAGAATCATGATCAGCAGCATCGCGCTTACCGTGAACCCGCCCCCAGTTTGCGCACGCACCCCCGCCGTGAGCTGCATCATCATGCCAAACGGCAGCAGCAACAGCCCCAGCACTTGCAGCATTTTTCCTGCTGTTTTCAAGCTCAGTATCCAAACTGCAGCCGCGTAGCGGCGACCCGTGAATAGCCGGGGGTGAAGCGCAGCGTAACCCCCGGATAATGTGCGACAAGCCTATCTAGCCGCGTAGCGGCGAAACTAACCTCCTACCCGCCAGTTGGCAACAACCCCTTCCGCGATTAGCCTGACACCGTGAACCAATTTCTGCTCCTACTCGGCCGAGCCCTTCGCTGTCGCTGCCCCCTCTGCGGGCACGGCCGGCTATTTCGCAATTGGTTCATCATGCACAAACAATGCTCGCATTGCGGCGAGACCTTCGAGCGCGAACCCGGCTTCTTTCTCGGCTCGATTTACATCAACTACGGCCTCACCGCGCTGATTGTTACCATTGCCTATCCGCTGCTCTTGTTTCGTGGCGGTTTCAACGAGCAACGCCTGCTCATCGGTGCCGTCGCATTCACCGTCGTATTTCCAATGCTCCTGTTCCCCTGGGCCCGCAGCATCTGGCTCGGCTTTGACCAGTGGAACGACCCCCGCGACAGAACGTAGATCTCGTTACCAAGTTCCACTTGGTAACGCTCTTCTCGAAGCTCCGCTTCTCCTCTGCGCTCTCCCGCAAATTTCCAAAATCGCCAAGAATTCTGTCCGCTTTTTTGCCCAAATTGCAATGTACTTAGTAGGAAGACGCTCCGCGCACAGGCCGCGTCAAAGCCGAAGCGATCGACGCTAAAGAAACGCTCGAGTTGAGCGCACTGGCAATTCAGCCCCAAATCCAAACTCCAAAACCATCAACAACTTACGACTACCGCTAAAACCCGTCGGAGAAAAAAATCTTCAAACTTTAGCGCCCATTGTCAGCTCTTCCTGGCCTTGCTTCGCTCGCGCCTTCCGCACTTCCCAATAAAAATAAGCACACAGGCTGCCAAAAATCAGCGGCGGCATCGAAAGCAAGAACATGATGCTATACGCATAGCCGCGAACCAGATTCGCCGACGCCGGATCATGCGCCATGTTGTCTTTGCACGTCGGGCAGGCCGCTGCGATCGTGCAAATTCCCAGAGTAATGGCACAAGCCAGTAGCGACATCGAGAATGGGTGCCAGCGACTTCTCATGGCTTAATTTTACTAACCTATGCTCGCGGCGGGTAGAGCTGATACAGCAACAGGTACACCATGACGCCAGTGACCGACACGTACAGCCAGATCGGAAACGTCCACTTGGCCAGCTTGCGATGAGCGATGCGACGATCGGACAAGCCAAGCCAAATGGTGGCGACAGCTAAAAAGGGAACCGCCGCCGCCAGCACGACATGCGATAGAAGTAAGGCATAGTAGCCGTAGCGCACAGTGTCGGGTGGATAAGTGGGAAAACGCTTGCTGCCGCCGGGAATGTTGAAATGGTACGTCAGATAGCAGGCCAAAAAGATAACCGAGACGCCGAAGCAAGCCAGCATGGTCCGTTTATGAGCGAGCTCTTTCCGTCGCTTGATCTGGACATAACCGACGATGAGCAGCACGGTCGCCAGCGCGTTCAGCGAGGCATTGATGTGTGGCAAAATTTCGACAACTGATTGCAAGGCAGGTCTTTCTATCCAGTGAAATCAAAATAGCCGGGAGCAAACTTGCTCCCGGAGAACAGCCAATGAACCTCGATCAGCTATTCGGCTTTCGGCGTCTTCGTTTCTTCAGTGGGCGGTGGCTCCGTTTCAGTAAGCAGCTTATCAACCAGGATTCGCAACTGCGCCATCTCGTCCAGCTTGTTCCACAGAAACGAACCGCGCACCTTGCCCCATTTGTCGCAGACGATCAGCCGCTCGGTGTGCGTTTGCTTGTCGAGCGCGACGCTAAAAATCTCGCTGGCGACGCGGCGGATGTAAATCAGCTTCCCCGTTAAGAACAGCCATTGGTCCTTGGTCGCTTCGAGCTTCACCGAGTATTCGTTGAGCCGTTCGGGCGAATCGATATCGGGATCGCACGTGATGCTGACACACACCACATTCTTTCCCACATACGCTCGCTCAATTTCGCGCACCTTCATGTTTTGCTGCAAACAATTCGCCGGACAGGAGGAGAAAAAAAAGCTCACTACCCGCAGCTTACCCACCAAGTCGCTCCAGCGGACTGCTTTGCCGTTTCGCTCGGTCAGCGTGAAGTCCGTGAGCCAATTGGCTTCGCTATCCGCCGGCAACTTCTGATATTCCGGATCGACCACCGCCTCCGAGCCGTAACCGACTGCCCCACTTCCGTTGTCTCGCATGACTTTCAGCGCAACCGCCGCGAACATGGCCAAACTCACCACGAGGGCAATCAACGACACCACTAAACCCTTCCGATTCATTGCAAATCTCCACTCGTTCGCTGCCGGCTGATCCACACGGCCAGTCCAAACGCCACCGCGGCGAACGCCACCGTCACCAACCAGCTCATCATCAAGCCGGGAACCCAAACATCATGATACTGTGCTTCGGGCGACAAAATTCGCCGCACGCCCCCCACCGCATAGCTCAGCGGGTTGGCCCGCATCGCCGCGCCGAGCAGCCATTCCCGCCAACTAGCGTTCGTCGTCAGCGCCGGCGCGGGAAAAAAACCTCCCGACAGCAGCCACAGCGGCATCAGCACCAGGTTCATAATCGCATGAAACCCCTGCGTGCTGTCTGTCTTCCACGCGAAAAAAGTTCCCAGGCTCGTAATGGCCAAAGAGGCCACAAACAAGAACAACACCAACTCCACCGCCCGCAGCGGCGACAAAACAATCGGCAGCGTCAAACCCAGCAGCAGAAAAATCAGCCCCTGCGCAACGGCCACGACCGTGCCACCCAGAACCTTGCCCAGAATCATCGACCAGCGAGGTATCGGCGAGACCAGAACCCCCTGCAAAAAGCCCTCGCGACGATCCTCAATGATCGAAATCGAGGAGAAGATAGCCGTGAACAGTACGATCAACAGCAAGCTGCCGGGAAAGAAGTACCGCAGAAAATTTTGCGACTCTGCCCCTGCATCGACACGAAACGAACTCGACAATCCCGCCCCAAACAACAGCCAAAATACCAACGGCGTGCCGATCGAGCCCACAATTCGATTGCGTTGGCGAAAATACCTTACTATTTCGCGCCAGGCCAGCGCGCCCGCGGCTGTCATCGCATTAGCCTTCAGCGGCGTATGCATCAATTCCGTTCCTTCCAAAATCGATGTCCCGTCCGCGCGATGAACACATCTTCCAGCGTCGGTCGCCCCAAGCGAATCGCATTTATTTCGCTCGGAAAAGCCTCAACGAGCCGCGCGACCCACTTGTGGCCGTCGGGAACTTCGAGTCGCACCGCATTCTCGACGACGCACGCTGCCAGCGACAGCGATTGTTGGATCGCCGCCGCTAATGACGCGGGCTCCGCTGTCTCGATCGTGATCGAGTCGCCGCCAACTTGCGAACGCAATGCATCCGGCTCACCCAACGCCACCAATTTGCCTTCATTCAGAATGGCCAGACGGTCGGCCCCGTCGGCTTCATCCAAGTAATGGGTCGTCAGCACGATCGTCGTGTTTTGTGCCGACTTTAGATGTCGCAAATACTGCCACAGGTCGCTCCGCGCTGCCGGATCGAGACCCGTGCTTGGCTCATCCAACAAAAGCAAACGAGGCTCATGCACCATGCCCTTTGCCAACTCCACCCGCCGCCTCAGGCCGCCCGAAAGCTTCTCCGTCAGTTCATTCGCCCGGTCGCGGAGCGAGAAATGATCGAGCAGTTCGTCCAGTCGCTTGGCCAACTCTCCGCCGCCGAGTCCATACAGCGCGGCTTGCAACCGGATGTTCTCCGCGACTGTGAGCTTGCGATCGAGGCTCGGAGCCTGAAACACCACGCCGATCAAGCGGCGAATGGCGCTCGCCTCACTCTTCAAATCGTGCCCGAGCATCGTCACTGCGCCTGCTTGCAGTGGAATAAGCGTGGAGAGCAGGCGAAACAGGGTAGATTTGCCACCACCGTTTGGGCCGAGCACGGCAAACAACTCGCCGGGCCGAATATCAAGCGACAAATCGACCAGCGCCTGTCGCGATCCATACGCATAGCCGACACCTGAAATATCAATCGCCGGCGTCACGTCGTGCTCAGTGCTTCGCCGCGCCGCTGGCGTGGTCGGAATGTTCGTGTTCACCGGCCGCCGGTGTTCCGTGGTCCGCTGCTGGTGCCCGGGAAGCGGCCCTCGGTTCCGCCGCATACAGCCAGCGCTCCTCGGCATAGCGATCCATGCGCCGGCCCACATCGGGAATCAACATCAGCAACAGAAACAGGCTCATCATGCTGGCCGGAATCGTCAAAACGTATTTCCAGTTGGCTTCCCACAGCATGTGCATGAAAAACAAGATCACGAGCATCGCCTTGGCGCACGATACCGCCATCATCATGGCCCACATCGTACCAGGCAAGTTGTGCCTGAGATGCTCGCTACTGCCGACCGCGAACGAAATTGCCGTCAACACGCACAGTGCGATGAACACCATAACGTACTTGCCCACGCCGCCATGCGCGTGTTCGTGACCGTCACCAGGGGAGCCATGTCCGTGGTCGGAATCGGAGTGATGATGTTCAGTCATGAGGTTGTCAGTTGTCAGTGGCCAGTTATCAGCCGTCACAGTCCTAGAACAAATACAGCAGCGGAAACAGGAAAATCCAAACCAGATCGACAAAGTGCCAATACAAGCCAACATTTTCCAAAATGTGCGCTTTGGTGTGATCCAAGGTGTACAGCAGCACCAGCGCGAACGCGATCAGACCAATCAGCACGTGAATGGCGTGGAAGCCGGTCATCAAAAAATAGGTGCTCGCCCACATGTTGCCGCTGGGAATCACCATCGGCAGTTGCAGTTCAGGATGCTTTTCAGCCAGGCCATGCGGCTCTGCTTTCAGCACGTCGAGCAGCTTCGAACGGCCCTGAAATCGCTTAATTTCAGCTTCTGACGTTTGGATTTTCTCATTGAGCCTTCCCATCTCGGCCAGCAGCTTCGTTTGTTGCTCACCGCTTGCTGCAGGAGCAGCCGGTTGATTTTGCATTGCCACAAAACGTGCGTCGAGGTTGTTATTTGGCAGCACGTTCGCGGCTCGGGGCAATTGAACCTGCTTCAATCGTTCCAATTCACTCCGCTTCGCATCATGCTCTTTTTGCAAGTCGCTGTGCTTTTGCTCCATAACGCTCAGCGCGAGTTCGATCTGCTCTTTTTCTTTATCGAGCGAGCCGAGATACAGAAGCTCCGCCTCATGACCTTCCTTGCCCAGTACCCAATGCGGGTAAATACCCTTGGCCATCTTGTCGATCGCCAACCGGCGGCCGAGCTGATCGTCGTCAGGAATGTCGCGCACCGCCTTCAGTTCGGTCCACTGCACCAGATTCGTCAGCAAATTATTAAGCAGTGCCAGCCGGTGCGTATCGCCTTCATTCAAGGTCTTGCTCTGCTGCTGAAGCTGGCCTTGCTTCGCAACCAGCGCGTCGCGCTGCGCGGCCAGGCTCAACCGCACTCCCTGCACGTAATACAAATCTGGCTTTTCATAGATCCGGCTGTGCGGCTTGGTGGGATAGATGCCGTGCTTGAACTTCTGGTCGTATTCGTATCCCTTCACGCCGAGGAACACCGACCCCAGTACAAACGTCAGCACCATCCAAAACTTGGCCAGGCCCGCCTGATTTTGCTTCGCGGCTTCCAGTCCCAGCACGATCGTCACGCTGGAGCAAATCAGCACGAACGTGTTGAATGCGCCGACATATTCCTGCAAATGCACTTCGTGCGGCGTCGGCCACTGCGGGGCACCAAACCGCAGCACGATATACGTAGCAATCAATCCGGCGAAAAACATGATTTCCGTCGAGAGAAACAGCCACAAGCAAAGCTTGCCTCGACTGAGTGGCAACGCCGGCTGATAGTGCAGCGTGACGTGCCCATGTCCGTGATCGTGTGACATATTCAGTTCTTCAAATCTTCAGTTCTTGGTTCTTTTTAAATTCTGTAAGGCTCTAAATCCACGGCACGAGCATCAGCGTCACCAACACCGTCGGCAGATACACGAGCGAAGCTCGCAGGAGCATTCTCGCCCGTAAGTCGTTGGGCTGCTGCCAAAACCACGCAGCGATGACAAGCTGCCCAAAGCCGAGCAAGCCAGCCAGTAACGCATACAACAGGCTGCCCATGCCAGGCGCGGCCAGCACGGGCAAGATGCTGATCGGAATTAGCGCCAGCGCCGCAATCACCGATTGCCGCCCTGCCCTGCCCTATCGCCCGTGGAATCGACAACCGTCAGCATCTGATAACCCGCCTGGGCATAATCGCGACGATACAGCCAAGCAATCGCCATGAAATGCGGAAATTGCCACAAGAACAGCACGAGGAACAACGCCATGGCCCGGCTGTCAATCTCGCTCCCCATTGCCGTCCAGCCAATCAACACCGGCAACGCACCAGACACCGCGCCAATCGCCGTGTTGATCGGCGAAATTACCTTCAGGGGCGTATAGATGATTACGTATGCAACCCAAGTCAACACCGCCAGGCTGGCGGCGGTCCAATTCGTAAAACACGCCAGTTCTAGCGTTCCAGCAGCCAAGCAAATCACTGTGAAAGCGATGGCCTCGGTACCACTTAGCCGGCCACAAACGAGCGGTCGCTGCGCCGTGCGTGTCATCCGCGCGTCCTGCCGTCGTTCCACCCACTGGTTCGCCGCGCTAGCACTAGCCGCCACCAACAGCGTTCCCAGCATCGCGTGAGCCAACAGTCCCGGTGCGGGTTGGCCCCACGTCGCGACCACTCCAGCCGCCAGCACAACCACCAGTTCCAGTACGGCAATTCGCGGCTTGGTGAGCTCGATATAGTCGCAAACGCGGCTGAGCAGCGCCACTTTGGGCTGCGAAATGACAATCGTGGAAGCGCTCATGCGGTCCTCCACTGAGCAGTTATCATTTTCGGCTCGCCAAGCTTCGCGCCGACTCGCTCAATGGCGTCTCGACAAAAAAGACGCGTAGAACGGACCGCCAACACCGTCGCGACAAACAAGATCAAAGAACCATTCGCCACATGTGCCGTTGTCACCAACGATTGAAACAGGCTCTTTTCCTCGACGACATACCCGGCCGCAAACGCATAATCACCCAGCCAAGCCGGGAATGCATACTTGGCCACATACGTTGCCAAACCCAGCAAAACTTGCCCGCCGATCAACGCCGTTTCGAGCCATCCCAGTGCCTGCAAGCTGCTTGCCTCGCGTGGCAACCGCCGGGCCCGCACGGCGATCATCAAAATATGGCCCACCAAAGCCGCGGCCAGGACCAAATGACAAACCAGCGCCGCCCGAAAAATCCCCGGAGCGGCAGTCGGCGGTACATGCCGCACCACCGCGCCCAAGACCAATTGCAAATAAACGATTACCGCCGTCGTCCAAGCCGCGCGGGTCAAACGCTGCCCACCCGCCGATGAAAGCAGTTCTGCTTTGTTCCACCATTGCGAGGTCACCACCACTAATCCCGCCAAATAAGCAAAGAACAGCGGCCCTACGCAGCCGTGCAACATCGCCACCAAACGGGCATCGAGCAGCACTCGCGCCCCACCCAAGGCCCCTTGAAAAATCACTAAGCCCAAAGCGCCGCAAGCCGCCACAACTGGCCACCGTCGCCCATCGGTCACCAATACCGCTACCAACACCGCTATGGCCAACAGGCCCGCGCTCGCACCAAGCAACCGGTGGCCATGCTCAATGAATAAGTCCCAAGGCCCGGCCAGCCAAGTCTGCCACGGATATCGAAGCAAGTTATAGCCGTAAGTTCCCGGCCAATCGGGAACTGCCATCCCCGCGTCATATGTCGTGACGAGCCCGCCGACCCAGATCAAAGGAAACGTCACCAGCGCAAGCGCCACCGCCAGCCGATGTGGCCAGGGAGACGGTCGAGTTGGTGCGATCGAACTCATCAGATTTGCCAGAACGCAGTCGATTAGTGATGTCCCGGCTTCTGAATCCGCTTGAGATCGCTCGGTGGTGGAATCCATTGCGGATAGTTCTCGGTATCGACTTCCGGCGAGCCATATTCATACGGCCCGCGATACACGATTGGCTGCTTATCGAAATTGCCGTGACCCGGCGGGCTCGGAGCAAACCACTCCAAACTATTCGCACCCCACGGATTCCGCCCCACGGGCGTGCCAAAAAACATGCTACGGATGAAGTTGTAAGCAAAGATCACCTGCGTCGCGACCATCAAGATCGCGCACACGCTCATGAACTGGTTCATCGGCAGCAGGTGCTTGAACGTCTCGTAGTCATACGGATCGGCCAACCGTCGCGGAAAGCCGACAGCTCCCAAAATGTGCATCGTGTAAAACGTGCCGTTGAGAAAGATAAACGTCAGGAAGAAGTGAATCTTGCCGAGCGTTTCGTCCATCATTCGGCCGAACATCTTTGGATACCAGAAATAGATCGCCCCAAAGACGGCCATCGCTGTTCCCGCGAACAAGACGTAATGAAAGTGCGCGACGATGAAGTACGTGTCGTGAATGAAGATATCAACGGGCGTCGCGGCCATAAAAATTCCCGACAAGCCGCCAATGATAAACATCGACACAAACGACAGTGCGAACAGCATCGGCGTGGTGTATTGAATCTTGCCCCCCCAGATCGTTCCGAGCCAATTAAATGTCTTCACCGCGCTGGGCAGCGCGATCATCATCGTGCTCACCATGAACGTCATGCCCAAGAGCGGGTTCATGCCCGACACAAACATGTGGTGACCCCACACGATGAACCCCAACCCCGCGATGCCGCTGATCGAATACACCATCGGCTTATAGCCAAACAGCGGTTTCCGCGCAAAGCAGGCAATGATATCGCTCACCATACCCATCGCCGGCAAAATCATGATGTACACGGCGGGATGCGAATAAAACCAAAATAGGTGCTGCCACAAAATCGGCTGCCCGCCGCCCGACGCCATCGCTGAATTGTTGACGACCAAACCTTCCGGCAGGAAGAAGCCCGTGCCAAGCATGCGATCCATCAGTTGCATGAAACCTGCTGCAGTGAGCACTGGTAAGGCAAACGCCTGCAAGATGGCCGTGATAAACATGCCCCAAATCGTCATCGGCAAGCGAAACATCGTCATGCCCGGGGCGCGCATCTGAATGATCGTCGTCATGTAATTGACCGAACCGAGCATCGACGAGATACCGACGCACGTTACGCCGAGCAGCCACATTGTCTGGGCCCAGGCACTCCCCGGTGCCGCCTCGGGCATTGCCGAGAGTGGCGGATAACTCGTCCAGCCTCCCCCCGCTCCATAGGGCGGCCACAAAAAGGACAAGCCAATGCAAATAAACGCTGGCCACATGAACCAGTAGCTCAGCATATTCAGCGTCGGAAACGCCATGTCGTCCGCGCCGATCATTAGCGGAATCAAGTAGTTGCCGAATGCACCAGCCAGAATCGGAATGATCACGAAAAAAATCATCACCGTCGCGTGCATCGTGAACAGCGTCGTGTAAAACTCGGGGGAAATTTGTCCGCCTTCACCGGAAAACAGCATCGGCCCAATCACCGGCATACTGCTCCAGGGCCAAGCCAATTGCCATCGAATACCCAAAGCGAGCAAGCCGCCGACGAGAAACCACAGCAGCGTCGAGAACAAGAACTGCAGACCGATGATCTTATGATCGAGGGAGAACACATACGCATTAATGAATTGCCTGGCGCTCATCCCCTGATCGCCCTGCGCTTCGTGATGGACTGGCAAACTAACCGCACTCATAACAACAATCCTTACTCTAACCGCTAACTTCCGACCTCTGATCTCTGGACCTCACTCCGACTGCGCCGGCGGCGGCGTAAACGTCGCCTGATTTTGCTCGCCATACTTTTGCGCGAGCCAGGCATCGAATTTCTCGCGCGATTCAATCGTCAAGCGGCCCCGCATCTTGTAGTGGCCCCAGCCGCAGAGCTCGGCACACACAATGTCGTACACGCCCATCTTCGTCGGCTGAAACCAGACATACTGCTTCATGCCGGGCACGACATCCTGCTTCACTCGCATATTCGGCAGGAAAAAGCTGTGCAGCACGTCCGCACTCTTGATCGATAGCACAATCTCCTCATTCACCGGCAGGTGCAGATCGTTGACGATTTGAATGTCGTCCGCAGTTCCCACGTCACCATCTTCACCCGCATAGCGAATCCGCCATTCGAACTGCCGCCCCGTGATTTCCGCCACGGGCGGCTTCAGATTTCCATCCGCCAGCTTGGGTCGCCGCATCTTCGCGTCGGCCCAGGCGTTCATCTGATAAATGGCAATGAACACCAGGGTCGCTGCCGGCAAAATCGACCACACTACTTCCAGTGTGTGGCTACCGTGTGAATACGCCACGCGATCGCTGTTTGCCGCCGCGTCGTAGCGCCACATGAACCAAAACATCACCAGCGTCGTGCCGATAAAAATCACACCGGTCAGCACCAGAATGAACATGAACAGGCTATCGATCACGCCGCCGTGAGCGTTGATGTTTTCCGGCAGCCAGTGCCCGCGCATCGGCCACCACCCGGCCATCGCCCACACGAAGACGCCGACGCCGAATACCGGCACCATCAAAAACAGCAAACTCCAAAACCTTCCCACAATTGATCTCCTCCCCGCGGCCCATGCGTTCGGGGGTTCGTTCTATAGCCCGCGCTCGCGAATATTCTCCGCCTCGCGATAAGCTTCCAGCGCGTTATTAATCTTTTCGTAAGGCAGCGACTGCACGTAATTCACCAAGTCCCAAATTTCTTCCGGGTTCAGCTTTTTCGCTTCCGGCGGATCTTCCGGCTTACGAATGTTGGTTGCCAGAGCCGGCATTGGCGTACCTTCGATGCCGTTCATAATCCGCCAGTAGATATCGATCGGCCGCAGACCTCCGCGAAACACGCCCAACCGTAAATTGCGGGGCCGAATCGTCCGCGGCGGCAACAAGCCCAGCGACACATACGTTGAAACGACTTTGGGATTTTTTCCGTCCGTGATGAACTCTTTGGCCCACTCGTCGTAGTCCGTCAACTGTCCATCGCCGAGGGCCGAATCGCCGTGACACTTAACGCAGTTGGCAATCGTGCCAAAAAACAACTCCCGACCGTGCTTCACCGACTCGGCCATTTGCTCTTTCGTCATCTCCGGCCGCTGCGGAATCTGCGTTACCGCGCCAGCAGCACCGTCCCACTTCTCCAACACCTCCTTCACGACGCCCTTAACGTCGGCCACTTGCTCTTGCTGCTTTGCCTTATCTTTCTCGCCGGCCTTCTTATCTAACACGTTGACCAGCCGATCGGTCCCTTCCAAATTCGTGGTCTTATCCAGCAATCCCCGCTCCACTTCGCCACGGATGCTCAAGTACTTCACGTAATCGACCAATGCTTCCACTTCCAAATCGGGCAGCAACTTGAACGACGGCATCGCCGTGCCCGCGACCCCTTCGACAACAATCTTCTTCAGGTCGGCGTGCGTCGGCTTCTGCCCCACGGGCGTCGATTTGAATTTAAACTGGCCCTTGCGATAATCACGCGGATACGGATTCAAAAAAACTGCCGTCGGGCCGGCCCCGTCACCCGTGATTCCGTGGCAGTGGGCACAATGTTCGCGATACAGTCCCTGAGAAGTCCCTTTCTCGTCACTCCACACCGGTCCCGCGGCCATTGTCACCCGCGAGCTGTTCACGATCTTGCCCATCTCGATGCCTTCGACTGCTGGCAACGTCGGCTGATCGGGCGTGCCGAACAGCGCCTGCATCGTCTCATCGAGGCCCTGCAATTGATCGCGTGTGAATCCCTTCTCCAACCCGGCATTTTTTGCGACCTTGTGCGCAAATGTCTCGTACCGGCGAAACTCCGCCTCCGGCGCGCCGCAACCTGCCACGGTAGCCAGGGTGAGCACCGCACCTATCCCTAACCACTCTTTATTTGTCCGTTTTGACATTTCCTGTATCTACCAAGTACGACAGTGATCTCAGTTCTTTATTTCAATTCCGACTTCCAATCACTCACACCTAACCTCTACTTAAACACCCCTGCATCAACAACCACCTTCAGTTCCTTCTCTTCCCCCGGCTGCAGCGTGATCTTCATCCGCCCCTTGCCCCATTTCTCTGCCTTGCCACCGATATTCACGTCTTGTAGGAACTTCGCCTTCGCCTGCCACACGCGAAATTCCAGCGGCACGCCCGCGGGCACATTGGCAATTTCAAACGAACCATCAGGCTTGGTTACCGCGAAATACGGACTATCGCGCACGATCATCTTCGCCGACATCCAGGGGTGAATGGAACATGACACGCCGAACGGTTCTGAAGATTCGCCACCAGGCTCATAAGTGGCGTTGGAATTCTCGGGAATCATGGGGTTGATTGAAACCGCTCTGTTGCCACCTTGAATGTTGGTATTGTGCGCGACTGAATCGCTATTCAGGATCTTCGCTTTCTGTTTCGACCGCATGGCAAACATTGGCGTCAGAAAGACGCAGTATTTTTGGTCAAAGTCCAGCATCGCATTGGCTTTTGCGGCATAGTCGGAGTGTTCCCACTTCGGGTCACCAACGGGAAATTTCGTCGGCCCTGTTAGATAAATCACAACGTCCTTGATGCCGCCATTTGAATCGACCAACAGCTCCTCGCTGACCACCTGCTTGCCGCCCGGCGCACAAACATCGTCATCTTTCGTGATCGACAGCGGCGTCGGCGGTGGTGGCGCTCCGTTCAACTTGAACGTGCCCTTCAATGTTGCCCAGCCCGTCGGCTCCGCAACCACTGCGGCGGTTACTGCCGTCTCGCTCGCGCCGCTGAACGCGGTCTGCAATGCCTTGACGTTTGATTCCTGTACATTAGCCGCTGGTGGCAACTTTCGCGCGCAGCCACTTATGAGCACGGCCGCTACAGCCAGCCAGCCGATCTTCGCGAAAATGTTTAATCCTTGGTGCTTGGTCATTGGTCATTGCCTGCTACGGCGTCACTTCCACCTTGCCCAGTGGATTCGTGCCCGCCTTGATGGTCATCTTCACGCGGCCGCGGGCCCAAGTTGCCGCCTTGCCGTCCACAATCGGGGCGGAAATGAACTTATTGCTCCACACGACAAACGTGTGCTCGCCCGCGGGCAAATTCTTGATCATGAACTTGCCGTCCTTGTCGCTCACGGCAAAGTAAGGGTCTTCTCGAATGAGCAGCCGCGCTTTCATCCACGGATGGATGCTGCACGTCAGATCGCTCGGCGTGGCTTCCGCCTTGGCAAAGGTCTTCTTCAGCGAGCCACCGGCTGGAATCAGATCGTTAAACGGCGTATTGCCAAAGAAATCAGCCTTCGTGTTGTGCCCAATCGGATCCTTATTGCCAATCAGCAGCGTCTGCCCCGTGCGAATTCCCAGCATGTGCGGCTCAAACCGGCAATTCTGATTATCGACAACGATCTCGGCCTTCGCTTCCTTGTCGTAATCCGGGTGAATTTTTGGCTTCGTCGCGTCCATGAGATACACCGCGACATTCGCCAACCCACCGTTCTCCTTGTTCACGACCACCGCCTCATCGACGAGCGGATGCAGCCCGCAAAACTGCGGGTCTTTATCGACGTTGATCTTGGCGGCCGTCGGGGCCGCTCCTTTGAACACAAACGTCCCCGTCAGATCGCCCCACTCTTGAGCCGAGGCCACTCCGGCCCACGCGGCAATAATCGCCACGAACAAAGCTTGCTTTTGCATATCCTTATCTCCTGTCAATGAGAGCTCCCGTCACTATGTGTTTATATTTAGTTCGATCCGCTGCCGGTTGCTGGGGCTGCTGCTCCCGTGGGCACGGGCTGCACACGATCGGCAATCTTTGTGCTTTGCCGCGTGTACTGGTCGTAGTTCATCAGTAAGTCGGTCAGAGCTTGCACCTGTTCCACGTTCGTACCGTGATAAAGTTGTGAGAGCACCGCCGGCGGCTCCTGATACGGAATGTTCACCGGCATCGACGTATAAGGCAAAATCATCTTTGGGTTGGCGATCCAATCTCGTACATAGTCGGGTCGCAATCGCCGATACACGTCGGCCAACTGTGGTGCCTTGGCTCGATTGCCACCGGCCGGCGAGAAATCACCCACGATGTGACACTTCACGCAAAAGTTGCCGTTTACCACGATCTTCATCGCGTCATCTAATCGCTGCATTTCCGGCGGCGCGGTGCTCTTGCCGACCTCTGACGTCTGACCTCTGGCCTCTTTTGCACGTGTTACATATTGTGCTTCCAAATCCGCCAGCCTCGCCCGATCGCGACTACCCGCATCCGCATAAGGAAATTCTGCGTTATCGACCGCCGCAAAATAATTCGCCAATGCCGTCGCTTCGGTACTGGACATATTGAATTTCGGCATCCGCAAAAACACCGACGGCCGAATCGCATACGGTTCCAATAGGAAGTCATGTAGCCAAGCCGTCTGCACCTTGTCCCCTTCACCCGCCAGCGGCGGCGGCAACCAACCATAAGCTTCCGAGCCCGACGCATTGGCGTTCGACTTCCGCTCAATTTCGGTCACCACCGGCATCAAATACTTCGTAAGTGCGCCGCCCCACGTCGGATAACGTGCCTCGATCTGCGGGCCAGACGCAAACACGGGCTGCTGCCCCGTCTGATAGGCACTGCCATCCACAATTGCCGGCTGATACAAATCCAACCCGAATTTCAGCTCTCGTTCGGCATAGGGCGAGCCACTATCGAGTTTCGAGCCATCCAAATCTGTGACGACCGGCAAGCCGTCGTCCTTCTCCGTCGGCGGCAGCCCAAACAGTGTCGCGTGCAAATCACCCCGTTTGTCGGTCTTCGTTGCGTTCGCCAATTCTTGAGCGCTGAAGTGCTTGTTCAAAAACGGATAAGCCGGCGGCTCAGGCCGCTCACCCATCTCGCCCGGTGCATAACTGATCTGCCATTTTTCTACTCCCAAGATGTGGCAGCCGCCGCAGTTGTATTTCTCCAGCACTTGCCGGCCGGCGACCAACGCTGCCTGCCGATCGCGCGCCTTATAGATGTATTTTGGCTGTGGCGGATCGGCCACCAAGCCGATCACAAACGTAATGACCGCCTCCCGCTCCTCCGAAGTAAACGGGAATTGCGGCATCCTCAGACGTTCGTTATATCGCTTGTTTTCTGTCTTGTCGTAGTCGTAGCTCCGCGGCTCCTTCAGTTTCTGATAAATGAAGCCGATGCGATTGCCCGCTTCCAACGCGTGAGTGTAGAAGCTCTTGAATTCTTCATTCTCTTCCACATGCTTCGCGGCTGCGGGTGTTTCCAGTGCTGCGTGGCTATCCGCGTCTGCTTTCTTGCCATGACCTGCAGCATGCCCGTGGCCATGCTCGATGTAATGCGCGATGTGCTCAAAAGCCAGCTTCGCCGAGTCCTTGCGGCCCCAATCGGCGAGGCCCGTGCCAATTGGCTTCGCGTCCTCAAAGCCCGGAATATCGTGGCAACCGAAGCAGCCATACTTCGAGATTGTCTTCCGGCCGATGTACTTCAACCGTTGAGCATTCGACAAGTCTCTGCCGGGCTGAACGATCAAATCCTTCTCCGCGCCCTTCAGTTCGCTTTCCAATTCTGGCTTGATGCCATTCAAATAAACATCATCCGCCGTGTCTTTGTAAAACGCCTCGTTCAGATACTCCAGAACCAACGCCTTTAAATCCGAATCGTCCGCGAGGTCGTCAATAGGCTTCTGCGCCGCCACCGCCGCTTCAATGGGTTGCCAGTCCGACTTCGACGACAGCAGGTAAGCCACAATATCGTCAGCCGGGTCGAACCACTTGTCATCGGCAGGGTTGTTCGCGTCCGCGCCCAAATCTTTGTCCGGCACGAGGAACAGGTTCGGCATCACCGTCCGTGCGTGATAACGCGTCGGATTCTTGATCCAGCTATACAGCCAATCGGGACCAACCGGATTGCGATCCTTGGCAAATTTTGTCCCGATCCCCGACAAATCCGGCCCCTGCACGATCTCTTCCGGATTGCGATACTTCTGCACCTCTGGGAAGTCACTGTGATTGTGGCACGCCAGGCAGCCGCGCGTCTGAAACAGCATCTTGCCGCGATTGAGTTGCTCTTCCGCCGTCCACTGACTGATTCCAGTCGGCCGCGCCTCCGGCTCAAACTTCTGCATCACTTTATACGAGTCGAAATATGCCAACAAGCCGCGAATCTCGACCGGCTCCAGCTTCGGGGCCTTCTCATCCACCATGTGGCCGTCACCGTCCTTCAAATGACCCCACAAGCCAAAGAATTTCGGCATCCGCGTCGTCGGGCGGAAGTGTTGTGGATCGGCAATCCAGTCATACAAAAATGCCGGGTCAGCCTTCTGGCCAATAAATCGCAAACTCGGCCCCGGCCGCCGCAGCGCACCCGGTGCTTCCACGTCCTTGAGCATGTTCGATAAGTTCGACAACGACTTATCGAGCAATGTTACTTCCTTGCCCGCCGCTGCGATGCGCTCGTCAATCGTGCCCTTGAGCTTCAAACGCGCGCCGTTGTCCTCGGGATGATCCGTCACTTGCCGCGGCAGACTGCCCAGCAGTTCCCTCCACCCTGTAGCTGCCTCGGCCCCCTGCCCTTTTGCCGCGACTAATTCCGCTTCGATCTGCTGCGCCACGGCGAAGTAGTTCGGCTCCGAGCGTAAATCTGGTCCCACTCGCCGCGTCGGCCCATCATACCCATTCACTTCATGGCAGCCGTAGCAGCCATATTTGCGAATCAAGTGATAGCCATGTGTCACCTTTGCTGCCGGCGCGTCCGGAAACTTCTCGCTCGGCTCCAGTTCGACCACGTCGTGATGGCACTTGATGCACGACGCTTCGGCAAAGCGCTTCGCGTACATCGGATAAATCCAGTGCGGATTGTCGAACCAGCCATATTCGTCGTGCCACCGTTCCATTTCCAAAGTTGAATTGGGTGCGTGCGAAGCCCATTCAAACGACGTTGAACTCCCCTGCCCATCGTGGCAAATCGTGCATGCAAACGTCTGCATCCGGTGCGGACTGGCATCCGAGAGATACAAATCCATCCGCGGATGCGAAACGTAAGGATTGGGCATTCCACGCCGCACCTTCACATTGATCGGCTGACCCGATTCCGACAAACCCTTTAGCCACCGCGCGATGTCCGCCGGGCCGCGATTGCTGCCGCTCGTCGGCAACGGATCGCCGTTTATCTCGGTAATCACATCCCCTAGCATCAAGCCGGGAAGAACCGGAAACAAATTGTCACTCTCGCCTGGCGGCGAAACAATCTGTGCCACTTGCTTCCGAAATTCCAACCCTGTCGCTTGCCTGTTCGACGGAATTCGATCGCTCACCTGTGCCTTGGCCGCCGGCGACTTTGGCATCACCATGCCGACAGTCACATCGTCTGGATTCAGCAACCCCTCGTTAGACAGCTTCAAGCCTAGCCAATCTTCCAACGTCAACGGAATTTCATTCCCCTGCTCGTCCAATCGCAGCTTTGGCGGCGTATCCTTGCCCGGCGGCACAATCACAAAATCCAACAGCTCTTCATGCACGAAAGCCGGAGTGGTTGACGTGCCGGGCAACGTCTTCGCCAAAGATTGATGGCAAGTAGTGCAGCGATCGAACCGCCGCACATAGCTGAAGTTGTAATTCTGCGTCAGTCCGTCGCTCCACAGATTTTCAATCTTGCGCGGCGATCCAAACGCATCCAAAATCGGCAGCGTCAAAATCTTCTTGCCCAACACGAACGGCCAATAGTCATAGACCGAGACGAATTTCTCCTCGCGATCCTGCTCCTGCTTTTTCAGCCGCTCGAGTTCCGCCAGGCTCTCTTCGTAACGTTTCTGGGCCGCTTCCGCATCCGCCGTAATCAGCTTCAGCGCCTTCTCCAAATCCTTTCGCGACTTGCTGATCGTTTGATAAATCTCGTTCAGCGCCGCAAAGGTATCTTTCCCCTGGTCTGCATCTTCATCCGGGTGAGCCATGTCCCCCATCAGCTCATGTACTTTTTCCTCGCGGACTTTGCGGTCTTCCGACAAATTGTCGCGAATCGCGATATCGACATTGGCCTTCGCCGCATCGATTTTTCCGTTCTTAAACTTGCGGATGCCCAGCGCCTTGTCTTCACGAATCCGCGCGTCATCCACAATCCGCTGAAATTCGGTCACCAGGCTCGCCCGCACCTTGGCCGCCGCTGCTTCCGCATCCGTTGCGGCCCTGTCCGCTTCTCGAAACACCTTCTCGGCGGCTGCGTAAGCTTTTTTCAGATCCTCATCCGTCGGTTTGGCTTGCAATACGGTCAGCGCCTTCTCCGCGGCTTTCTCCGTGTCAACGGCCACTTTCCTCGCATCCTTCGCTTTTACCGACAGATCGGTTAGCGTCTGGGCCTCGCGATCGATCCAAACTTTATCGAACGAAACCCGGCTATAAGGGTGCCCGGCATTTTGCCACCGCGTCAGCGTTCCATCCAACTCATCCGCGCTGGCCTTGAACTTCTTGAGCACTGCCTCGTCGATCGGCCGGGCTTTCACTTCCGCCAGCTCGCGCGCCCGCGCATCATGCTCGACAACCGCCGTGCCCGTTTCATACTGCTGCTGCCGCAGTTCATTGACCTTCTGATCGACGTTGAGGGCATTGACCTGATACGTCTTCCAGGTCCGCGCATGGTCCTTCCAGAACATCCACACCGTGCCGATCGTCAGCAGCACCCCTGTCACCGCAAAAATCTGGTGCAGCCGCCCTGTATCGCGCCAAGTTGTTTCCGTAGCTGGCATATCTCACATCCAACGAGTTCTACCACTCACCTACTCACCACTCACTATCCGACCTCTAAAGATTCAGCATGTACTCCGGCAGCGAAATGAAATACTTCAAATTCACCGTCCACCGCAGCAACATCTTGATGGGCAACAGCGCCATGAATAGCAACAAGTTCGTCATCACCATGTATCGCAAAAAGCCCATCCGGATAAACAACTGCTGAAAGAACCGGCTCATCACCACGAGCAACGGCGGCACGATCGTGAAATAACCAATCGTCAGCAAAATGCCCGGCGACTCCTTGAACACCGCATAGCCGATCTTCGCCATATCGCTCGATCCTTCCGGCGCGCGCGGCCGGCTCGATCGCATCAGATCGACCCAGAAAAACTCGGAAAGATCGCGGTTGTTCAGCGCCTCGACCTTATGCGCGTCCCATAATTCATACGGCCCAAAAAAGTTCCAGTTCGGCCCCCGCAAAAACGTGCCCATCACGATCAGCGTCACCCACAGCACCAAAAAACCAAACTGAAACATCACATACGCAAACTTCCGCTGGTCGATCGTGAAATACCCGTTCCCCGTTTTGTTGAAATCGATATACGGGATCGCCATCAGGCCAAACAGCACCAGGCTCGGCAGCACCACGCCCGCCATCCA
>JANNTN010000365.1:0-5319 GCA_031394445.1 Anatilimnocola sp.
GAAGACTTCTTCGTTTTCGTTCTCGATTCTGACAAGCTTCCCCGACAGGAACGGCGACAGGAAATCGTCTTCGGGCGTCCTCAAATCGGCCTGAAACACATATTTCCGTCCCGTATCGGTAACCCAGTTGGGAAGTGGATCAAAAGTCAGGTGATGTGAATACGTGTGCGTCCAACCGGTGCCGAAGCCGACGTCTTCTGGCTCCTCACCATTGGTGGGCTCGCGGCCGGAGTCGTAGGTGCGGGTGAAGATGAGGGGAGCGCCGATGTTGGGGAGATCGACGTCGTTGGCTTCGCGGACGAGGCTGCCGTCGTAGCCGCGGACTCCTTGCGATTCGGCTTTGGGGGCGGGGACGTTGTCGGGACCGGCGGGGGAAAGGCCCTTGATGAGGTCGCCGCCGGCGGGAGGTGGTTCCGGATCGGGCACTCGAATCAGGACGCCGATAAATTCGGAGTCGCCCGTGCTGCGAGGCGGCGTGCGTTTCCAGTCTGCAGGGCTCATGTCTTCGGCGATTAGGCATTCGCACTCAGGAGGGCCGCCGGTGCCGCCGCCTTTGCCAGTTGGAACGCCGCCGTTGTTAAAGTCAATCAAGGCTTGGAAAGGATTGTCCGTGAGAAAGGTCGTCCCGGTAAACGAACCCACGGTGATCGTGCTGCCCGGCGTCGTGACGGTGGCACCGACGTTGGTAATCAATTGGGAGATGTAGTCTTCTACACTTTGGGGCAGACTAAGGAGCGGGAGAATTTCCTCCAGGTTGCTTTGATCGATCACATATACCGGCACGCCGTTCTCGTTAGCGATTTGGATGCCTTTGATAGCGCTGAGCGCATCGACCAAAAAGAGCTGCTCGAACACATGATGCTCTTCGGTCGAGCCGAGAAAATCCATGACCCTTTGGCGAGTGGGATTGACCGCGGGATCGCCGTCGAGGTTGACCGTTTCATTCCCGGGTTGGCGCACATCGAGGGTGAATTTGTCGGGAACCGCGATGATCGGCCGCCGCGGGTAAATACTGATGGCGGAGGATTCTAACGTGATGAGGATGTTCTGGATGAAGTTGTACGTTCGCTGCCCCCCGGTGAGGCCGGCGACCAAAGCTTCACCGGTATCGGAATTGTCCCAATACTGATATCCCGAGAGGGCGAGGGCCGCGCCTACCTGTTGATCGAAATCGACCGGGTTGCCGGAGAGGTGATCGTAGCCGGCCTGGTTGATGGCCTGGTGCTGGGCCGCTAGAAGTTCCGGCCCGATCTGATTGGCACCGAAAGCGATGGCGAAGACCTTGCCGACCGTGCGGTCATACGCGGAGATGTCGTCGAAGGTGTCGTCGCCGGCCAGATAATCGAACAGGCTGATATGGGCATTCTCATTGAAGAACATCGGCAGGCCCGTGGCGACGACGACGCCATCGATGCGGAGTTCGGGCGATTTGAGGAGCAGAGATTCAGTCTTCCACGTCACCGTGAGACGATGATGGGCGTGGACGGGCATGGAAAATTCGAATTGAAGGCGGACCGAGCCGGTGGGCGGGTCGCCTTTGATGTTGTCGATCGTCATCAGGACGCGATGGGTCTCTGGGCGCGGAATGGCCGGGGCGATGACCGGTGTGCCCAGGACGGTGTAGGGCAGCACGGCGGGCAATTCGGTGAAGCGGCGCTGATTGATCGTGCCCATATAAGGCACATCGGAGAGGGAGGTGCCCGGCATGTTTGTGTGCAGATAGATCGCAACATTCTGGGCGTAAAGCTCTTGCGGCTGGAGACCAACTTGCCCGGATAGATATTGAGTTTCGTTGAAGGGGACGAGCGTGCCGATGTTGGGGATGCCGGGCTGATAGGTTTTGAACTTGAAGGAGGGATCGAGCTGCACAGTGAACGCTGGTGAGACCTCGGGGAGGTAGGGGAAGGTTTGCACCCAGGCGTGGTCGAACTGAAAGGCGACGGTGACGGGGCCGTCGGGCGATTGTTCCGTGACGGCGGTTGGGTTGAGGCCGGCTTTTGCCAGAATGAGCTGGGCCCCGGCGGCTGTTTTTGCGCCGAGCCAATTAATGACATCGGCGGCGGGGGCTTCGACACGGCCGAAGACGTAGTTGGCTTCCAAGCCGCTGGCGCGGAGGCGGTCGATCAAGAGAGCGGATTGGTCCCAGGCGTTGCCGGCCTTGGTGTCGAGGATGCCTGCGAGGCCTTTCATCGCGCCGCGATAGGGCTGAAACTCGAAGTTGTTATAGACGTCTTCAAAAATTTCGAGGGCGCTGGAGCGGGCGAGGACGTGCAGAGTGGGAGTGAATTGGAAGTCGTTGAGGTCGAAGAGCTTGAAGCGGAGGGTGAGACGCTCGCTGAAGGCGTTGGCGGGTAGGCCGGTTTCTGGAATGGCGCTGCGGAAATTGACGAAGGGACCAAGACCAACTTCGCCGCTGCGATTGAGCAAGTTCATGCCGAAGGGGAGGTCTTGCAAAATGACCTCGACATCGCGGCCAGCGGTGGCCTCGGTGAGGTTGAACAAGCGGGCGTCGAGAGTGACGGAGTTGGTGGCGGGGTCGATGCGGAGGTTGTCGAAGAGGACGTCGAATCCACCGATTGCGGGCTGCAAAGTGTTGGCCGGGGCGGGAGACGAGGGGACGTGGGCGGGAGAGCGCCGCTGTTGCTGAAAGGCAGGCTCGGTCAGAGGGTCGATGGAATTGACCAGGTTGGTGATGGTGATGGAAGTGCCGTCGTCGCCGTCGGTATTGAAGAGCTCGAAAATGAGCGTGGCGGCACCTTGGCCGGATTGGTGCGAGACGTCGATCACGACGTGGCCGGTTGCGAACGAAACGCCGGGCGCGGGGGGAGCGGTGCTCGCACCGTCTTCATCAAGGGCGAATAACGTGGTTTCGCTGACTCCGCGGTCGAGCAGGGTGGCGGTGCCGTTTTTAACCAAATAAACCGAAAAAGTGTCGGTGATGGCGGAGAGTTCGTCGGTTAAATCGAAAGTGGAAGCCACGTCGAAGGAGATGGTGCGCGTGCCCTGGAAGTTGTCGAAAAAGAGAGGCACTTCGTAGCGGCTGAGCCGATCGGTGAGCTCGTCGAGGATGATGCCATCTGTTTGCGGGCGGAAAAAAGAGGAGGTGCCGACGCTGGCGTTGCCCGCGGCGTCGATGGAGCGGACGGAGAATTGCGTCGAGCCGGAGGCGAGCAGTAAATTGGGGAAGGAGAATAGGGTGTTGCCGAAATATTCAGGCACGTCGGCGGCACCGACCAATTCGATGGTGCTGTTGGCCTCGTGCTGGCCGTTGAGGCGGACGGTGATGTCGGTGGTGACGCGATCGGCGAGGGGGGCGGTGTCGAAGGCCGGGTCGAGATCGAGAGTGGCGGGCGCGGGGGGGAGTGGTGTCGAGGCGGAAGGTATAGTGCTTGAGGCCGACGACGCCGGCGGCGTCCTTCACATAAACCTTGGCCTTCGTGAGGCCGTCGGTGATTGGTCCCCAGGCACCGGGAGTGGCGAGGAAATCGCCGTTGGCATCGACGGGGACGTTGAACACGCCGCCGCGGTTCATGCGGATTTTTGCGGTGGTGATGGCGGCGTGCGGGCCGGTGATATCGCCGAGGATGCGGCTGTCTCTCGTCAGTTCATCGGTGTCCGATTCGCCCGTATCGGCGGCGAGGCTGAGGTCCACCGTGAGGACGGAACGCGTGGCGTTGATAAAGTTGATGACGGATACGACATCGCTGGCGGCGACGTTTTTGTCGCCATCGACGTCGATGTAGAACGCGTTGCTGTCGGTGGGGGCAGTGAGGGCACGCGATTTTTTGGCGTTGATATTGTTGATGACGGCGAGGACGTCGTCAGCCGCGATGAAGCCGTCGTCGTTGACATCGGAGGCGAAGAGGGGATTTTGCCAATCGGAGGCGAGCAGGTAGCGGGGCTCGAGGGATTCGAAGAAGGAGCGGCGGGCACGAGTGGCGTGGGGGCGAGGCGAGGGTGGACGCGCGGCGGAGTGCAGGCTGCCCCCGAACCGCGAAAAGGATCGGGGTCTCGACATCGTATGGTCCTCCCGAATGATCGAAGAATGTGCCGCATTCCTTCGCGAGGAGAAGGCGGTCCCGCGTTGGATTTGAGCATATCCAGCCCCTACAACCGCCGCAATAGTCGAGCGGGCGGGTGGAGATTGAGTCGCGAATTGAGCGGGAAAGTGAGCGCTGAACGCGATTGCGCTGCCAGAAAACCAGAGTTATTTTGGCGGCACGCCGAGGCTTTTGCCGCCGTCGATGGCGAGGGAGGTTCCGGTGACCATGGCGGCGGCGTCGCTGACGAGATAGAGAATGGCCTGGGCGACTTCGTGGGGGGTGATCATGCGGCCGTAGGCATAAGCGAGGGGGCTGGCGTCGATCATTCTCTGGGCGGTGGCGTGGGGATCGGCGGCTTTGGCCAAATCGGCGTCCATGATGCCCGTTTCGGAGACGGGGCCGGGGCAGACGGCGTTGACGCGGATGCGGTCGCGGGCGTGCGAGAGGGCGAGGCTGTGGGTGAAGGCATTGAGGGCACCTTTGCTGGTCGAATAGATGGGGTCGTGGGCGCGGGGGAGGAGGCCGGCGTTGCTGGAGATGTTGACGATGGAGCCGCCGCCGCGGATTTGCATGTAGGGGATGACGAGGCGGGAGAAGAGAAAGGCGGATTTGAAATTGGTGTCGAGGCAGGCATCCCACTGGGCTTCGGTCATTTCGGGAATTTGGCCGACCATGACGATGCCGGCGTTGTTCACGAGGATGTCCACGCCACCGGCGGCGGCGATGGTTCGATCGACGAGGCTAGCGACGTCGTCACTGTTGCGGACATCGCAAAGCTGCTGGTGAATGTGGGCGGCTTGAAAGGCTTGATCGTTGCCCGGATCGAGCCGGTAATCGCCGATAAAGACGCGAGCGCCGTGCTGGGCGAGGAGGAGGGCGGTGGCGCGGCCGATGCCGCTGGCACCGCCGGTGACGATGGCAACGCGATTGGATAAATCGGGCGTGGCTTGCAAGGGAGTTCCCGGCGAGGGAGCGAAAGGAAAGAGATTAGATTAGCGGCCGGGAGCGGGTTGGGAAGAAGAGGTTACTTGGGCCGTGCTGGACGGGGCGGCATTCGCAGGGCCGTAGGCTTGGGTGAATTGCTTGAGCTCGGCGTCGGCGGCTTCGGCTTGGGCCTGGACCTTGGCGAGCTCGTCGGTGAGCTGCTGGAGGCGCTGGTTGGCCGCGGCGGCTGTTGCGGAAAGCTTGGCCGGGGCTTCGGCGAAGGCTTTGGCATCGGCTTCGGCGGTGGCAATCGCTCGCTGCGTGAGGTCGAGAGCGGCGGTGGCGGATTTGC
>JANNTN010000846.1:0-1788 GCA_031394445.1 Anatilimnocola sp.
CCACTACCGTTTCGCCCGCCTGCCGCTCGAGGGCACGCTCTACCGCAGCACCTGGCGCTCTGCGGCCGACACCGCACAGGGCGGGCCGGTCGTCCGATCTTGATCTCGGCTTGACACTGTCGTTGGATGACTTCCCCATTCATTACGATTATCTGGGGCAGGGCTATGGAGTCGTTGGTGACCCTGAAAGGGAGGCGATCAAACTGCTGGCCCAAACAGAGGGCATCTTGGTTGATCCCGTTTATGCCGGTCGGGCCTTGGCCGGATTGATTGATCTTATTCGCCGACAGAAATTCAGGAAGGATGAGCAGGTGTTGTTCTGGCATACCGGTGGCGACGCCGCGCTTCACGCCTACGTTGACGATTTGGTGGTCCGATAGCACAACCAGTCGTAGCAGCCCCCCTGCGTGACCGCCTCCGCACGATGCTGACCGTGCCTATGTCCGCATGAGCGAGCAACCCTCGCGACGAGCTTCGCATTTCTTTGTGCCCTTCGAGTGCTTTGCGGTTATCTCTGTCTTTCACTTGCTGAATGCCCAAATGAAAACCGCCGCGGTGGACGAGCCGACCATGTTGGACACCAGGTCCCAACCCGTGTTCACGTAGCCGCCGACGTTCGTCTCCGGCACGGTCAGCATGGCTGTGAACTCGATCACCTCGTTGAGCGCGCCAAAGCCCATGCCGGCCACCGCGCACAGCACCATGAAGCCGAGGGCGGGCTTCACCTGCGATCGGTCGACGCCTGCCCGCGTCGCGATCCCCATCTGCAAGCACTGCCAACTGCCCCAGGTCGCGCAGGCGAATCCGTAGGCATGCACCACCTGGTCGTACTTGAGTTTGCCCGGTACGAGCCACCAACTGTAGAGCACGCGCTTGTCGCCATCGATCGGCCAACTTTCGGGTACAGGTAAGAGTCCTCCCGCCATGTGCAACAGCCCCCAGACGCTCAAGCACCACAAGAGTCCGTTACTCAAGTCCACACGCCTATCGACCCACAGCACAGCCGCGATCAACACCACCATCACCGTGATGTAAATCAGAAATTCCTTGTTGCCGCTGGCGAAGGTTCCGGCGACCGCGGCCACGAGATAGGCGAGCGTGAAGACAATCAAAGGCCAAGGAGGCATGTGGCTCTGCGAACGAGTGATCATTGTGGCATCCCTTTGCTCGACAGCTTCCCATGACGCTCGCCGCTGCTGCTAGGCCACATTGAGCGAGTACCGCGATCCGCGACGCGCTGACAGCGGAAAGTAGCTCGGCGGAGAGGCAAGTCGGTGGCCAGTCGTGGCGGGGCCATTTGGCGGGCGTACAATGCCGCCATGCGTTATCACCTCCGCACGCTTCTGATCTCGGCCGAACAAGACACAATGCGGGCTGAACCCGCATATTGAAAACATAAGCTGAATGAGGGTCCAACCCGCGAAACCAGTGTTGTGCTCTCACCGCGTGATGACCAGTCGCGGTAGGCAGCCGTTGCCGCGGCGATTTGGTGGGCGAGTAATATGTCCCCGTGCGTTGAGTGTATTTGCGATTGTTTGCTATTGATTGCGAGTCTTTGCAAATCCACACCAGCCGATGAGTCATTCCTACACCGATGGCCGCGGCACAGACTGCCAAATATGAGCGCATCCTGGATGTACTCATGCCCGCACCTGGCGAAACGATTCTGGAAATCGGTTGCGGATGGGGCGGCTTCGCCGAATACGCGGCCAAGTCGCGTGGTGTCAAGGTGAGCGGCATCACCCTCTCGACCGCACAGCTTGCTTTCGCCGAAAAACGCATCGCCGA
>JANNTN010000849.1:0-5311 GCA_031394445.1 Anatilimnocola sp.
GGGAAATAAGCCACAGATGAAACACTGATGCGGGTATTCCCGCCGGAGTACCGGCACGGATAAATGCAAAGAGATGATGCGGTCTGAGAATCTTTTGCAAGAGGCGAAGAAACGAATGTTTGTATTGCGAAGAACACGAAAGCAGGAGGAGGGGGAGTTGGGATCGGAATTGGTCGATCGCGAGGAGAAGCGACCTCAGCGGAGAGTGCCGACGCGGTACGACATTTTGATTCAGTGTCGGGATGAGGCGGAGCAGCGGGAGTTATTTGAGCGGTTGGGCCGGATGGGATTGAAGCTGCGGTTGCTGGTTCTTTAGCGCCAAGAAGCACCGCTCGCCCACTAGGTAGCCACACACGGAAACAACGGCGAGCGCACCGGGTAGAGCTACACCAAGGATGTTTTCAACAAAACGCGCGCGATCATCCTCCAACCAAAGTTGCTCGATCCAAAGCCTGGAGTCCATGATCGCCGAGCAAACGATGAAACCGTACAGATATCCCAGCAATGTAACGAACAATGACAAGCTGCGATATTTCGAGAAGTAAAAGAGAATGAGTGCCGGAATTAGGGTCGGATAGAGGGCAAACACCTCGATTCTATGGTCGTAAGGGAAGTTCACGAGGCACCCGCACGCCAGGCCGGTCAGCGTGATGAGTAGCATCAAGCGGGCGAGTGAGAAGGTGCGGGACATGTGGACATTGTAAATGCGCGGGTTGGGGGACGGAAGGAAATTGGCGCGGTCGTGAGATTGGGGTTGGTGAATTGATGCGTCTTGGCGGGGGGCCGGCACAGGGGGCGACGATGTGGGGACATCGCCTGCGTGTCGGCCCTCCGGGGTTGGGGATGGGAAATGTGCGTGGGATGACCCCAACCTGACGGTTGGGGCTACTTCTTGCCGGCCCTCCGGGCCTGAGGATGGGTGCATTGCGCTGTGCTTATGCACTCTACAAAATCGCCGAGATCGCCTGCGCCTGCGGGTTAAACGAATATGACTACCGTGACCGTTCAACTTGAGTTGCCTGTTAGCCGCTCGTTTCGGGTGATGCAGGTGGCGGGGATGTTTGATGTGCCGATTGAGGAGAGGTTGGGGCATCGTTTGATCGCGGAGGTGCCGGGGTTGGATGAGGAGTGGAGGATTGGGGCGATTGTGGGGCCGTCGGGGAGTGGGAAGACGACGTTGGCGAAGGCGGCGTTTGGTGAGGCGGTGGTTGAATCGCGGGAGTGGCCGGAGGATGTGGCGATTGTGGAGTGCTTGGGTGACCAAACACCGATCAAGGAGATTGCGCGTGTTCTCACTGCGGTTGGTTTGGGGAGCGTGCCGACGTGGTTGAAGCCGTATCGGTTGCTTTCGACGGGGGAGCGGTTTCGGGCGGATTTGGCGCGGGCAATACTACTTTGCACTGGCGGAAATGGCACGCGGAGGCGCGGAGACGCGGAGGTGGAGGGCCGTTTTACCCCCGCCTCCGCGCCACCGCGTGAGACTTATCTCTTGGTCGTTGATGAATTTACAAGTTCGCTGGATCGGATGATTGCGAAGACGGTGAGTGGGGCGTTGGGGAGGTTGTTGCGAAAAAGTTCAGGAGAGGCAGGCAGGTTGAAATTGCCGCGATTGGTCGCTGTGACGTGCCATGAGGATGTGCTGCCGTGGCTTCAGCCGGATTGGGTTTTGCGACTTGATGGAGCGGGTGGTGCAGAGTTAACGCGAGGTGGGCTTCGGCAACCGGAAATTCGATTGCCGGTGCGGCAAGTGCCGCAGGCAGTGTGGAGCCAGTTTGCCCGACATCATTATTTAGCGGGCGGATTGGCGAGGTCGGCGACGTGTTATGCGGCGTTTTGGGATGAGGGGCCCATTGCCTTTTGTGCCGCCGTCGCGGCGCTGGGGTGGAAGAAAACGAAACGGATTACGCGGCTGGTGACGCTGCCGGAGTTTCAGGGGCTCGGGATCGCGGGGCGGCTGCTGGAAATGGTGGCGAAGCACGAAGCGGGCAAAGGGAACCGCGTGACGATCACGGCGAGTCACCCGGCGATTGTCGCGCATTGTTCACAGTCGCTGCATTGGAGCGTGACGGGGCATAAGCCGGCGGGTAGCACGGTGCAGACGTATCGTGGCCGGCGGATTGGGTGTTCGGTGGGGCGGGCGGTGGTGTCGTTTGGGTTTATTGCGACGTGAAATTGGTATGACGGCTTCAACGATCAACATTCCGTTTTGTCCGGTGACGCCGACGGAGCGGCAGGCGATGTTTTTGGAGTGTGAGGGGCTGGAGGTGTTCTTTGGCGGAGCGGCGGGGGGCGGTAAGAGTGCGGCGCTGTTGATGGGGGCATTGCAGCACGTTGACAAGCCGGGGTATGCGGCGCTGATCATTCGCAAGGATTTGCCACGACTGGGCCTGGCGGGTGGTTTGATTCCGCGATCGCACGAGTGGCTTGCTGGGAGTAAAGCCAAATGGAACCAGGTGCGCCGTCAGTGGCAATTTCCGGTTCCAGAAGGCCAGCCGGCAACGATTACGTTTGGATTTCTCGCGCGCCCGCTCGATAAGTTCCGCTACTCGTCGAGCGAGTTTCAGTACATCGCGTTCGACGAGCTGACGGACTTTGAGGAAGACGATTACCTCTTTTTGTTTAGCCGGCTGCGGCGGATCAAGTCGCTGTGCGTGCCGCTGCGGATGCGGAGCGCGAGCAATCCAGGTGGCGTGGGGCATTTGTGGGTGAAGCAGCGGTTTGTGGAGGAAGAAAGTCAGAGATCAGAAGCCAGAGGTCAGACGGAGGGCAATCTTCTGACTTCTGACCTCCGTCCTCTGATTTCTGGCTCCAATGGGCACCTCTTCATCCCGTCGCTCATTTCGGACAACCCATATCTCGACGAAGCTGAGTATTGCCAATCGCTGATGCACTTGCCGACGGTGGTGCGCGAACGACTGATGAATGGAGATTGGTCCGTGCAAGAGAAAGCGATGTTCCATGTCGATTGGTTGCGTTATTACATCGAGCGTCACGGGCAATTGGAGCTGCTGGAGCCGAGCGGGCGGATTTTCGCAACGATTGAAGATGGCAATTGCCGCCGCTTTGTCACGATCGATCCGGCAGGGACATCGGCCGATCGCGCGAAGGAAATGAAAGGACGCAGTGCGAGCTGGAGCGTGCTGCAGGTGTGGGATCAGCCGTCGCTGGAAGGCGGGAAGTTCATTTTGTTGCGGCATCAGATTCGTGAGCGGTTTGGATTCGATCGGCTGGTGCAGGCGATTCGTGATGTGTATGCCGAGTGGCGGCCGTGGCAGATTTGGATCGAAGGGGAGAAGCTGGGTCAGGCGACCGTTGATGCACTGGGAACCCAATTGCCGATTCGCTGCATTCCGACAACGACCAAAGACAAGGCGACCCGCGCAGGCAGGCTCATAGTGAAAATGGAGCAGGGGGAAGTGATTTTTCCGAAGCACAACAGCACCTGGCGGCCACAGATCGAGGCCGAGCTGCTGGCCTGGACCGGATACGAGCGCGAGCCGGCCGACCAGATCGACGCCGCGACGTACGCCGCGATTGTGGCGGGGGACGCAGCGGGGGCGGCGATTAAGCTGTGTCTGCCGCTGGCTCTATAGATTGCTTTAGATCACAACCGAAAACCCATATTCCGACTAGCAATAATTGGGGTTGGAGGCGGATAAACTTTTGAGGCACTTTCAGCCTGCGGGAAGCCGCATGTTGTGACGGTCGAAAAACCTGTCATTTTTAAACAACATTTTGCCCGACTGTGTTTTCGCACGAGGTAATCAACGGCTACAATGCCGCCCGTCGCGTGGGAAGGGTTTCGTCGCGGCCAGGGCGAATTCTCATCTCGGAAGCGCGTGGTATTTCATCAGATCGCCTGGCACCATGAATAACGCAACTGCCGATCATCATCGATTTCGCACCTTGATGCGCGACGCCGAGGCGGGCTGTGAAGATGCCGCGCGCGAGCTGTACGACACGTACGTCAAATACGTGCTGCGGTGCGTTCGCAATCGCATGTGGCATCGGCTGCGGTCAAAATTCGATTCGCAAGATTTCGTGCAGCAGGTGTGGGCCTCGTTCTTCGATGATCGCGGCAGCTTGCCCGAGTTTCAAACGCCGGAAGACTTGATTGCCTATTTGCAGGCGATGGCGGAGAAGAAAGTCGTTCACGAAGGGCGGCATCGCCGCGTGCATAAGCGTAATCTTTCGCTGGAGACGCAAGTTCACGAAGATAGCGACACGGCTGGGCCGCACCCCGCCACGCGATTACCCACGCCCAGCGCGATGGCCGTGTTTAACGAAGAATATGACCGCATCGTCGATCAACAAACCGACGAGACGCGGGCCGTTGCCCAA
Organism: Anatilimnocola sp.; assembly: GCA_031394445.1. Lineage (GTDB taxonomy): Bacteria > Planctomycetota > Planctomycetia > Pirellulales > Pirellulaceae > CAYLLN01. Next base: position 4,342 of record JANNTN010000849.1, read on the forward strand.
TTGCGGTATGAGGGAAACACATTTGAAGAAATTGGCCAGTGCCTGAATATGAACGAGGCCACGGCTCGCAAAATTATGAGTCGCCTCAAGCGCCGTGCCTCTCCCGATGATCCGCAACCAGGTTGATCCGCTCGTTCTACGATAGCCGCAACATGTTCGACAGCCACGAGTCCCGCAACCTGAAAACGCTCGTTCAAGAGCAGATCGATTCCTGGCGAGCAGGCCAGGAGCCGAATGCATCGCGGCTGTTGGCTGAGCATCCCGAGCTGCGCGGGGCGAAGTCGCTGGTGCTCGATCTGGCGCTAGCCGAATATACGCTGCGGACCGAGGCCGGCGATAAGATTGTCAAAAGCGATTTTTGCGAGCGCTTTCCGGCGTATCGGCAGTCGATCGCGAAGATGCTGGAGGTGCAGGAGTTTCTCGACACCTGCCCGCGGTTCGCGATCGATGATTCTTCGCGGTGGCCGCTGCCGGGCGATGATTTTTTGGGTTTTGAAATTGTCGAGCCGCTGGGGCGGGGCGGCCTCGCGCGGGTGTTTTTGGCGCGCGAGCTGTCGTTGGGCAATCGGCAAGTGGTGATTAAGGTTTCGCGGTTTGCCAGTCGCGAGGCTCACACGCTCGGCAAGCTTTCGCATCCGAGCATCATGCCGGTTCACTCGGTGCAGCGCGACGAAGATTGGACGGCGATTTGCATGCCGCTGGTCGGCGCGGCGACCGCGGTCGATCTGCTCGATGCGGCGTTTGCCAAGGACGCGACGCGCGATGCAGTGTTGTTCTATCGCGTGGCGGAAAGCACGCGGCCGCTGGCGGCTACTCGGGCGGTGCCTTCGCTTTCGAGCGAGCATTTCGACTGGAATTTGACGTATCAACAGGCTGTCGCTCGCTTGGGGTTGCAATTGGCGGAGGCCCTCTCTGTCGCCCATGCTGCTGGTATTTTGCACCGTGATATTAAGCCGTCGAACATCCTGCT
>JANNTN010000860.1:0-6969 GCA_031394445.1 Anatilimnocola sp.
ACATGGACGCGGCCAATGTCGATTTGAAGGGCTTCACCGAACAGTTTTATCGCCAACTGACGCTCTCGCACCTCGAACCGGTCAAAGACACGCTCCGTTGGCTCGTTCACGAATCGAACGTCTGGACCGAAATCACCAACCTCATCATTCCGCGTGCCAACGACTCGCACGACGAGCTGAAGGCCATGTGCGATTGGATCTTGGATGCACTCGGCCCCAATGTCCCCGTCCACTTCACCGCGTTCCATCCCGATTTTCGCCTCCGCGATCGCGAAAACACCCCGCCAGAAACGCTGCTCGCCGCGTACGAAATCGCCGTCAGCCGTGGGCTGAGTTATCCTTACGTCGGCAACATCCAGGCCCCCAAGCAACAAACAACCTACTGCCCAAGCTGCAAGCGATCGCTCATCGAACGCGTCGGTTACACAATCACGCGTTACGATCTGAATCAAAACCTCTGCCGGCATTGCGGCACCACAATCGCCGGCCACTACGACCCCGCACCCGGCACCTGGGGCAGCCGCCGCCAACCGGTGCGCATCAGCGAGTTCGAAGTGCGGCCCAACCGCGAATACGGAATCACCCCGGGACCGCCCGCATTGCTATCCATTGGAAACCCATTGCTCTCCATTGAAAGCAGCTCCGCAACCTCTCAGCCACCGAGTCGCAATATGACAGCCCCCGCAGCACCCCTCGTGCCTGCCTCTTTCGATCAGCTATCTTCGGCGCAAGAATCGGCAATCGTGCGATCCGCCGCACGGGTGTTAACTGCCGCCGCGCACGGCGCACAGCCGCAGCTCACCGAGGCCGACCTGGCGGGCACCGGACAAATGCCCGTCCTGGGAACATTCGTCAGCCTCAAGCGCCAGGGCAAGCTTCGCGGCTGTTGCGGCTTTTTGGGCCAAAGCGTTCCCCTCGGCCAGGCTCTGATTCACGCCGCGCAGCGCACCGTCAGCGACGACCACCGCTTCCCCAACGTCGTGCCGCGAGAATTGCCCCATCTCGACGTCGAAGTCTGGCTGCTCAGCAATCAGCAACCCGTTGCGGCTCAAGGCGAGGCCCGTCGCGCCGTTGTGCAAATCGGCAAGCACGGCCTGCAAATCGCTCGCGGCGAAAATCGCGGCCTCCTGCTCCCCGGCGTCGCGATCGATAACGGGCTCAACGCCGAGCAATTCCTCGAGCAAGTCTGCCTGAAAGCCGAGTTGCCCCCCACGGCCTGGCGCGAGCACGACACTGTCCTCTGGACATTTGAAGGCCATTGCATTCATGCCAAGCTGCAGGACTATCTCGATGCCAGCGCCGCCACTTCCGCCGCCTTGCCGGTTGCACCACAACACATGCCCGCCTTGGCCGAATATTGCCGCTCGAACTTGCAAGCATTCGTCACCGGAGCCACACCAAACTATTTCGCCTTCGGCCTGCCCGACGGCAACGTGCATGGCCTGATTCTGAGCATGCAAAATGGCGAAGGCCAAGAGTTCCTGCAGGGGAATCGCCTCTCGCTCAAAAGCACCTTACCGCTCCAATCGACTCTGTTCAGCATGACCGAAGGCCTCGCCCAAGCATTTCGTCAAACTCCCTCCCTACACGCCAATCGCGACATTCGCCTGGGCTTGGCGATCCTGTTCCATCCCTCCCTGCACGGCACCGTCGCCGAACCCGACCTCCGCGGGTTCGACCCGCGCCAGCAAATGCTCGTCGTCATCGAGCGCAATCGCACCGCGGCCATTTTCGATCCCCAGCAATCGCCTGAATCTCTCTTAAGAAGCGCGGCCAACGAAGCTGGCGTTCGCGCCCCCGCCTTTGCGCAGGTCATGGCGCTCGAATGCCTCACGAACATGCCGCAGGCCCGCCTCGTCAACAAACCCGCACCCGCCGCCGGCAGCGTTGTTCGCCCGCCCGCGGTTGCTGGCCGGTTTTATCCGGCCGACGTCGCCGAGCTCTCGCAACTCGTCGATCAGTGCCTCCCCAAGCAGCCTGTCGCTCCCAAAGCCTGGCCGGCAATCATGGTGCCTCATGCCGGCCTGATCTATTCCGGCCGCATCGCCGCCGAAACGCTGTCACAAGTCAAATTCCCCTCGACCATCATCATCATCGGCCCCAAGCACACGCCGCACGGCCTGGAATGGTCCGTCGCCCCGCATGCCACCTGGCAAATCCCCGGTGCTAACTTGCCCAGCGATCCCGACCTCGCCCGTCGGCTCTGCGAAGCCATCCCCGGCTTACAGCCCGACGCGGCCGCTCACGCTCAAGAGCACGGAATTGAAGTCGAATTGCCCTTCCTCGCCCGCCTCGCACCACAATCCAAGATTGTCGGCATCACCATCGGTGGCGGCGATCTGCCCCGCTGCCAAGAATTCGCCACCGGCTTGGCAAATGTCATTCGTCAGATGCCCGAGTCGCCGCTGTTAGTGATCTCCAGCGACATGAACCACTACGCCAGCGATGCCGAATCGCGCCGCCTCGACGAAATGGCTTTGACCGCCATGCAAACGTGCGACGCGAAGCGACTCTACGAAACCGTCACTACCAAGCACATCAGCATGTGCGGCATGCTCCCCGCCGTGATCGTCATGGAAACGCTCAAACAGCTCCACAAGCTGCACAAGATCGACCGCGTCGCCTACGCCACCAGCGGCGACATCAGCGGCGACAAAACCCGCGTGGTCGGCTACGCCGGCATGCTCCTCGGCTAACCGCGTAGGATAGGCGTCTCGCCTGTCTGCATTTCTTTCCCTTACGCCGCCGCCCTCAGCGCCACCCTCTCCTCACTTGCCCCCCTCACCGTCTCCAACAACTTCCCATTGATCGTATAAACCTTGAGCTCATCACTCTCATAACTCCACATCGCGTAGCCGGTGCCAACTTCGAATCGCCGGCCGCAATAGATGCCGCTCTTGAGCAAAATCGATTCTCGCGGCTCTGAGCCATCGGCCAGCCGATGCTGACGAAAAGCCTCGGCTACGTGGCCGCGGACTGCTGCGAGTGCTACAGCGTGAGACATCGTCGGTTCCCCTGGATGTATTTCCATCCATCGGTCACCCAGCACTCAGGACGTAACGACCCCAATTGGTCCCCGACCAGTCCCCGCCGTCGGTGCGTCTTATCGGCAATTGCTAGCACCAATCGCGATAGCAACACTCACGGCAAATCGACCCCTTTGATTTCGAATTCCACGGGAATGCGAATAATCGCCGCCGGCGTCTTATACACCAGCTTGGCTTTCGCGGGCGTTCCCCCCTCCAGATTGAACTTGTACGACACTCCCACCTCATTCACGCCCAAGAGCGTCGCTTCCAGGCCCGCATTTTCAAACCGCCGCTCCTTGCCATCGAGCAGAAAGCATTCATTGTCATAAATCCACGCCCGGTGCGATTCGAGCGCATTCGCGGCCTGATCGAACCGCACCCGCAAATTGATGTCATACACATCCCCATTCTTGCGGCAGCTTTCCACCACCACGATCACTCCCCCGCGCTCCAGCCTCACATCCCGCGCTTTGTCGATATCGGCAAATTCAAAAGTCTCCACCTTGCCCAGCGCTACCGCCATCAGTTTGCCTTTTAACGACGCAATCGACTTCACGCTCCGCGCCGGCGCGGACAGAGGAAAATCGATCTCCACGCCCGACCCGCTCCCTTCCACCGGTATCTCCAGCGTTCCTTCGCTGCGATCGATGTCGATCGCCTTCCCCTGCTCGTCTTTGGCCGAGACATCCGCCAGCGGCACCTCCAGCACAATCGGCGTCACTCGCGGCTCCCACACCGCATCAACCGTCAGCCGCAGCGCATGCATCGACGAGGCCTTCAGGTCGCGCGTCGCCTCAATGCGTGCCGGCTCCAGCCGAAACAGGCCGCTATAGCTGGCGTTGCCCAAGCGTGTTCGTGCCGCATCGCCGCGCGACGTGAACGCCAGCGCATTGCGATCTTCGTCGTAGTTATAAACCGTTAATTCCGCCGCATCGAGCACGGTGTCCAAAGCTTGCCAAAACGACACGCCCTTCAAGTCCAGCTTGATTTTCGGATCGGCACCTTCCTGATTGAACCGCTCCCGATAATCGACCAACTTGTTCCCCGTTTGCTTACTGATCTCCGCAATAGCCTTAGACAGCGGCATCTCCCCCGTCAGCGTCACCGCCGAAGGCTTCGTCGCCGTCGCCACCACCGCATCTTCCAGCACCTTCCGCACCCGCTTGAGCCGCACCTGATCCTCCGCCGGCATTCGCGGAGTCACCGTCGGCAAATGCGCGAGCGCCTCCGGCCCCAGCGCCACCAGCGCTTTTTCTGCTTCATCGCGCTTCGCCATCTCCTCGTTTCCCAACCCCTGCTTTCCCACCAGCGACCGCACCTTCGCCACCAACGAATCAGCCGCAGGCACACCTTCAGACACCTGACCCACCGCCATCACACAAACCAACGCAACAGCAGAAATCACGATTAACTCCTCACAGAAAGTAGGCCCCTCACGCCGTGAGGGCCTGCAGCGGAATCCGCCCTACTACTCCCAACACTAACCCGAAGCGTAAGCGAGGCACTTATACACTAACCCGATGCGCAAGCGAGGGAAGGATCATATCCCACTGACTCCCTCGCTTGCTCATCGGGTTGGTATGCCCCTGCTCACCAACAACTGCCCCCTGCCCCCTGACTCCTGTCCTCCCCCCTATTCTACGCCCCCCTCACCATCCTCAACCATTCCCTGCTCCTCCCCAAACAACCGTTTAATCAAGATCGTCGCATAGCAGCCGCGCGGCAGCGTAAAGTTCAGCGTCAACTTACGATGCCCCGCATACAACTCATCCTCCGCCACCGTATGGCTCAACTCTCCCGGCTGAAACACCGTTCGACGCTCTCCCTTGGAAAAAAACGAGTCGCGAGGATACTTCACCCGCACCTGCCGCAACTCCAACCCCTCCTCCGCCAACACACGATCATAGAGCGACTGCAAAACATCATCTTCCCAGTGCAGCCGGGCCGAAGGCAGCGGCAGCACGGCCTTTTGCATCGTTCCTCGCTGTGCCTCGTTCAGTTGAACGAAAAACGGCATCCGGTTCGGCCCCACGGCCAGTGTGGAACACGCTTCACTTCCCACCGTCTGCCCGATAAAACCCGCCAGAATTCGATTCCACAAGTGGCTTTGAAAGGTTGCCAGCCACAGGCTCCGCAATGCCTGCGGAAAAATCGTGATCGCCCGTCGAAAATCTCCCGGCTGTCTCAACAAATGCCCCACCACCTCGCGAGCCGGCGAAGTCCGCAGCCGCCCACTGCATTCCTGCCATTTGCCCCAAGCTTGCCGAATCAACTCCTTGTCCCCACGTTGATCCGGACGATCGTGAACATTAGCATCCGCCAGCGCCAGCCAAATCGTCCGCTCAAAATTTCCCAGACACCACGGCTTAGCAATGTACTCGCCTGAAACGCCGACCGAACCAAACCGCTGGCTATCGAAATAGTTCGGCAGTCCATCCCGGCTGATCGCAGCCAATGTCTCACGAGCAGCCGCTACCTCGCTCTCAACTAGCTCTCGAACAACCACCACAAACCGATTGCCCGTGATATCACTCGCGTGGATCGGCCGCTCGACCTGCCCCACATACTCCAGTTCCAAATTGGTTTGCGAGATCCCCCGCCGCGGCCCCTCATGAATCGTGACGAATTGGCTCGTCGCCGCGTGCTTATCTTTCAGCCCCGCAAACGCCACCCCCTGCCGCGGCAGCTTCCACTTCCTCTCCACCGCCTCAATTGCCTCCAACGTCCCGATCCGCTGCTTCCTCAGCCGATACAGCGCAAACGCACCTCCCCCCACCACGAGCCCCACCTGCTCCTCAACCCCAAAATCCTCCGGCAGCCGTTTAAGTTTCATCCCCCCATTGTAAGTTTTCCACCACCTTTCCACCTTGCCCCTTGACCACTCGGAATTCGCACTTATCCACACCTAAAATCATTCCAGGTATAATGAAAGTCGCATGTGAGTCCGTTTGCCACCGTGGTAGCCTCCCATTGATAGTCCTCACGCTCCGCGTAGCGAGGCTTCTTGATGAGCCTGGTCTTGAACTTATCTACCGAGCTAGAAACCGCCCTCACGAATGAGGCCGCTCAATTGGGCGTTCCGCTGCCCGAATATGCCCTGCGATTGATCTCCGCGGGACGAAAAATGAGCCCGGTCGTGCAAACGGGGGCAGAACTGCTCAGCTATTGGCAAGGGGAGCAGCTTCTCGGAACTCGTAGCGATATTGCCGACAGTCAAACACAAGCCCGCACCTTAAGGGATCAAGCGGAGAGGCGAGCCCGACCTTAAGCGATGGACCTCCTCGATACCGATGTCCTCATCGACGTGCAGCGCGGGCACCCACCAGCACTCGCTTAGTTTGGTAGCCTGACCGAACTTCCAGCCGTGCCTGGCTTCGTCGTCATGGAGTTGATTCAAGACGCCCGCAACACGGCAGAAGTCCAGCAAGCACTAAAGCTCATCGCTCCATTCCAAATCGTTTGGCCCTCAGAGGCCGACTTCTCGCGAGCCCTTTCAGATTTCGCCACCTACCACTTGTCGCACAGCTTGGGTTTACTCGACGCCCTCATCTCCGCCTGCGCCATCGGTCGCTCCGCCCGTCTCTGCACCTTCAATGTCAAGCACTACCACATCGTGCCAGGACTAACGCTCATTCAGCCGTACACGCGTTAACAGACCATGGGCAACGACAAACAGTAATATTGGGGTCGTCTGGCAGGAGAAAGACATTCTGTTTTTTTGAAAAAGTAGAATATCTCTTGCGTTTTCCCCGTTGTTTTCTGCAAACGCACCTCCCCCCGCCACGAGCCCCACCTGCTCCTCAACCCCAAAATCCTCCGGCAGCCGTTTAAGTTTCATTTTGCAGCAAAGAACACGAATTCGAGGATCAGAACAACCGCCAAGAGTCCCAACAGAAAATACAACTGCCTGGATTCGATTGCCGCGGCTTGGTTACCGCTG
>JANNTN010000013.1:0-7385 GCA_031394445.1 Anatilimnocola sp.
CACGCAGGCCACCGCCCTCGCGGAGAAGCTGGGCGTAGAAACGCGCTTCGTCGAAGGTCGCCGCGTAACCGATGAGGCCATGCTCGGCATATCCACGATGGTGTTGAACGGAAGTCTTCAAAACCTGACTTTGCAGTCCTCCTGAGATGTCGGCCAAGCGCTCGCAAGTTCCCTGGTCCCAGAGGCTAGCGTCTCGGTTGTAGGTAAACGTAGGCAAAATGGCGGGCCGGCGCTCGCAAGCTCGCTGGTCCCACCCTACGTTGGTGATGAGTCGCCTACTCGCGACTTTCACCAGCCAGGCGTGACTGCGCGGTTTCGACGAGAGGTTTGGCCCAGGATTTACCGCGATAGAGCGTGATGATTCCTTCCCAAATTGGTCGAGCCGCCGATGGGTTGCTTTCGGCTAGACGATTGGCCCGCTCAAGCTCGCGCTCTACGGCTGCTTGCTGCTCGGCAATCATTCGATTGACTTCGGGCCGCAGCCGTTCGATTTGCTTGCGGGCCAGCTCCAGGCATTCGGGTGCTTCATTTTCTGTTTCGCTGCCTGCCCGCGCAGATGTCGCATCGCCGAATACGACGAGCAGTGCTTCGAAATGGGCCAGTGCCGCCTCGGGATTGATACTCTCCAGTCGGACGGCCTCGGCGTATGCCAGTTCGACCGGAGTGTCACCGAGTTGGCTACTGGCTCCCCGCCCGCGCCGCTCGGCCTGGCGCTGAAGTCGATATTGGGCCAGTTCCTTGACCAGAGCCTCGACTTCGCGAGCCCGCTGATCCGTCGAATAGAGATCGAGAAAGCGCTTCATTTCCGCTTCCACGGCCACGAGTTCACCTGGCTCTTGGCGGTCGGCGACAGCTTTGATCGACGCGATCAGTCGATTGGCCGAGGGAGGCCGCGTGGACATGGTGATGGCCATCACCATTGCCAAGACGCCGACAATGGCCACCGCGCCGGCGACGAGCCACTGTTTGAAGATTCCCTCGTCGCTGTCGCGTGCGCCACGCAGTTCTTCAGTGCTGACCGTCGTGAATTGGCTAACTGTGGCCTTGTCACCAATTTGGCTGCCGCGCCCAATCGGTTTTTGCTCAACATCAGTTCTGCGATCGCTGTCGAAACCGGCCCCCGTCTTTTTGCCGGCCTGCGTTTTCATCGCCGTGCGGCTGGAGGGCTTTACACCCTGGTCTTCATCCGCGACAGAGGTGGGGGAATCCGAAGCAAGACGATATTCGGCTTCGTCGGTTTTTGGCTTGGGCAGCGCCGTTGTTCGCTGCGAGGCAAGATTGACCATCTCAGTTTTTGGCGCAGCAAGGGGGCTCTTGGATGGTGGAGGCGCATCCACCGCGTCGTCCAACGGCATCACGCGCGTTTCCAGCGACAGCGAGTGCTCCATCGCTCGCAATTGGTTCATCAGCGCGAGCGCAGTTGGAATGCGCCGATTCGGATCCTTGGCCAAGAGTTGGAGAATAATTTCGCCGAACTGCTCCGGCACGTCTGGGGCCCAATACCGGACCGGCACCGGATCTTCGTTTTGCAGAGCTGTGACTACCTCCAGCACGGTTTTGCCGACGAACGGCGGCCGGCCGCACAACAACGCGTACATCACGCAGCCGAGCGAATACAAATCGCACCGGCCGGTGACTATTTCTCCGCGGGCTTGCTCTGGCGACATGTAATCAGCAGTGCCCAGGACGCCGCCTACCGTAGTGACTTGCGAGGCACCATAGAGCTTGGCGATTCCGAAATCGGCCAGCCTCACGTGTTCGTCCGCGTCGATGAGAAGGTTCGCCGGTTTCAGGTCGCGATGAATGATGCCGCGATCGTGAGCATGTTTGAGAGCCTGCGAAATGGCGATGCCCAGTCGCACCACCTCTCGCCACAGGAAGCGACGGCCAGTTAGCAATTCATCCTGCAACGTGCGTCCTTCGACAAGCTCCATCGCATAGTACAAATGGCCGTCTTCTTCGCCGTAGCCGTAAAGCTGCACGATGTGCGGATGCAAGAGCCGCTTGAGCGTTTCGACCTCTTGCTTGAACCGCTGGCGGAAGGCGTTGTCGTCGGCCAGATGGCCGGAGAGCAGTTTGATCGCTGCCTTTTCGCCGGTCGTTTCATTCACCGCCGCATACACGGCCCCCATGCCGCCGCGGCCGAGCATCCGCGCGAGCTTATACGGGCCAAGTCGTTCGAGGGGCATGGCAAGCCGCGCGGATCGAGTGAGTGACGAATGCCTCGATTGTATCCCACCGCGCAATAGAGCACTGCGCAAGAAAAAAGGCGGGCCAGGCAGCGATGCCGGGCCCGCCCATCACGGGGGTGAGAAAGCCAATGCTTGAGCGAACCGCGTAGAAGGGAAAATCGGGACGCAACTGAAATCTACGTTAACTTCATCCGCTGTCAATTTTCTGGGGGATATTTTTGTGAGGCGTTATTATCTGGGCAGCGTTGATGGCCGGCACTGCCCGCAGCGATGGTTATGAGGGCTCGCAAAGCAATTCGCCCCGCGCAATCGTTACGGCCCGACCACCCAAGATTGCCCGCTGGCCGGCGACACGAACATTCACAACACCGCCGCGCTGGGATGCTTGAAACGCGCGAAACGAATCTTTGCTGAGACGGCGTCGCCAGAAATCAGCCAGGCAGCAGTGGGCAGAGCCGGTTACGGGATCTTCGTTGATTCCAGCCGCGGGCGCGAAGAACCGGGAGACGAAATCAAAAGTCGGGTCGCTGGACTGCGCCGTCAGAATGACGCCGCGTGCGGGAATTTTTTCCAGTAGAGAGAAATTGACCTGGGCTTCCCGAACCTGGTTGTCGGATTGCACTTGAACCACGAGATCGTGCCGACTTTGGCCCACATAGAGCGGCTGCACACCGAGCGCTTCCGTCAGTCCCGGCGGCGCGGCGATTTCGTGCTCGGTGAGTAAGGGAAAGTCGAGTTCGATTAGACCGGCGTTCTGTTGGGCCGTTAAGGTGCCGCTACGAGTTGAAAACGCGATGGGCGATTCGGCAGTTGCGATTCCGGTGGTCCAGAGCACGTGGGCCGAGGCGAGCGTGGCATGGCCGCAGAGATCGACTTCCATCGTGGGTGTGAGCCATCGCAGTTCGTAGCCGCTGTTGGCCGGAACCACAAATGCCGTCTCCGACTGATTCATCTCGCGGGCGACTGCTTGCAGCCAGGCGTCGGCCGGCCACCGATCCAGTACATAGACGGCGGCCGGATTGCCGCGAAACGCCGCGCTTGTGAAAGCATCGACAAGGTGAAATAATTGAGGCATAGTGGTCTCCAAGACACCGTCTCGGCCTTACGGTTCGCGCCTCATCATGAACGCTCTCTCTTTCGCCGCAATCGCCTGCGGGACGGTTTTTACTTCTCTCGTCGCTGCCGCCGACCCGCTCGTCCTCGACCTCTGGCCCGGCAAAACGCCGCAAGACATTGGAATACCTGGCGAAGAGAAAAGCCGCATCCATCCGTCGCCGCTCGTCGGCCCGACAAAACTCATTACGAATGTCACCCAGCCGACGCTCACCGTCTATCGCCCACCCAGCGGGCACAACACCAAAACGGCGATGATCATTTGCCCGGGCGGCGGCTATTGGGATCTCTACTGGGAACTCGAAGGGGAAGAGGTCGCGTCCTGGCTGAACTCCATCGGCGTTACGGGCATCATTTTGAAGTACCGCGTTCCCCGGCGGCCGGGCGAGATTCGCGGCGAGCCGCCTCTCGGCCCACTGCTCGATGCACAACGGGCCGTGAGCCTGGTCCGCAGTAAGGCCGACGAGTGGAGTATTGATCCCCGTCGAATCGGTATGGTCGGTTTCTCAGCCGGCGGCCATTTGGCTCTGGCCACCGCCACGAATTTTGAGAAGCGAAAATATCAGCCGCTCGACGCAGTCGAGCAAGTCAGTTGCCGGCCCGATTTCGCGATTCTGTGCTATTCCGGCTACCTCAAAGCCAAGGACAAAGACGAGCTGTGGCCGGGTTTACAGATTCCTGGGAATACACCGCCGATCTTCCTGGCTCACGCCAACGACGACAGCCCCAAGGTCGGCGGCTCCGACCCGGAGAACAGTGCCGTCATGTATCTCGCGCTGAAAAAGGCAGGGGTTCCGGTCGAGCTGCACGTTTTCGGCAGCGGCAACCACGATTTCGGCGTCCGCCAGAACGGCTCGATTCCCTCCATCTGGCCGCAACTCTGCGTCAACTGGCTCCGCAGTATCGACATGCTGCCTGCCGCGAAACCATGATTGAGGTAATGGCGAAACGACTCCTCTTTCGTGCCGCGGCTGTCCTGCTTGGACTATTGCCGCTTCTTGCTTGCGAATTGTCGCTGCGCGGCTTTGGCATTGGCAGAGCGTCCGATTCCAATGACCCGTTCATCGGCTTCAGCGACATCCAGCCTCTGTTCGTGTTGAACGAGAATTCGGGACGCTACGAGATTCCCAAGGCACGGCAAACGCACTTTCAGCCGGAATCATTTGCTGCCAAGAAGGTAACTGACGAGTTTCGGATTTTTGTACTGGGCGGTTCCACGGTGCAGGGCCGTCCGTGGTCGATCGAGTCGTCGTTCACGACTTGGCTGGAGTTGCACTTTAATGCCGCTGACCCATCGCGGCGGTATGAGGTTGTGAATTGCGGTGGTGTTTCCTATGCGACGTATCGGCTCGCCCCGATCCTGCAGGAAATTCTCCGTTATCAGCCCGATCTGGTTATTTTCTGCGAAGGACATAACGAGTTTCTCGAAGACCGGAGTTATGCACCGATCAAAGCACAACCCGCGGCGGTGTCGTTTGCCGTTCGCCAGGCCTCCCGGTTGCACACTTACAATTTCGTGCGAGATAACGTGCTGCGGGCTGGGGCTCGTGGGCAGCAACAGGCCGTGCTAGGGCCAGAGGTCGATGCCCGCCTGGATTGGAAAGGAGGCATGGCCGAGTATCACCGCGATCTTGAGTGGCAAGCGGATGTCATTGCCCATTTTGAAAACAGCCTGCAACGGATTGTTCGCATCGCGAGCGATGCAGGTGTGCCGCTGATTCTGGTGAACCCCGTTTCGAACTTGCAGTACGCTCCGTTTAAGTCGGAGCATCGGGCGAACCTGACCGCCGATGAAAGCGCAGAGTTTGATGCGCTGCTGAAGCAGGCCGGCGAGCTGTATTCCACCGACCTGGTCCGCGCGGTTGAACTGCTTCAGCGGGCCATTGTAATCGACGATCAATTCGCTCAGGCGCATTTTGAGCTTGGCAACTGCCTGCTCGAGCAAGGTTTGGTCAGCGAAGCGCGCGCGGAACTCGTGAAGGCCAAGGATCTCGATGTCTGTCCGCTTCGCATGTTGGAGCCGATGAAGCAGATTATTCACGACGTTGCCAAGGCAACCGATACGCCTCTGGTCGATGCCGATGCGATCATCGCCGCCAAGAGCCGGAATGGTTTTCCCGATCGCGAGTGGCTCGTCGATCACGTTCATCCGTCGATGAGTGGCCATCAACTCATCGCGGATGCGCTGGCCGAGGAAATGGAAGAGCTTAAGCTCGTTCAGCGGCATCCTGGCTGGCAAGAGGCGCGGGAAACGGCGTATCGCGAGCATTTGGCCGGTCTCGACCATGTCTATTTTCAGCGGGGCAAAGATCGGCTGCGATCCGAACAGGGCTGGGCGCACGGCCAGGCCCCGGCGGTTCGCAAGAAATGACCGCGATCCTGGGTATTTCGGCTTTTTATCACGATAGCGCTGCCGCGCTTGTCATTGACGGGCAGATTGTCGCGGCGGCACAGGAGGAATGTTTCAGCCGCCAGAAGCATGACGCCAGTTTTCCGGAACAAGCGATTCGTTATTGCCTTGCTGTGGCAGAAATGAGCGCCGACAAGCTCGACTATGTCGCTTTCTATGAAAAGCCATTCACCAAATTTGAACGCATACTTGAAACCTTTGTCGCCAATGCGCCGCTCGGCTTCTCCAGCTTTCGCGAAGCCATTCCTGCTTGGCTGAAGGAAAAACTGCTGCTGCGCGGTCGGCTGAATCGTGAAGTGGGCTGCGGAAACAGGCCGCTCCTGTTTCTCGATCATCACGAGAGCCACGCGGCGAGTGCGTTTTTTCCGAGTCCCTACGACGAAGCCGCTATCCTGACGCTCGATGGTGTCGGCGAATGGAGCACCACGACGCTGGGCGTTGGCCAAGGCAACAAGATCCATCTCACAAATCACCTTCGCTTCCCTCATTCGCTGGGGCTGCTGTACTCCGCGTTCACGGCTTACTGTGGCTTTGAAGTGAACGACGGCGAATACAAGCTGATGGGATTGGCTCCGTATGGTCAGCCGGTATATGCCGATGTGATCAAAAAGCACTTGATCGACATCAAGCCCGACGGCAGCTTTCGGCTAAACACCGATTATTTCACGTTTGCTCATTCGGCGCGGATGACGAACCGAGCCTTCGATCGACTTTTCGGCGGTCCTGCCCGGCTGCCGGAAGCGGAGTTGACTCAGCGGCATGCCGATTTGGCCGCGAGCGTGCAAGCCGTCCTCACGGAAGTAATATTGCGAATCGCCGAGGAACTGCATCGCCGCACAGGGCAGCAGAATCTCGTTTTGGCCGGTGGTGTTGCGCTCAACTGCGTGGCCAACGAGCAGTTACTGCGCCGCGGTCCCTTTTCGAAGATTTGGATTCAACCGGCAGCGGGTGATGCGGGGGGAGCGCTGGGGGCTGCACTCTTCGTTTGGCATCAATTGCTTGATAAGCCGCGAAAGCCAGAACTCACGGATTCGCAGTGCGGCAGTTTTCTCGGTCCACAATTCTCCTCGGCTGAAATACAACAAGCGCTCGCAAAACTCGGCGCGACTTATCAGCATGTTTCCGATCCCGCTCGATTGAATGCCGAAGTTGCCAGCCGCTTAGCTGCCGGCCAAATCGTTGGCTGGCTTCGCGGCCGGATGGAGTTCGGCCCGCGGGCGCTGGGGGCCCGCAGTATTTTGGCCGACCCGCGCCGTCCTGACATGCAGGCTGTGTTGAATCAAAAGACGAAGCTCCGCGAGGGATTTCGACCGTTCGCTCCCGCCGTGCTGGTTGAACATGCCGCACAGTGGTTCGATTTGCCTGCAGAAAACGATAGTCCTTACATGCTGCTCACCGCGCCGGTAGCTGAGAGCCGGCGTACTTTGATGGCGGGCACGGCGGCTGAAGCACTGCAATCGAGCGCCGATTTCGCACGCCGCGCAGCGGAGGTGCGCAGTGCAATCCCTGCGGTCACGCATGTCGATCACAGTGCTCGCGTCCAAACCGTTGATGCTCAGCGCAACCCGGCGTTCCATGCTCTGCTGACCGAGTTTCATCGGCTCACCGGTTGCCCTGTGCTGGTCAATACGAGTTTCAATGTTCGCGGCGAACCCATCGTTTGCACGCCG
>JANNTN010000016.1:0-2649 GCA_031394445.1 Anatilimnocola sp.
CTTGCACCGCCGGCGGTGCAAAATCCTTAATCGGCTGCCAACACCAATGCTCCGCCTTCCGTTTGGCCAAATCAAAATCTGGCTTCTGACCTCTGACCCCTGACTCCTGAACTCCCGGCCACGGCGCGCCCATCTCCACCCACTTCACGAGCGTCGCCACTTCTTCCGTCGGCAGCCGTCCCTTGGGCGGCATCTGATAAAGCTCCCCATAGCTGATCGCATCGACTAGCAAGCTCTCCTTCAGCTTTCCAGGCACAACCGCCTGCCCCGTATCGCCACCTTTCAGCGCCGCCGCCCGCGAATCCAGTCGCAAGCCGCCTTTAGGCGATGCCGACTTCCCACTGTGGCATTCCAAGCACCGCGCAGCCAAAATCGGCCGCACCTGCTTTTCAAAGAATTCGTCGCCAGCGTCGTCCGCACAGGCAACAGCCGCAAGAATCAAAACGACAAAACCGGCGACTATTATCTTGATCGCCGGTAGTCGAAAAAAACGATGTCGGTGGCACGGCAGCGAGGCATTCATAGCCTCCAGCCTATCCCGTGCCGCCTCATCGGTCAAAAGCCTGACCGGCTCTCGGCTCCAGACCCAGTGCTAACCACTGGGTCCACTCTATATCCCTACTTCCTATTCGCTACTCTCTACTCCCTCATCCCTACCCGCACTGTCCATCCATCCCCAGCGACATCGTCAACTCTTCAAACCGCTGAGCGTACTTGTCGCTGCTGGAATGAACGTGCTCGGCCTCGGTGATGAATTTGATCTGGTCGTCGGCTCGCACGCCAAACCGATTGAACACGGCTTCATAAGCCGCCAGCGGCTTGCCATACACAATCAGCAGCTTGTGCTCGTCGAACTGCACTTCCTGTGGAATCGACGGATTCAGCACGGCAATGCCCGTGCAGCCGTCGTTCATCAGCAGCTCTTCATAATCCCAGAGCATGCTCTTGAACACCGGCAGGTCGATGTGCTCGCGATACAGGTCGGTGTGCCCGGCCCCGTCGCGGTTGTGGCTCGTTTCCAGAACCACGTCCACCTCGTTGCCGAGCGGCTCGATCAGTTCCAGGAAAATATCGAACAGGTTCTCGCGGCTGGCGGCGGCCATTAGCACCGGCACCTTCGACTTCGTCTCTTCATCGACGTAAAAGTCGTGGCGATAACCTTGCCGTGGCACGACCTTCAGGTCGTAAGACGGCCGAATCGCGTCGGTGAGCATGAATCGCCCATAACGCTGAACGCCCAAGTGCGTCTCTAGTTCTTCTTCCGACAAACGCTCGAAGCTGCTGTTGTTTACGGCAGCTTGCTGAGCGCCTTCGTGAAAGACGCCTCGGAAAAACTTTTTCAGGAAGCCCATCGAAATTCCTCAGTCTTATACGGGGGCGGCAATTGTGTTGGGGCTTGGCTGGGGGGGAACACTGAGCAAACCTAGGTCACGGTTAACTGGCGTATGTCCAGGGAAATTTGCGAACCCAATCGCAACTGCTTTGTCCACCGCAAAATCGTTACTACTGAACTAATCGAAAACTCCCGCAATCTCGTAGGGTGGGCTGTGCCCACCACTTCCTCTGTAGAGTGCATGAGCGAAGCGAAATACACCTTTCCCTGCTCTTACCTGAACCAGCGCGCGAAGCCAGCACCCCAGGCCACGCGCACCAGCCCCCCCCGCAAATTTAGGCCGCGCAAACCATCGTGCCAGCATTTGCCAGCCAGCAAACAGAAATACTGCCGCCCGCCATGCCATGCGTGGCAATAAGCGAAAGATTGCGGCCACAACCATCCCGCCTTCCTGGCGGCGAAACCTCGTTCCCACGCTCTGCGTGGGAACGCCTCTGCCGACGCTCCGCGTCGTTCTTTACTTGCTCCTCGTTCGCCAGCACCGGCCCACCATCCACACCCAAGGCGCTATAATCAGACGAACTGTCAATCGTTCCATTCCCACGTAACGGCTCTCGTTGATGCGTACTTCTCTCTTTCTGCTTTCATCTCTACTGCTGCTCGACCTGGCTGGCTGCCAGCAATCAGCCGCACCGGTGCTCACGGTTCCTACGCAGCAATCGGTCACAAGGATCGACGCACCGACGATCGATAAGGCAGCCGAGCCGGCCGGCGATCTCATCGAGGAAATCTGGGACGCTTATTCCATGCAGGGAATTCGCGTCGGTTATGCCCATACAACCGCTACCAAAGTCGTTGTTGACGGTCAGCCCCTCATTCGCACCAAAAGTGAAATTCACATCAGCTTACAGCGCTCTGGCCAAACGGTCACGCAGGATCTGACGCTAGCAAGCTGGGACACGGCTGACGGCAAGTTCGTTCGCTTCGAAAGCCGCATGAACTCTGGCGGCGGCGATGTCGTCTCCGTCGGCGCGGTCCGCGGCAGCGAACTCGGCATCGACTCCACCACACTAGGCCGCACCGAGTCGGAAAAGATTCCCTGGCAAAGCGACTGGGGCGGCCTCTTCGCCCCCGACCAATCGCTCCGCAAACAGCCACTCAAACCGGGCGAAAAACGCACCGTCCGCAGCCTTTCCCCCATCGGCAACCTCGCCGCCGACACGCATTTCGAGGCCCTCGATCATGAAATGGTCGAAATGCCTGCCTCCCCACCAACCCGAAGCGTAAGCGAGGCCCCCACACAAGCCCGAAGCGCA
>JANNTN010000022.1:0-2366 GCA_031394445.1 Anatilimnocola sp.
TGAAGCAGTATCCCGGGCAGCGGTTTCAGTCGGGTTTGCCGGGAACCTGGATGTTCGCGCAGCCGGCCGATAAGCCGCTGGAGAAAGGGTACTCGGACATCGAAGGCGGGCTCGGCTGGTGGCGCGATACCGAGTACGCCACCGAGACTCCCAAGTTTATCATGGGTGGTGTGGCTCCGAATTTCGTCGAGTGGGCGAACGGTCCGGGAGCGGGCAAAGGACGCGATTGGGCCAAACCGAATGGCAAATATGCCGTTGTTCAACTGAGCCCGTGTGTGCTCTGGCCGCCGGATGGGCTGAATCTCAAGCAAGGCACGCGCGGCGAGTGGTTTGGGTATGGCTATCTGCCGCTGCCGCTCACTCAGCCGAAGACGAAGACCGACGGTCAAGACATTCCGACCGGGAATCACTGTTGGACGCTATTCCTCAACACGGGCAACTTCAAAGGACCGGTGACGTTCTTCTCGCCGTACTTCTGGTCTCGCAACGCCGTCCGGGAACCGCGCTTCGCCGGACATCTGCTCGACAGCCGCCCGTCCAACCCGAACCGCGCGTTACAGATGGAGACTCAGCACATTCCCAGCGCTCAGGTGACGGACTCGAACGGCGTGACTTATGCGCGGGTCACTCCGATTCAGTTCCCCAGCGACGCTCAGGGCGACTCAGCGTTGGTGCATCACGTCACGTCGTACAACAAGCAGGCGCAGTGGGATGCCGTGCGTGCGTGGTTTGAGGGAGGCCCGGCCACCACCGGCGCGGTCAACCCGGCTGGAGCGGTGCTGCACGAGTTCAGCGGTCGTGGTGGAGCGACCTGGAAGATTTATCCCGACGGAACCGCAAAGGAAGACAAGGTGGCCGTCGCCTGGACTTCCTTTGCGACGCCCTTCGCACCCGATCGAAATACCTTCGGGTACCGCTGGGATTCGCAATGGGTGAAACGGGACGCGCCCACCGGCGGCAATCTGGTCGTGCTGCCCGAGTACTTTCGCCTTGGCAAGGACGACAAGCAAAAGCCCGTTTGGTCGCCCGTGTCAGCGGCTGAAGTTCCCGCCGAGACCGGCTTGGCCAACGTGAGTTTCGACCGAAAGCGGAACGGGCCGCCCAAGACATACGAGTCTCCGGTGGATTCGGAAAGTTGCTGGAAAAAGCCCGGGCCGAAAGCCGGTCCATTCCAGGCGCATCCAGGGGACGGCAGCGTCGTGACCTACTATTGGTATCGCTTTGCTGATCAGCCAGCGCTGCTTAACGCCGATCTGACTGACGCCGAGCGTGAAGAAATGCAGAAGCGCGTCGAACTGCTCCACAGACACTGGAGCAAGGATCGCGACTACCTCGCTCCGCCCACGAGCGGCAAACTCGCCGACCTCGACCCGGCCCTCGTGGTCACGCCGCTGCCAGGACTGGAAATCGGATATGTTCCTATTGTGACCAGGCAGGAACCGAAGGAGCTCGTTTCGAACGCACAGCCATAACATCGTGGCTCGTCTGTCTGGCCACTGAAAACGGAGTGACGGCAAAAAAAGAAAACACCAGAGCCGCTAATTAGCGGGACCTTACCGCGCCATAGTAGGCACCGCGCGGAGGGGCGAGTTTGCGACCAGTGGGTAGCAGCAGCGCTTGGCATGCGCAGAAATGGGTGGTTTGATTAGAGAGGCAGAAAACGTTTGAGACTACGGGAACACACCGCGATCTTTGCGGTTCGCAACGTGAACGAAAACAAAACGGCGGCGGAGAGGTGGGCGATAAGGGTCCGTCCAATGGTTACGCTTACCGGCGGGAACATGCGTGTTAAGCGTACCGGCCGTCGCCGCGGCGAGGCCCTCTGCAAAGCTCTTCTCAGCTGTTGGTTTTGTCCGCCGGTTGCTCATTGCTGAACTGGAACGAGCTCGAAATGCAGTTTTTGAGGCCGAGCGGCATCGCGGATTCTGGCGTCGGCGTCTTCCACTTTGGTCGTCAGGGCCGCCAGTTGCTCTTTCAGTTCCGGTGCCGCATCGGCGGCATGAGCCTTTTGCGACAA
The DNA here is from genome assembly GCA_031394445.1 of Anatilimnocola sp. GTDB lineage: Bacteria > Planctomycetota > Planctomycetia > Pirellulales > Pirellulaceae > CAYLLN01. Next base: position 2,018 of record JANNTN010000022.1, read on the forward strand.
TGCACGCCACTGACTAACGAGCGCTTCCTTCGCCGCCACCGCGCCGAGAATCGCGCGACCTTGAGCCACGATTGGGCTCACACCGCTGGCCTGCGAGTTTGGCGCAAGTGCCGTCAGGTTCAGGCCGGCCTCAAGCTGCTTGCTTGGCAACGTCGCCGCCTGAACTCCATTGATCTTGAGCGTGTACTGAGTCGCTTTCAGGCCGGTCACTTTCAAAGTGTATTGGCTGAGGCTCAGAATAGTGGGAAATAGCGGCAGGACCGCGCGGGCTTCGTCCGGAATCGGGAAAGGCTGCCGCTCGTCAAGTCGATCGAACGCCAATACTCCGTCACGAGAGGAGATACCATCC
>JANNTN010000379.1:0-2909 GCA_031394445.1 Anatilimnocola sp.
AAACCAACGACTCCATTGGCAACATCGAAGGCGACCTCCTTGCCTACTGCCTTGCAAACAAGTCCAAGACCTCCTCGGACCAAGCTCCTACGCCCCCCACCCCGGCAAAGTTCGCTAAAAAGACTTTGCAGTCCTCCTGGCATCTTCGTTCCCTTCGTTGCCTTTTGTTCAATTCTCCGACATCCGCGCTCTTCGCGTTATCCGCGGTTTTATTCTGGTCTGATCGCGGCTGTACCTCGCCGTATTACTAAATCCTCTTTGCGGCCTTTGCTTCCCTTCGCGTTCTTTGCGTTAAAAAGAGCACCGTGTGCCCCGCGAGAAGGCTCCGCGTCACTCGAACCCCGCAACCTTGCCCACCCCTCACACCACCGCTACAACAGCGGAATGCAAGCCTATCTCGACCTGTTGCGGCACATTCTCGAAGGCGGAACCCCCAAAACCGACCGCACCGGCACCGGCACGCGCAGTATTTTCGGCCACCAACTGCGGTTCGATCTGGCCGCCGGCTTTCCCCTCGTCACCACCAAAAAGCTCCATCTCAAATCGATCCTGCACGAGCTCCTCTGGTTTCTCCGCGGCGAAACAAACACCGCCTACCTCAAAGCCAACGGCGTCAGCATCTGGAATGAATGGGCCGACGAAAACGGCGAACTCGGCCCCGTCTATGGCTATCAATGGCGTTCCTGGCCCACTGCGGACGGCGGCCACATCGACCAAATTAGCGATCTTCTACGCCGCATTCGCGAAACACCCGACTCGCGGCGCCTCATCGTCAGCGCCTGGAACGTCGCCGCCATCGACCAAATGGCCCTCCCCCCCTGCCACCTGCTGTTTCAGTTCTACGTGGCCGACGGCAAGCTCTCCTGCCAAATGTATCAGCGCAGTGCCGATGTTTTTCTCGGCGTCCCCTTCAACATCGCCTCCTACGCCCTGCTCACGTTGATGGTCGCTCAAGTCACCGACCTCGCACCCGGCGAATTCATTCACACCTTCGGCGACGCCCACCTTTACAACAACCACCTCGAGCAAGCCCAAATGCAGCTTGAGCGCGAGCCCCGTCCGCTCCCCACGCTCCGCATCAACCCCGGCATCCGCTCCATTTTCGATTTCCGCTTCGAAGACTTTCAGCTCGAAAACTACAACCCACATCCCCACATCTCCGCCCCCGTCGCCGTCTGAACCATGAGTATCGCAACGGCCTTTTCTAGTAACTGAATTCGACGTAGCTGAATTCGTGAGAATTTACGCGGTCGTAGCTGAACGCATTTCAACTCCTCCAATTCTCTGTAATCCGCGCGAACCTCCGCCACCCTCCCTCCTTCTTTGCTTGCCTCTGTTCTGAAATTCTATGGTTAGCAGTTTAAGTTAAGACCGATGGCACCTGATGACGAGTTGTGTTTGTGTTTTCATGTGACGCAGCGGAAGGTCGTCAATTTTATTCGCATTGAGAAGCCGCGGCGGCCGGCGCAGTTGAGCGAGTGCTTTGGGGCGGGGACGGGGTGCGGGTGGTGCCGGCCATTCTTAGAACGGCTGTTTGAGCAGGCAGTGCTGGGCGGGCAGACGAGCGTGGATTTTCCGACGCCGGAGGAGTATGCCCAAATGCGTGGCAAGTATGTGCGCGAAGGTGGAGGGACGCCGCCGGCGGGCGCGGCGGCGATACCAGAGGAGGAGTGAGTAAGTGAGGTGAATGGTGGGCCGGCGCTCGCAAGCTCGCTGGTCCCACCCTACGAACGGAAGAAAACGATAGTCACGACGATAAAGATGGGGATGAGGATTGCGCCGCTGTAGGCCATGTAGCCGAAGAAGCTGGGCATTTGGACGCCGTTTTCTTCGGCGATGGCTTTGACCATGAAATTGGGGCCGTTGCCGATGTAGGTGTTGGCACCCATGAAGACGGAGCCGCAGGAGATGGCGGCGAGCAGGGCCGGGGCGTTGGGGCCTTTGTTCAAGAATTGCAACAGCACATCGTGGCTGCCGAGTTCGACCCCTTCTTTGCCGGCGGCGGTGGCGGCGAAGGTTAGATACGTGGGGGCGTTGTCGAGAAAACTCGAGAGGATGCCGCTGCCCCAAAAGTATTCCCACGTGTCGTCCATGAAAAATACGCCCAAGTCGGGCCGCAGCCCCTGGCCCCAGGCGTTGAGAATTTGTAGGGCGGGGGCCATGGTGATGAAGATGCCGATGAACAGGACGGCGACTTCGACGATGGGGCCGAACGTGAATTTGTTGGCGATGCGATTGGACGCGGGTGTGGTGAAATAGGCCAGTAAGCACAGGGTGAGCATGATGATCTCTTGCACGCCGTGAGCCCAATGATATTGGCCGGCGCAGAAGATCGTGACGACGATTCCGGCGAGGAAGAGGAAATTCAATTGGCCTTCGATTCGGAGCGGCTCGTGCTCCATGACTTCTTCGAGCTGTGAGCCGGGGCGCTCGCGTTCTTCGCGGTCGAGAACGAGTTGGTCATAGACGTTGAAAATGACCAGCAGGGCGATATTGACCATCAACCATTGCGGCCAGAGGTTTTCGAGCGTCCAGAGGAATGGGACGCCTTTGAGGAAGCCCAGGAAGAGGGGCGGGTCGCCGAGAGGAGTGAGCAGGCCGCCGCAATTCGAGACGATGAAGATGAAGAAGACGACGATGTGCGCTTTGGCGACTCGCGTTTTATTGGCGCGCAGCAACGGGCGGATGAGCAGAACCGACGCGCCGGTGGTGCCGATGATGCTGGCCAATAGCGCACCGATGGCCATGAGCGAAGTATTTGCCAGGGGCGTGCCGCTCAGCGAGCCCTTCACATAGATGCCGCCGCTGATGATATAGAGCGAGGCCAGCAAAATGATGAACGAGAGATACTCCAACAGCTTCTCGATCAAACCATGCTGTGCCACGCTTCCGTAGGCGTACAGCAAGTG
>JANNTN010000041.1:0-5428 GCA_031394445.1 Anatilimnocola sp.
ATGGTACTCCAATCACGGTAGCGATAACCGTTAATGGCGACTCGGCGATCATTGATTTCACTGGAACAGGCCCTGTTTCGCCTGGCAATCTCAACGCCAATTCATCAATTGTGACGGCAGCGGTGATGTACGTCCTCCGGCTCCTTATAGGCGAAGACATCCCGCTCAACCAAGGCGTCCTCACGCCTATTCAAATTGTCCTGCCGCCAAACTGCATTCTTAACCCTACTCCCGACTCGCTATTCCCTGCTCCCTCCCTCCTCCCCGCCGTCGTCGGCGGCAACGTCGAAACCTCGCAGCGCGTCGTGGACGTGCTGCTCGGTGCGTTCGGCCTGGCGGCGGCGAGCCAGGGGACAATGAACAACTTGCTGTTTGGCGATGATACTTTTGGGTATTACGAAACGATTTGCGGCGGCAGCGGCGCGACAGCCGATGCCGATGGCGCCGACGCCGTGCATACCCACATGACCAACACCCGGCTGACCGACCCGGAGGTGCTCGAAGCTCGGTATCCGGTGCGGTTGCTGGAGTTCTCGATTCGCCGCGGATCCGGCGGCGCTGGCCAACACCCCGGCGGCGACGGCATCGTGCGGCGGATGGAGTTTTTGCGTCCGCTGTCGCTGTCAATCTTGTCGCAGCGGCGTGGGCCGTATCCGCCGTATGGCTTGGATGGTGGGAACCCCGGAGCGTTGGGATGCAACAGCTTGAAGCGCCGGGATGGAAACGAGGAAGCGCTGGGCAATCTGGTGCAGACCCAGGTGGCGGCGGGCGACATTTTGACCGTGGAGACGCCAGGCGGCGGGGGCGTCGGTTCGGGTTGATCAGTCGGCAATCGAGCAGACCCCTGGGCTTCTTGCCGCTTCGCCCCCTCTCGGCTACGGTAGCAGCAACAACTGAAACGTAGCCTCTCCTCAGGAAACGCTCATGCGTCGTCGCATCTGTTCCCTATTTGTTATTTGTCTGCTCGCTTCCACTCTTTCACTACAAGCCGCGGATTGGAAGGCGGCGCAGGGGCCGTTGATGACGAAGTGGGCGAAGGAAGTTTCGCCGACGAATGTACATCCGGAATATCCTCGGCCGCAACTCGTGCGGGAGAAGTGGACGAATCTGAATGGGCTGTGGGACTATGCGGTGCGGCCACACAAGCCCGACGCGCAAGCGAGGGATTCGGCTGCGAACACTGCCCCCGTCCCTGAAAAATACGACGGCAAAATCCTCGTCCCCTTCCCCATTGAATCCGCCCTCTCCGGCGTGATGAAACGGGTCGGCACCGACGACACGCTGGTCTATCACCGGACGTTCAAGGCTCCCGACCTCAAAGAGGGCCGCCGACTATTGCTGCACTTTGGCGCGGTCGATTGGAAGTGCGAAGTCACCGTCAATGGCAAGAAAGTCGGCGAACACACCGGCGGCTACGATCCGTTCACGTTTGACGTGACGGACGCTTTGGATAAGTCGAAGGCCGAGCAGCAGCTTGTGGTGAGCGTCACCGATCCGGCGGATGCGAATTGGCAGCCGCGCGGGAAGCAGGTGCGTGAGCCGAAGGGAATTTGGTACACGCCGACGACGGGGATTTGGCAGACGGTGTGGTTGGAGGAAGTTCCCCAAACCAGCATTGAATCGCTACACGTCGTGCCTGATATCGACCGCGGCCTTGTCCGTATTACCGTCAACGTGCGTGGCGCTCAAAACGGTCATGTCGCGGCGGTCTCCGTAGCAGATGCCGACGCCCGCACCATAGCGACCGAATCGGGTCCGCCTGGGCAGCCGATTGAGCTCAAGGTGCCAAACGCAAAGTTGTGGTCACCAGACAGCCCATATCTCTATTTCCTGGGGGCCAGCATCGCTAAGAGTTCAATCGTGGACGACACGGTCGACTCTTACTTCGCCATGCGAAAATCATCGCTCGGCAAGGACGAGCACGGCGTCACGCGGATGATGCTGAACAATAAGCCGGTGTTTCAGTGGGGGCCGCTCGATCAGGGTTTCTGGCCGGATGGACTGTACACGCCGCCGACCGATGCGGCGATGAAATATGACCTGGAAGTGACGAAGCAGCTCGGCTTCAACATGATTCGCAAGCATGTGAAGGTAGAGCCGGCGCGGTGGTATTACTACTGCGATCAGATGGGCATTCTCGTGTGGCAGGATATGCCGAGCGGCGATAAAAACCCGCCGTGGAGCCCACTGGGCATTCATAACGGTAAGCAGATCGAGCGGTCGAAGGAGTCGGCCGATAATTTTCGGGCCGAGTGGAAGAACATCATCGACGCGCTGGCCCATTTTCCGTCGATCGTCTGCTGGGTTCCCTTCAACGAAGCGTGGGGGCAGTTCGATACGGTAGGGGTGACAGAGTGGACGATGAAGTACGATCCGTCGCGCCTGGTGAATTGTGCCAGCGGCGGCAATGATTTTCCAACGGGCGACATCGTCGATCTGCACCGCTATCCCGGGCCGACGATTCCCGGGTTGGAAGAGAAGCGGGCCGCGGTGCTGGGCGAATTCGGCGGCCTGGGCCTGCCAATGGAAGGGCACACATGGCAGTCGAAAAACAACTGGGGCTACCGGTCGTTTGAGACGAAGGATGCGCTGAACGAAAACTATGCCCTGTTGATCCAGCGATTGCATCCGCTGATTGGCAAGGGGCTGTCAGCCGCGGTCTATACGCAGACGACGGATGTCGAAGTCGAGGTCAACGGCTTTCTCACTTACGACCGCGAAGTGCTGAAGTTTGACCAGAAAAAGACGGCGGGGTTGAGCGCGAAGCTGTTTCAGCCGGCACCGCAGGAGTTGGTCGTGATTCCGACCGCCCTGGAGAAGGCCCAGACCTGGCGCTACACGACGGCGAAGCCGGCGGACGGCTGGCAGAACGCCGATTTTGACGATGCGAAGTGGCAGGAAGGGGAAGGGGGCTTCGGCGAGCCATCGACGCCGGGGACGAAGGTGCGGACGAATTGGAAAACGCCCGAAATTTGGCTGCGCCGCACGGTCGAGCTGCCCAGCGGTCCTGTTGATGGGATGTCGATCAATATTCACCACGACGAGGACGCCGAAGTGTATATCAACGGTGTGCAGGCGTTGGCAGTACGCGGCTACATCACCGACTATGTCGCTCAGCCGCTAGATACGAAGGCGCTGGCCGCGCTGAAGCCAGGCAAGAATGTGATCGCCGTGCATTGCAAGCAAACGGGCGGCGGGCAATATATCGATGTGGGGCTGAGCCGGTTGGTGGAAAAAACCAAATAATTGTCGTCGGCCGATCATCGATAGTTAAACCACTAGCCGGGAGCAAACCTGCTTCCGGAAAAACGGCAGTTGACGGTCTTTTTTCAGCGCTCCGGGACCAAGTTTGGCCCCGGCTATTAACATCATTCGCTTTTCTTTACTTCCCATGAAACCTCTCCTCTCTCTCCTTGGCTTGTTCTTGCTCACGTGTACGCTGCAAGCCGCAGCGCCGTCGAAGCCGAATATCGTTTTTATCTACGGCGACGACTGCGGTATCGATTCGTTCGGCTGCTATGGTTCGAATCGGGCGAAGAACTTGACGCCGAACATTGATGCGTTGGCTGCGTCGGGCACGAAATTCGAACGCGGGTATGCCACGCCGCTGTGCGGGCCGTCGCGGGCGCTGATCATGACAGGGCGTCACGGCTTTCGCACCGGTGGCCTGACGAATCAAACCGCGGGGGTGCCGTCGTATAAGGATGAGCCGTCGCTGGCCAAAATTGTGAAGTCAGCCGGCTATGCCACGGGCATGGCGGGCAAGTGGCGGCAGATGTCCGATTCGCCTGGCGATTGGGGCTTTGACGAATACATTACCGATCCGACCGCGTCGGGCTGGTTTTGGAAGGATCACTACACCAAGAACGGTAAAGAGGAGAAGTTCGACAAGGAGATTTACTATCCCGATCACTGCTCCGATTTCGCGGTTGATTTCATCCGCCGGCACAAAGATCAGCCGTTCTTTTTCTATCTCTCCGAGCATTTGATTCACGGGCCGATTTTGCGGACGCCAGATTCCAAGGAAGGTGCGGACGCGAATCAGTTGTACGACGACAACATCAAATATCTCGATAAGACGGTTGGCAAAATGGTCGCTGAGCTCGACAAGCTGGGCCTCCGCGAGAAGACGCTGATTCTGTTTACGACCGACAACGGCACGGCGACCGTCGGCTATCGTCCCGAGCACGACCCGAACAAAATCACCGGTACGATCGGCGGCCGGCATGTGCATGGCCACAAGGGGGAACTGCTGGAAGGGGGCGGCCGCGTGCCGTTCATCGCCAGTTGGAAAGGTACGCTGCCGGCCGGTGGCGTGAGCGTCGATCTACACGATTTCAGCGATCTTTTGCCCACATTTGCCGATTTATCCGGCGCGACGCTGCCGGCGAAGGTCAAGTTCGACGGACAGAGCTTCGCGCCGTATCTGCGCGGCGAGAAGTACACGCCGCGCGAATGGATCTTCGTGCAACTCGGCGCGGGTTGGTACGTTCGCAACGACGACTACAAGCTGAACGAAAAAGGGGAGCTGTTTTCGCTCAAGGATGCGCCCTTCGTCGAGGCCCCAATCCCGGCTGACTCGCCCGATGCCGCCGCGAAGGCCGCCCGCACGCGCCTGGCTGCCGTGCTGAGCGAATTGAATCCGGCCGGTGGCAAGACGCTCTCGCCCGATGCGGCCAAGGGCAAGAACAAAAATAAGAACAAGGCGGGGAAGAATGGGAAGGCGACGTAGTTCTGCGGTTTGTACGCTGCTGGTGGTAGCCGGTTGGTGAGCTTGCCTCGCGCGTTCGAGGGGCAGCCGATCGTGGAGTTGTTGTAGCCGGATGACGATGACTATTTCGTGCAGAAGCCCAAGCACTCCGGCTTTTACTCGACCACGCTCGACACGCTGCTGCGCTATCTGGGCACCAAAGTCGTCATCCTCACCGGCATGGCCGCCAACATCTGCGTCCTCTTCACCGCCAACGACGCCTACATGCGCGACTTCCACCTCGTCATCCCCCGCGACTGCGTCGCCTCCAACACCATCGCCGAAAACGACTACGCCCCCGAGCAGATGCGAAAGATTTTGAAAGCAGATACAGATGGCGAATCGGTCATCAGATAGGAGGATTTCGCAGGCGGCGGACGGCTTCGGCCCAGCCGATGGATTTAAGAAGAATTCCTTCGTCGTAAAGCTTCATCAGTTAGTCCAGTTCGGCGTGCTGCTCGGCGGTTAGGCGGCCCTCGCTATTGAGGCCGAGCAAATAGCTGAGCTGGTGCTGTTCACTCTCCGAAAGCTGATAATCGGCCATTGCCAAAACGTCTTCGTCGGTCAGATTGGCCGCCCCGTGCAATGGATCGCTATTATCTGGGGCCAGCGCCTCCTCGACGATGTCATGGACCAGTTCTTCCATGGTCCTGCCCATGCTACCCGCGCGCAAGAAAG
>JANNTN010000077.1:0-4668 GCA_031394445.1 Anatilimnocola sp.
GAACGCTGTAGCCGTTGGCGAAGATGATCGACGACATCGGGTTGTTCGTGTCGGGATCGGGCACCGGCGTGGCAAAGTTGCGGAATGGAACGGGCACTCCGTTCACCAGGATCGGCGGCGGATTCAAGAGTACGTCGAGAAACGCGGCTTGCACGCCGCGGGTGTTCGGCAAGCTGCCCGGGGGAAGATCGCGGAGGTCGTGCGAAGTGACGCGGAGGAAGAAAATGTCCCCTTCGCGGACCACGGTGGGAGTGTTGATGGGGTCGCCGTTGATGTCGGCTCCGACGACGGTCACGCTGAGCTCTGCCAGATAATTTGCAGCGCGAAGCTGAGCGTCGCCGGCTGCTTGCGTGCCTCCCTCGACGAGCTGCACGGTTACGAACCGCGTGGAGGCTTGCGTCGCAGGATCGTCGGGGCTTTCGTCAATTGTGTATTTGAAAGTGGCAGTGCCGAGGAAGCCCGCTTCAGCGGTGAAATTCAGCTTTTGCGGGTCGGCCAGGTTGATCGAGAGCGTGGCGGTCAGGTTGGTCCCGGCTTGCGTGAACACAGCCGAGGCTTGATTGGCCGGAGGCGGGGGAACGGGATTGGCGTTTTGATCGCCTGGATCGACCGTTCCCACCGCTATGATTTGAGGGTGCGCTTTGGTGTCGTTTCGCGGATGCGGCGTCAAGTCGTTGAGCATCGCATCGAGGCCGTTGACGGTCGTGGCCAGGCCCGGGACGGCGGGCAACGTGAACACGTCATCGAGGGCGATGTTGTCGGCCAGCGCTATGTTGATCGTTACATTAGCCACATTGGAAACATTTCCATTCGAGTCCATGACTTGGTACGAGAATGTCTGCTCGGTGCCGCCGTCAACGCCTGGGCCGGGCGTGTATTGGATGACCTGCCGGCCGAGCACAGCATCGGTCGTGATTGCCAACGTGCCGCCGCCCGGTGAGGGAGAGGTGACGCTCCCCGGGATGATCGTGAGTGGTCCGCCGAAGGTATTGGCACCGCCGATATCGTTGGCCAGCACGTCGAGCTTATAGCCCACGGACGTTGGCTTGATCAAACCTTGTTCTTCGAGATCGATTTCGCGAGGGAAAACATCGTCGCTGGTGGTGGGAGTCTCGAGTAAGACGAAGACTTGATAATCTTCGACCTCGCCGGCGAGCGAATCACCGGTGGGGCCGAGATCGGTTTCATACCCGTAACGGAAGCGGGCGTAGGTTGGGCCAATAGGCGTGCCAGCCGGCACATTGACGGTGATGAACGATGTGCCGGTGGTCAGGAGCTTGTTCGAGACAATTTTTTCGGAGGAATCGAAGGTGCCGCTGAGGTTGAAATCGATCCAGCCCTGCAGCTTGCCCGGCGAGCGGCCACCGGTATTTACGGTGACAGCGATTTGGTTTGCGCCACCCTGCAAGGCCTGAATGGCGACACCGTCCTCGTCGTCGATGCCATTTGCGTCGTCGCCCAAGGCGTCGGCGGTTGGCTGGCCATCGATTTCGCCGTCAATGTTGAGCCCGAGCCCGAAGCCGTTGATGCGGCCGTGCCTTGCACCGTTGCCCGATAGCAACGTGCCATACGATACAGGCGCGTCGCCAAAATCCTTGGCACCGCTCAAGTCGTAACCAAAATCGAGGTCGGCCAGCGGACCATCCGGAACAACGACTTGATACGCGCGGTCGATCGTACCTGGCTGGGTTTGGAAACCGGCCGCGGTAATGGCGGAGATTTCACGGAGGATGTAACTTCCTGGCGCAACATTCGCGAGCGTGAAACGGCCGAAATAGTCGGTCATCGCGGCTGGTTCGACAACGCTGTATTTGCCGTCTTGGTTCAAATCGAGATAGACCACGACGTTCGTGATAATTGCCTCTGAAGGCTCGCCAATGTCTCGGTCGCCGTCGTTGTTGAGATCGACGTAATCGCGCAGGCCGTTGCCGTTTTGGTCGTGGTAAACGGTTCCGGTGATGCTGTTGTCGGTAATCGTCCCCGTCGCCGCGTTGTCAGGGGCTGCCGCCGAGCGATAGTTGAGGCCCGTGAGGACAGTGAGGGTAATCGTTTCGTTGGGCTCGACAAAGGTGTCTGGAATCGGGAAGAGCGTTACCGTGGCCGTGGTGCTGCCATTTGCGAAGCTGACGTTGCCGCTGGTCCCAGAAAAGCTGAAGCCAGTATCCGTGCTGCTGGCAGCGTAATCGACGCCATTAGTGGCAGTGCCGGCAACCGAGAACTTGATTGGCAAAAGACCAAAGGCCAGATCACGGGTGAAGGTATAGACCATCCCGGTGCCACCGACCTCTGAAACGGACGAGGGAGCGACGGAGGCACTGACTACCGGTGTGACCGCTTGCAGGATAACGTTATTGCTATCACCTCCGTTATACTTGTTAACGAAGACTCGGGTGCCAATCTGGATGGTCGAGTTGTCCGGGGGATTGTTGCCGGGAATCGTGGGATTGCCAGTCGTGTTGTTGATCAGCGTCAGAATCGCATTGTTGGCGGGTCCGACGGCATCGTTGGTGTTCACCGTCGTCAATGCCGCGCCACTAAAATTGACGCCACCATCGACGACAAATTGATCGTAATCAATGCCGGCATTTTGCGGCAAATAGGGAGAATTGACCTCGAATTCAACCGTTCCCGTGGGAGCGAAACTGCCCGTGATGCGCATTCTGCCGGGAGTAGCAACGCCCGGGGAGAAGGTGCCAGAGCCGGTAACTTTGGCAAACACGGTGCCGGTGCCGTTCAAAACACCAGGCGTGTTGGCCGTGATGTTGCTAGTGACGGAGCCGTTGAGTGTCAGCGTGCCGCCCGTGATGAGCGTTGGGCCCGTAAAAGTATTGACGCCGGAAAGCACGACAGTGCCACCTGTCGTTTTGTTTACGCCGACGGGGCCTGCCAATGCGCCGCTCACGGTTCCCGTTTGGAGCTCAAAGGGATTTGGGCTGAGTACTCTGCCGCCGAGGAAGGAGCTGCTAATCGTGCCCCCGGCCAGGACGAAGAAATTCAGATTTGCGATTTGGCCATTGAGATCGAAGGTACCGCCGGAATGATTAAAGGTTCCGGCTGTATTAAACGTATCGAGCAACCTCACCGTGCCGGGAATCCCCGCCGGGTGGAAAACGTCAAAGAAGGATGTTCCACCACTGGTGACCGTCTGCAGGCCGGCACCGGAGAAAACAAACCGGCCGTTGCTGTGGAAGAATTGCCCGCCTGTTCGGTTGAAATTGCCGGCGAGATTGAATGTTCCCGTGGTGGCGCGAAGCGTTCCTGAGCTGAGAAACAAATTGCCGGTAACATCGATGGTCGCATTGCGGCCTTCGACCGTGCCGCCGTTGACGATGAGCGTGCCAATCCCTTCGATGAGGCCGGTCGTGTTGTAGTCGAAGAGGCCGTTGGCGCTTACGGTGACCACACCGTTGTCCGTAATTTGATTGGAGGCCAGCAGGCGCAACGTGCCGCTGCCGCTAACCAGAATGTCTCCGCCAATCGCTTGGGCAGCCGTTTTATTCAAATCGAGCATGCCATTTTGAACCGAGGTGAGGCCTCGGTAGGTGTTCGGCGCTGTACCGCTAAACGTGAGCGTGCCCGTACCTGCTTTGGTGATTCCGCCGCTTCCCGAGATGATTCCCGTGACGGCACTGGCACTGCCGGTGCCGTCGATCGTGAGGGTGTTGGAACCCAAGGTCACATCGGTAAGCGTGACGCCTGTTAAGCCGGCGGTTAGTCGAACATCACTCACCAACTGCAGCGGATTGGCATAGGTTTGAATGCCCACAGTGTTGATCGTGTCGGCATTGACACCGGGACTGAAGGTGACCACGCCGCCCGCCGTGGCCAAGATGTTAACGGATTGGGCAGTGACGGTTTGGGTCGTCGAGAAATTGACGGTTTCGATGCCGCCGACCGCTAGCGAACCGCCGATGTTCAATCGTCTGCCGCCAGTTCCATTGGTGAAGTTGACGGTCTGGCCGCCATTGGTTCCCGTTTCTTGAACGACGATCTGATTGACACCATTAAATGTCTGCAGAGCTAAACCCGTTCCTTGGACTTCGATACCGGCACCTTGCGTGGTGCTGCCGGCATTGATGGTGGCAATATCGTTCGCCGCATCGAGCGTTACGGTCAATATTCCCGTAGCGAGATTGGCGGTTACCGCCATCAACGAGCGATCTTCGAGCTGCTCAAAACGCGAAAATCGGCGGCGGTCGCCTTGCCGCAGAAAGCGGCGGCGCAGCGTGCCGCTAAATTGCCTCAAAAACCGCTTGCTGAGCGCACGCAGTGAGAATTGACCGAAGAATTGTCCCAAAGCCATGATTCTGTTCCCTAAGCCCAAACCGACGAGGCTGAATGCAAATCTCTGCGGCGCACGATGATCCCCCTGAACGGAGGGATGCCCGCGCGATGTGGAGAAAACGCAACCAAAGCACAGTGTAATTACGTGTTGTCAGAATTGCCAGGATTTCGCAGGCTGTTTCGGAGGCATGCTTTTTTCCAGCGATTTCTCATAAACCCGCGCAAACTTGGGCTGACCGCCTGGCGCGTTTGACGAGGTTGTGTCCGATTTCGTTCCTTCGCCGCATTGCAGCCGGCCTGCCTGGACGGGCGAATGTCATCCACCATTAGAAATGTCCCCTGGTTTCAGACCATTAGAAATGTCCCTTTGGGGTTCTTCTTAAA
>JANNTN010000079.1:0-2064 GCA_031394445.1 Anatilimnocola sp.
AAGCGGGGCGCAGGTCAATTGCCGAACGTCTCGCTTTCAATTGCCGTCACGCATGCTGTCAGCCGCACGTGTCGTGAAGGGATTCGGTCGTGCCAGCCGCGGGCCTCCAGGCGGAGTTGGCCCCAACCGGCAGGATGACCAGCCCCAGGCAACTTTGCCATTGCGGCTCGCGGTTTCAACATTTTGATTGAGGAGAACGCCATGAACGTGAAACGATTTACTCGGATTTGTCTGGCTCTGATCGCAGGGCTGGTGCTGGCTGTCGCACCGCAAATGACGCGCGCTCAGAACACCAATCCTGGTGCCGGCGAAAAGATCACTGGTGAACGCTATTGGCCGAGCCGCGCAACCACGCGACACGTTGAGTCGGCCAGGTACTATGCCCAGGAATTCCAAAGTTATGTTGCGAAGACTCCCCAACCTGAACCATCCGTCGTGAAGGACATCAAAACGGAACTGGGCCGTTACCTTGATGAAGCCCAGAAGCACGTGGCGACCATGAAGAAGGACTTCGCCGCCGACAAGGAAACGACAGCAGCCGTTGAAAGCATTGAAAAAGGGCTAACAGCAGCTATCGAGCACAACAAGGCGATGATCGCCTGCTGCGAGGACCAGAAGTTTGACAAGATCAAGACAATGGCCTGCTGCACCGACCTGGTAAAGCAGCTCGACAAGGTTCATGCCGAGCACGTCGCGCTTATGAAGAAGCTAAGCCAGAAGGTCGCTACTTCAGCCACCACGAAGTAGCCACTTGTGTGGACAACAATCGCACTCGCGGGGTTGAAGCATGTCGCAACCCCGCGTGCTTCTTCTAGCTAGAGCTTTGCCGCACGCAGGCGTAGCGAGTTCCCGATCACACTGACGGAACTCAGGCTCATCGCGGCACTGGCCCACATTGGGGAAACCAAGCCGAACGCAGCCAAGGGCACACTCAGAGCGTTGTACGCGAACGCCACAAATAGGTTTTGACGGATCGAGGCGGCGGTTGCGCGACTCTACCGCCTGGCCCGCACGATTCCGCGCAGGTCACCCTTCACGAGCGTCACTGCGGCGCTTTCCATTGCCACATCGGTTCCCGTCCCCATCGCGATTCCCACGTCGGCTTGCGCCAGGGCCGGCGCGTCGTTGATGCCGTCGCCGGCCATCGCCACACGATGCCCTTCGCGTTGGAGACGGGCTACCACTTCACCCTTCTGCTCAGGCAGAACCTCGGCAATCACTTCATCGATCCCAAGCCTGCGGGCGACAGCTTGGGCAGTCGCGCGGCTGTCACCGGTGAGCATGATGACCCGCAGACCCTCGGCATGCAACATCTTGAGCGCTTCGGGGGTTGTCGCCTTTATGGGGTCTGCCACTCCGACTAACCCAGCGACTTTACCATTCACCGCCACGATCATTACTGTCTGGCCTTCTTCACGCAATTGCTGAAGCCGCTTCTCATTCGGGCCGATGTTGATGTTTTCCTCTGCCATCATCGCCGCGTTTCCGATAGCGACACGTTGCGAGTCTGCTTCAGCCTGAACGCCCTTGCCAGTCACCGACTGAAAATTGCGAACGCCCGTCGGCGTCACGTTTCGTTCCTTGGCACCTTGAACGATCGCTGCCGCGAGCGGATGTTCGCTGGCCTTCTCCAAGCCGGCAGCAATGGCGAGCAAAGAGTTTGCGTCGAATCCATCCGCGGGTTCAACGGTAACGAGCTTCGGCCGTCCTTCCGTGAGCGTGCCCGTCTTATCGACGACCAGCGTGTCAGCATTGCGTAAGGTTTCCAGCGCTTCCGCGTTTCGGAAAAGCACTCCGGCGCTCGCTCCTCGCCCGGTTCCGACCATGATGGCCATTGGCGTCGCCAGTCCTAGAGCACAAGGACAGGCGATAATGAGAACCGCAACAGCGTTCACCAGGGCGTGTGCCAATCGCGGCTCAGTGCCCCAAAGTGCCCAGCCGATGAATGTCGCAATGGCGACGGCCAGTACAGCGGGCACAAATACTTGCGAAACCTTGTTGACCAGTTTCTCAATTGGAGCGCGGCTACGCTGCGCTTCGCCGACCATACGAACAATTTGCGCG
>JANNTN010000103.1:0-3103 GCA_031394445.1 Anatilimnocola sp.
CCACTCCAATCGTCATCTGCGGCCCGGCCGGAGCGGCCAGCAACAGCTCTCGCAGATTGCTGGCGAAGACGGCAATCGCTTCTTCGTCGGCTTTGCCCTTCAGGTTTTCAAACACAATCGATTGGATAGCCGGCAGCAGCAACCGTTCGTAGCAATCTTCCACTGTCGTCAATAGATCGCGATAGAACTCGAACTGCCGATTGTGAGCCAATTCAGGCTTGATATTCGCCAGCAGGAATTCGTCGTCCAGTTTCAGACTTACTTTGAGCAGACCTTCCGCCTCGCCGCGATTCATGGCCAGCAACCGATGCGAAGGGACGCGCTTGACCGGCTCATGATGATCGAAATACATCTCGAATTTGCTGGCTTCCGCTTGCTTGCCGCGTTTGACACTCGAAGCGATCGCTCCAAATTCGCAGGCTTGCTGGAGCAGCCACTGACGCAGCGGAGGATGCTGCGACCATTGCTCCGCGACGATGTCGCAAGCACCTTGCAGTGCCGCGTCTTCATCAGGTACGCCCTGTTCCACGCTGATGTAGGGTTTGAGAATGGCAGATTTGGAGCGATTAAGTTTTTCTTGCCTCAGCAGTAGGTCGGCCAACGGCTGGAGCCCGCGCTCGCGGGCGGTGGTCGCTCTGGTTCGCCGTTCTGGCTTGAACGGCAGGTACAACGCCTCCAGCAATTGGCGGTCGGTGCATGACTGGATTTGCTTTTGCAGTTCCGGTGTAAGTTGTCCTTGCTCGTGAATCGTTTTCAGAATTGTCGTTTTTCGCTGGGCGAGTTCTCGGGCCTGGGCGAGCGCATCGTCGATCTGACGCAACGCCACTTCATCGAGTCCGCGCGTCGCCTCTTTACGATAGCGGGCGATAAATGGAATGGTGTTCCCCTCGTCGAGCAATCCGACCGCCGCCTGGATTTGCGCGAGATTAACCCGCAGGGCCGCGGCGATCGCGCCGACAGTCTGATCCAAGTCAAAACAATCAAATGATTTCACTTCCATGACGCTTCCCATCTGCGGGACAAACGGAATCGCTCCTGCAGAGCTTGCCAAAGTAACGCGCGTGAGCAAAAGAGGCTATGCCAACGCATCCACGTTCCGGTGGCCAAGCTGCCGTAGCAGAAGGCAGTCGGAATTCAGTTGTAAGATCCGGCTATGCCTGACCCCGATGGTACGTCCGAAATGGTCATTCGTTTATTGATGCACGTTTTTTCGTGCGGAAAACTCAGACGTTTTTTCGGAATCTAGTCCGATTCGCTGATGGCCTGCCAAATAGCGTGAATGGCGGCGCATCAATCGAACCTATTTGGGAATTGGCTCCGTGCATCGCCGCGGAAGACCAAGACATGGCACGCTAACACCGACAACGGGCGCGATGACTCCAGTGGCAACCGGGACCACTGTTGAGAAGATTACAGTGAGTGACGGCTGTCTTAAGCTGGAGGCTTGGTAGCCGAAGCGCGCGTGATTCAAGCCGGTTATCGACTTGGAGCGGTGCTAGAGTCGATCGTGTCAGAATGACATTAGCCGTAATCCTCGACAACATCGCAAAATGCTTCGCATTTGCGATTGGCAAGTCGGTGAGTCAAACAGACTAATTGGCAATCTTCCAAAGATGTTGGTTGCCACGCAGGAACAGGGCATTTCCAGCGACGGCTGGAGTACCGTAGAAGGGCTCGCCGAATGAAACACTTTGGACGATTTCCCCCTTCTCGCCGAGCTTGACCACGAGACAATCGCCGTCCTGGTTAACGCAGAAAGCGTACCCACCAGCCACTATCGGGGTTGCCCAAAATGTTCCCTTGAGACGAGTCTGCCAAACAATCTGTCCGGTTTGGGCATCTGCTGCCGTGAGAATTCCGGCCTTGGTGAGAACGTAGAGCCGGTCCCCATCGATGACAGGGCTAGAATTTCCGGGAGCCACTTTGTTCGACGCCCACAAGAGGGAAGGGGCACTCTCAGTGGCTGGAACTTCGAGCACCGTCATCCCCCCAGCCGGCAGAAAAATGCGATTGTCAGCGACTGCGAGTGAGGGGATCCCTGAGCAACTGGTATTGAAGCTCCAGACCTGCTTTCCGGTCATGGCTTCATGCGCCGACAGTCCCGTGCCCGATTGCAGCAATACAAGATCCTTGCCCAGCGAGCTGTGGAGTGCGGCTGGTGTCACCCAGTTTGCGCGCTGCGGGCGATCAATTCGCCAACGATTCTCGCCAGTCGCTGTATTCAGGCCTGCTGCAAATGAGTCCCCCTGGCATTCAACCTGCACCACGACGGTCTCACCAATCACAACGGGCGATGATGACATGCCGACATCGTTACCGGCTTTGGGATAGTCGAGGCCAAGTCCGCGGTACCACAGGAGGTTTCCTTGCAAATCGAGGCATACCAAGTCATTCGATGAGAAGAATGCAAAGATCCGCTCGCCATCGCTGGCCGGCGTCGGCGCTGCGTTTGAGCTGGTTGGGTGATGGTGTGGTCGTCCAGTGGCCCAAAACTGCCGTTGCCAGAGTTGCCGACCGGTTTTCGCGTCGAAACACAGAACGTGCAGCTTATCTTGAAGCACCGGGCCAGAAGCGGCTGTCACCACAACGCGATCGCCGACCACGATTGGCCCGCAAACGCCCTTCCCCGGCAAGGAAACTTTCCAGGCCACATTTTCTTCGGGCCCAAATTTGATCGGAACCTGCTGGTCATCAGCTACGCCCCGCCCTCCCGCGCCTCGAAATTGTGACCAGTCGGCACCGACCAGGAGAGGGAGAACAACCAGAGATACCAGAAGTCGAGTAAGCATAGGGAGTTTAGTTTGTCGACAAAAAAAGCCAGTGGACGGTGACAGGGTTGGCTGCTCGTTGAGATATGGAATCCCGGCCGAGAAAAATCATTGGGTCATTGGCCCGCACTTCGACCGACGACACCTGATTCCCCGGCGCGTTCCAAAGACACAATGGCCGAGCCGATCTTGTCACTGACGCGGAGTTTGAATTCCCACCGCTGCGCCCAGTCCTCGGTCTGTTCGTTTTGGCAGACTTTTACCAGGATCGAATTGTGCCCTCGCTTCAATTGGCCTTGGCCAACGTACTGATCGATGGGATCACCAGCGTGATA
>JANNTN010000128.1:0-9091 GCA_031394445.1 Anatilimnocola sp.
CGGCGTGAAAGAGCTGCACGAACCGCACGCCCCGCTCGACCAACCGGCGAGCCAGCAAACAGTTGCTGGCGAACGACGGTTTCCCGCGCTCGATGCCATACATATCCAGCACTTCGGCCGGCTCTTCGGCAGTGTCCATCAGTTCCGGCACGCTCGTTTGCATCCGAAACGCCATTTCGTACTGAGCGATGCGGGTGGCGATTTCGGGATCGCCCACGGTATCAAGTTGTTGGCGGTTGAGCGTCTGCACGCCATCAAGCATCCGCCGCCGATCGCTCCGTTCGACACCCGGCGGATCGGAAAGGAACAATACCGGATCGCCCGAGCTGCGAAACTCCACCCCTTGATAGACGCTCGGCAAAAACCCGCTCCCCCACAGGGCGCTCCCCGCCCCGGCGACCTTTCCCGTGATCATCACCACGTAAGCCGGCAGGTCGCGGTTCTCATTTCCCAGCCCATAGGCCACCCACGAGCCGGCGCTCGGCCGGCCAAAGCGGCCAAAGCCCGTTTGAAACATCAGTTGGGCCGGGCCGTGGTTGATCTGCTCGGTATGCAGCGTCTTCACCACGGCGATATCGTCCGCAACTGTCGCCAAATGCGGCAGCAGCTCCGATAACTCCAGTCCGCAATTGCCATGCTTCTCGAACTTGAACTTCGTCCCCATCAACGATGGATGACCGCGCAAAAACGCAAACCGCTGCCCCTCCAGCAAGTGTTTTGGGCACGGCTGACCGTCATACTGCTGCAACGTCGGCTTGTAGTCGAACAAATCAAGTTGCGACGGTGCCCCCACCATGTGCATGAAGATGATATTCTTCGCTCGCGACGGTATCCGCGGCGACTTCAACGCCAAAGGATCATTCGCCGCAAACTCACCCCGCGGTTCCTCCGCCAACAGCGAGTTAAGCGCCAGCGAACCCAGCCCCATCCCCGCCGACTGGAGCAAAGCGCGGCGCGTAAACGACAATCGCGAATCGCGGAGCGAAAAATGCGGTTTGTTGGACATATCGACTCGTCCGAATACTTGCTATTTCTGTCCCTAATTTTTCTGTCACTAACCTTTTGTGATCGTCTCATCCAGATTCAGCAGAATCTGCGCCAGGTTGAACCACGCTGCCCACTGAGCAGCGGTTGCACCAGCCGGAAGAGCGCGGTGGCCGACGACCGTTTTGGCCGCAGCCGCGTCCGTGCGATACCGTTCGATCGCTTGTTCCAGCACATCGCGCAGCGAAGCTAACTCCATGCTCGTCGGCCGGCGTGAAACGACAGTGCGAAACGCGTGCGTAAGCTGCTCGTCGAGCGGGCGATTGGCTGCTTGCTCGATCAGATTATCCGCCAGTGCTTGAGCCAGCTCGACATACACCGGATCGTTTTGCAGCGTGAGCGCCTGCAGCGGCGTGCTCGTCCGCGGCCGCTTCACGGTGCAGGCCGAGCGATCGGGCGCGTCGAAATTCACAAAACTCGGATACGGAGCGCTCCGCCGCCACACCGTATAGACGCCGCGCCGCCAGCCGTCTTCACCGCTGCTGGTCCGATAGTTGTTATCGACTACGCCCGTCACACGCCACACCCCGTCCGGCTGCGGCGGATAAACAGGCGGGCCATACAGCTTGGTCGCGATTTGCCCGCTCACTGCCAGCGCGTTGTCGCGAATCAATTCCGCGGGCAATCGCAGGCGCGGCGCGCGAGCCAGCAGCACGTTGTTCGGATCTTTGCTGGCCAAATCGCGGCGGAACGCCGAGCTTTGCCGATACGTCGCCGACGTGACAATCGAGCGATGCACTCGCTTGGTACTCCATGCCGAATCGCCTCGCTGATACTGAGTACTCTGTACTGTGTACTCAGTACTATTTCTGTGCGCTCCAATAAATTCTAGCGCCAACCAGTCCAGCACTTCAGGATGCGACGGCGAATCCGCCTGCGTCCCAAAATCCTCCTCACTGGCCACAATCCCGCGCCCAAAAAACTGTGCCCAAGCCCGATTCACCTGCACACGAGCAGTCAGCGGGTTGTCGTTAGCGGTAAGCCACTGCGCGAGTCCCAAACGGGACTTTGGCGAGTCAGACGGCATCGGCGGAAAAATCTGAGGCGTTCCAGATTCCACCACCTCTCCCGGCGACAGAAAATTCCCGCGCTCCAAAATCGCCGTCGATCGCGCCTCGTTCATCTCGGTCATCGTCAGCGTCTTCGTCGGAGCCAATTCATTGAGCTGCTTCTTTACTTCATCCATCTGGGCCTGCATCCGCTTGGCTTCCGGGTGTACGGTGAGAAAATATGCCCGAATCTGATTCTTCTGCCGCGCGTTTCGCTTGTCGCTGGCAACCGCAAGCAGCTTTTGAATGTTAGCGGGAATTTTCGCCGCGGCGGCCTTTTCTTTGTCCGTCTTGTACTTATCCGTCTTGTACTTGTCGGCCATCTCGCGTTCCCAGGCGGCCAATCCCGACGATTCATTCGTGACGCATTGCTCCAGCTCGGAGTTAATCTGTTTTTGCCGGCTGGCCAGCTCGGCTCGGCGAATCTTGAAGTTTTGATCCAAGGGCAGCTCGGTCTCTGGCCCGCCAAATTCGAGCGATGCGGAGTCTTTGGTGCGCTGATACGTCTCTTTCGGCGTGTTGTTGAAGAACGCGAAGAATTGATAGTAGTCGCGCTGCGTGAATGGATCGAATTTGTGATCGTGACATTGGGCACATTCGAGCGTCGTCCCCAGCCACACCGTCGCCGTCACATTCACTCGGTCGAGAACCTGCGTCGTGCGGTTTTCTTCTTCATCCGTCCCCGCTTCAACGCTCACGGTCGTGCAGCGGTGAAAACCGGTCGCGATTTGCTGCTCGAGTTTCGCCTGCGGCAGCAGATCACCCGCCAGTTGTTCCTTGGTGAATTGGTCGAACGGCATATCGGCATTGAGCGCCCGAATCACCCAATCGCGAAACGGCCAAATCGTTCGATGACCGTCGCGTTGATAACCGTTGCTGTCGGCATACCGCGCCGCATCCAGCCACGCGCTCGCCCACCGCTCGCCATATGCTGGCGAAGCCAACAGCCGATCGACCAGCCGCTCATAAGCATCCGGCCGCTCATCTGCCAGAAACGCATCGACATCACCGACCGACGGCGGCAACCCAACTAGATCGAGCGACACCCGGCGAACCAGCCGCTCCCGATCCGCCGCCGGGGATACCGCGATCTGTTCCTTATCCAGCCGCGCCAAAACAAACCGATCAATCGCATTCTCCGCCCACGTCGGGTCACTAACTGGCGGCAATTGCGGCGTTTGCGGCGCGACATAAGCCCAATGCTTCTTCACCTCCGTCGCCGCCGATCCGACACCATCCGGCCAATTCGCTCCCTGGTCGATCCACGCTCGAATCAGCCCCACTTGCTCGTCACTCAGAGCCTCATCATCCAGCGGCATCTGTTTTCCGCCGCTGCCAACCAACCGTTTAACGAGCAAACTCTCATCACTCTTACCAGCCGCGAAGAGCGCCCCCGATTTGCCCCCCTTGAGCACAATCGCCTTCGCATCCAGCCGCAATTGCCCCGCCTGCTCATCCTCTCCGTGGCAATTATCGCATTTCGCCGCCAACAGCGGCCGAATATCGCGCACAAAATCTATTTGCCGCTGAGCGGGCGGCGGAATCATCGGCGACTGCGCCATCGCCAACGAACAAACAACCAGCGACAGGCTTAACACAACGCAGAATTTCACCATCGTTCGGCCGCCCCACAGAATGACGCTTCCCCGAACCCACCACCTTATCACTTATCTACTCGCCACTCACCATCTAAATCATGTTCATTTGGTGCCGCGACCGCCGCTTGGCCCGCACGCATTCCCGGCAAACGCCACTGATAATCAGCCGATGCCCACTCACCCGAAATTGATGCTCCCGGCCCAGCTCGTCGCGCAATTGTTGCAGCTTCTCGTTCTCAAACTCAAACAGTTTGTTGCACTCGGTGCAGTGGAAATGGTCGTGCTGCGGGTAGCCGTAATCGTGCTCATAGACCGACCGGCCGTTCAGCACGAATTTTCGCAGGAGGCCCGCATCCACGAACTCCCCCAACGTGCGATACACCGTCGGCCGGCTCACATGCCCCGGCTGACCGCTATTCGGCAACTGCTCCATAAGCTGATCGGCGTCGAAATGCTCGTGCCGCGAAAACACATGCTCGACCAGTGCCAGCCGCTGCTGCGTCACCCGCATCCCGCGGCTTTGCAAATATTCAACGAACCGGTCGCGCGGCGAGAGAGCGACAGGAACATTACCCAGGGAAGACGAATCAGACATGGCAGGCAAAAACTACTTATTGAGACAAGATGCGCGACGAAACTGGCGAAATGCCGGAAAATGTGTCGCTTTCAGTATCAATAAGATTGTAAGCCAGCCGCAAAACTTAGCAAGCCACGCCGCGTAGCAGAATTCGTGAGAATTCACTGCCTCCGCTGCTTCGCCTACTCCGCCACGATTAATTCCTGCCGCGAGCCAATCCGGCCCTGGCCGATCGCATCAATGAGCAGCCGGTACTCGCTCGGGGCGGCGGGCATGGTGAAACGCACGGTCGCCACGCCGTTGGCATCCGTTTCCAGGTTCGGATTGAAATACAGCGACGGCGGCGTAGCTGAAGTCGGTTTGGAGGCATTGTCCTTGGCGGCATCCATTTTTTTCTCGGCCAGTTTCTCCGTCGCGGCCTCCTTCGCCTTTTCGCCGCCTTCGGCTCTACCAACCGCAAACCCACCGGGAGCCGGAACGCCACCTCCTGCCAATCCCGCGCTGCCACCCAGCGGTACTCCCGCGCTACCACTCAGCGGCGTAGCTGCCGGTTGCGGGGCCGATGCAGCCGCCACAGGAACATCGGCCGGACCTTCGGGACCACGCGCGCGTCGCGCGGCTGGCTCAGCCACTTGGGGCGCTGACGCAGCCGTCGGAACCGGCGAATTGACAACGGCATCCGCTGAAAGCGAACGCGATTCCGGCGCTGCGGTATTCGATTCCCCTCTTCCCACCATCGCGATCTGGGTGGCGGATCGATCGGGCAGCCATCCCAGCCACGCCGTGCCAATCAACAAACTGGCCAGCGCCGTCACTAGCGGCAGTGCCAGCGTCCGAGCACCGCTTGTCACCCTCATCGCCGCCAATGCCGCAATCAATAACAAAACTACAGCACCGCCCACCATGGCCGTCATGCCTAGTAAACGAATCGCCCGCCGCCGGCTCGCCTCAGCCTCGTCCGCCGCGGTTTGTAGCGCCACCTTCACTGCCTTACGATTGCTGGCCAATTCGATTTTCGGATTTGCCGCTACCACCGAGCGCGCCGATTGTTGCGATTCACTCATTTGCCGCCGCTGCAGATCCTCGCCCGGTGCCGGCGCGCCAGGCGGCGTACCTAGCGCCCGCTGATACCGATTCGACTGCTGCGTCAGCCGCGTCAAATCAGCCCGGTTGGCCTGGTTCAACGCGAACGAATCCGCAGCAGCATTTTCACTGGAGACATAATCATTTGTGGCGCTGTTCCGCACCGCGTCCGTCACCAGCAGCGGCCGCTCGCCCATTTGCTTCACCAACCGCTCATTCCACACACGCACTCCCAGGCGTGTATTTGCCGCCGCCTGACCTTTCTCATCCGTTACCCGCAGCTTCACATCCACCTCTGACCCCGGTGCAACTCGCTCGCGAAAATCCGCCAACTCCACCTGCAACTTTTTCAGCGGCTGGCGAAAAACCAACGCCCGCTGCGCCGGCTCGGGCTCATCGCTGGCCTGGTCGAACACTTCAACCTCCAAGAGCCCATCAACCTCCGGCGGCAACGATAACGTCACCTGTCGTTGACCCGACTGTGCCTTCCGATCGGCCGTGTTGGCTCTCACAGCGGAATCATCCGTATCCGTTGCCTCCGCCACCGTCACCCCGCGGCACATTACCGACACATCCAACGTCTTGCCGGCCAGCGCGGGCGAAATATCCATCTGCACCGGTCGCCCCGCCTCCACAACTTGAACAACTTGCTGACCAGCCTGCTCTTGCTTGGCCCGATTCTCTGCACGAAGCTGCCCCCCCACCGCCCGCCCGGCTACACGAGCCCCAAACTGCTGCCCACTACTAGTAGCACTAGCCGCCCCCGCCGTCGTCTTATCCAAATCATGCTTGCCCAAATCACGCAACCGAGCATCACTCAGATTGATCGACTCTGCTTCGTCCGCTGGCGTCGGCTTCGAGCTAAAGGCCGCAAAATTCCAAATCGAAACCGGCACCTCCTTAGCCGCATCCACTTCCGGCTCTGCCGAGAGCGAATAAGCAATTTGCGGCTCAGGCTCAACCGGCAACTCCGTAGTGAGCGCCAGCGACTGGCTATTTTTCTGCGTCGCGACTGCCCAGGTTTGGTCGAGTTCTTCAGCTACACGTCGTACTCCCCCAGCGCTGGCCAATACCTCCAACTTAACCCCCGGCTCAAGTGCGCTGCCGGGAAGCTCGACCGTCGCCTGGCCAGATTCGTCCGTTTGCAGCGATTTTTGAAACTGCTCTTTGCCTGCTCGATCGATCAGCCGCAACTGCACGGCTGCCGTAGCCCCTTGCTCCGCATCGCCGCTCGCATTGACGCGAAACGTATTCACCACAACCTGATTCGTCAGCCCTGCGGGTAGCGACGAAGGAGCAACAACATCGGCACAGACGAAATTATGCGCCAGCAGCCGTCCATCCGGCCGTGGCCACAAAAAGCCCGCAGCCAACAAAACTGCCAGCGCCGACGCGGCAACAATCGACAGCCAATTTGCGTTGCGTTTGCTCGCAGCCGCACTTTTTTTGCCCGCTGGCCGTGCTGGCTCAACCTGGGGCTTGGTGCTTACACCTTCAGGGCTCAAATTGAGCGTGGAGTCTTCGACCAGCGCCGCCTCAGCAACCAATTCCCCCTTCAAACACACTTCCGCATACAGCCGCGCGACCTGCGGGTCCGACTTGATGCGCGCGACCATCTCTTGGTTCTCCTCTGTCGAGAGGAGCCCATAGACATAGTCCCACACAAGATCTCGAATGTCGCTCGTCATTTGTCACTAGTCACTTGTCATTGGGTATTTTTTGTCGCTCATGCAAGTGACAAATGACCAATGACAATTTGACTCACTCCTCCAAAACCTCTCGCAACTTCCCCAGTGCCATCCTCATCCGTGTTTTCACCGTACCCACCGGCACGGTGAGCGTCTCGGCGATCTGCTCGTAGGTCAGCTCGCCGTTTTGCCGCAAGAGAAACACCTCTTGTTCCTCTGGCCGCAGTTGTTTCATTGCCTCGCGCAAGCGCGTCAGCCGTTCGTCATGCTCGATAATCTCCACAGGGCTCGCAGCTTTACTCGCCAGCATCGACTCGTCCTCCGGCAGCCCCTGCCGTTTTCTCCGCCAGGCCGTCTCGCGGATATCCCGCCCGGCATTCAGCGCCACGCGGAAAATCCACGCCTTCAGGTTCTCGACCCGGCTGACCTCCTCCTGGTGCCGCCAGCATTTGATGAAAGCCTCCTGCAATGCATCGCGGGCGTCTTCCAAGTTGCCGACCAGGTAATACAGCGTACCAAGCAATTCCGCCTGATAACGCGCGAAAGCCGCCTCGAGCAGCCGCCCCCCGCGCGCAGCCGCCTCCTCAGCAGGCTCATCAGCGGCCCCCCGGGCTTGCTCAGTCACACTCATGCCTTCAATGATTAGACGGGCTTCGGGCTGAGAAGATTGTCTTCCGCTGTCGTTTTAGCAGAAATCCGTAATAGAATCCTGGCAGATTCCCGTGTTCCCGATCCCCTAACCCCCAGCCCCCGCTCCATTCATAATACGCACATGTGGCCCGATCCGGAAAAAACTCAAGATTTGCTCGCCGATGCCAAGGGGGGCGATGCCGACGCGGTGAACCGGCTGCTGGACCGCCATCGCGATTCGCTGCGACGGATGGTGCAACTGCGGCTGGATCACCGGATTCAAAAGCGGATCGACGTCAGCGATATCGTGCAGGACGTGTTGGTCGAGGCCAACCGCCGGCTGCAAGACTATCTGGCCAAGCCGGTGATGCCCTACCACCTCTGGCTGCGGCAGATTGCCCAGGACCGGATCATCGACGCCCACCGCCGCCACCGGGCCAGTGCCAAGCGGTCGGTCGATAAGGAGCGCCCCCTCGCCGTCCCCGCCGCCGACGACCACAGCACGATCCAACTCGCCGCCCAACTCGCCGGCCGCGAGCTCACCCCCGCCACCGCGGCCATGCAACAGGAAATGGCCAAAGTCGTCGAAGCCGCCATCGCCAAGCTACCCGACCAGGATTGCGAAATCATCATCATGCGGCACTACGAGCAGCTCAGTAATCAAGAGATCGCCCAAGCCCTCGACCTCACCGAACCCGCTGCCAGCATGCGGTATCTCCGCGCGCTCCGGCGGCTGAAGGAGTTGATGACGAATCCAGCGTCGGAGTTCAACGAATAGAGACACATTTTGGCGCTCCGACCTCTCACTTTTTAACGCAGAGACACAGAGTCGCAGAGGCACAGAGAAAAGTGCTTTTGCAATTTTGTTCTTCAACTTTCCTTTCCTCTCTGCGGCTCTGTGCCTCCGTGCCTCTGTGTTAAAGTCAAAACGGTTCGCACTCCAGTTCGGCTTAACTATTAGTTTGGCTAGATTTGGCTAGTATGAAGTCGTGGCAATTCAGAACGTAACGACCGATCAAGCGCGCGAAGAGCAACTCGCTCTGCTTGTTTCCAGGCTCACCGACCGGGTGCAGCGGGGGGAGGCGGTTGATCTGGAGGCGGAGTGTCGGAAGTCGCCAGAATTTGCCAGTGACCTGCGGGAGCTGTGGGGGGTGATTGTGGTGGCGCGGGCGGCGGGGAGCAATTCGGCATTGCTGGCACCGACGCTGCCGCGGACGACGGATTTGCCGAGCGATTCGTTTCAGTTGCCGGCACGGTTTGGTGACTATGAGTTGCGGCAGGAACTGGGCCGAGGCGGCATGGGGGTGGTCTATCGGGCGTGGCAGGGGAGTCTGAGTCGCGAAGTGGGCGTGAAGATGATCTTGCGCGGGCAACTGGCGACGCAGATGGATCGGGATCGGTTCGAGGCGGAGGCCCAAGCGG
>JANNTN010000394.1:0-16620 GCA_031394445.1 Anatilimnocola sp.
AGTCATCGCTGAGTGGCTTGAGCAGGAGCAATTTCTGAGCGTCGGCAAAGACGCGATCGATTCGCTCTTGGGTTGTTTTATCGCCCGTGGCGACCTGTTGGCGAAATTGATCGAGGTCGCGCGTGAGGTCGGTGCGGGAGCTGAGGCGGCGAAAATCTTCGAGCAGCTTTTGGGCCTCGTCGTGCTTGCCGTCTTTCACTCGTGCGCGAATTTGAGCGGCTAGAATTTCCCGCCGGGCCACCAGATCGATCACGCGGCTGGAAAGGGCCTCGACATAGCCCTCGGCGGCAAGGCGGCCATCGTCATCGACGAGATAAGCCGTCAGCATTTCTTCGTAACCAGGTACGAGCGGCAGCCGGGCCAGGAGTTGCCGGCCGTTTTTCACGACGAGCGTTTCCAGTCCGTGGCTGTCTCCGCGCGGGATGGTGAGGGAGCCCTGCTCGTCGGTCTGTCCCAGCAGCGCGGTGGATTGTGATTCGGCGGTCTGTGGCTCAACTTCGAGCCGGCGATAGATTTCGTAACCCGCCAGCGGCTTGGATCGATCGCCGCGCGAACGAAGCACCAGGCGGGTCGCGTCGCGCTCGGGGCGAACTAACAGGGCCAGGCGTTGGAGCCGCACGCCGCCGCGGGACGGAATTGCCGAGCGATAGCCCGAGCGGAGCAGGCACTCCAGCGTGGAATTGTGCCGTTCTTCAACGGTCAAAAAGCTCCAGGGAATTGCCTGGATGCCGCCTTTAGCGGGTTGGCCGGCGCGGTCGTTGCGGCGGATGACGGGACGCAGCACCATGCCCGGTTCGATGTTCGCGGGCGATTCGGGATTGGTTATCAAACCGCCAGCGCGGAGGCGGGCGGTGAGCTTGCCGTCCTCCACCTGCTCGATACGGGCCAGCGGAGTGAAGCTTTCGGCCACGGCATCGGCCAGCGCGGTCGCCAACTCGGCCAGGTCTGGCACGGAGCGCTCCACGATTGGTCCAAGTTGCCGGCTTTGGCAATCCAGCTCGCGGAGGCGCACTACAATCGCACCGCCCCGGTGAGTGATCGCCGTCAGATAGATCTTGTCAGCCTCCAGCTCGCTGGCATCGACGGAAGCAGCGACCATCTCGGCAGTGAGACGGTCCAGATCAGTCAAGATTTGGCTGCGGAGTTTTGCCGGGGCGCTCTGCACTTGGAGATGTAATACTCCGCCCCATCTGGAGCGCGTGCGTGCGGACAGGCTGGCGTGGAGCCGGTCTTCCAAGCCAGCGGGAATTTGCGGTGTGGCTTGGCGAGCGATCCAGATGCGCGCTTGATAGGGAGTGTAATCCCAGGCGGCTTGGGCGAAGAGCGAAGCAGGTGCGCAGGCCAGCAGGCAAAACACGAGTTCGATCAGGCGAGCCAGGCGGCGGTTCATGGCTGGCCCTTTGCGACTTGCGGGCGGACCTGCCAGCGTTCGATATCTTGGTAAAGCTTAAGCACGCCGGGCTGAAGGCCTTGCAGCGATCGGCGACAAGCAAAATGGTCGGTGATTTGCCAGAGAGGCAGCAGCGACACATCTTCGTGAACTAGCCGATGCAGGGCGATCAGTCGCTCGCGGGCCTGCTGCCAGTTGCGAGATGCTTGGAGATTGCGAAGCGCGAGCTGAATGTGCTCATTGGTTGAGGGGGCGAGCCCAGCGGAACCAAACAGACGCTGAGCATCGACAATCGGTTCCCACGCTTGCAGTTGCAGATAGACCAGATCGCATTTGCCGGTGGAGTCGTCGAACTCGCCGGCGGGAAGCTCTTGCAGCTTGCAGTCCACACCGATGCGCTTCCAATCTTTGACCAGGCCCCGACAGGCGATACGCGATAGCTCGTCGGCCGGATGTCCGAGTAGGAGCGGCGCGAGCTTCGGTGACGGCTTTTGCTGTTTCTCGAATTTTGCTTTCAGCTCGCCTTCGGCCAATGCCACCAGGGCCATCGCCAGACGAGGATCAAAGGGGCGCGGGTCGATTTTGGGGTCGTACCCGTAGGTTGGCAGCTCCAATCCGGTGACCGGGGCGGGAAACACGCCGCTGACCACGCGCGATCCAAGCAGCGGCGTGCCGCGCAGCAAGCCTTGCGTCAGCAACAGCTCGCGATTGGTGGCATAAAGCAGCGCGCGGCGGAAGGTGGGGCTGGTCAAAAACGGATGCTGCGAACGGACGGCCAGAGCGTGCGTCGTTGGGCCGGCGTACGCGGCGACGGCGAGCGAAATGTCTGATTTGAGACCGGCAATATCGCCGGGAAAAATGCGATCGAGCACGTCGATCTCGCCGCGCTTCAGCGCCTGGAGCGCCCGTTGAGGATCGGCGAATGTCCGCTCAATAATTTCGGCCGGCTGACTCTTTTGTAGTAACTCGTAGCTTGGATTCAGTATGAAGCGAGCTGCGGCACTATCGCGCGAAAACACCATGTAGGGTTGCGAGGTGCCGGGCGCAGCAGGGCCGGCCTGCAACAGCGGCACGGTGAGCAGCGCTTCGGGCAACATGAATGAAGAACGGAAATGAGCCTGAACTTCGTCGAGCGAACTGAGCGAAACGGAGGATAGAATCGCCGCCCAAGCCGCGTCGTACTCGTCAGTTCCGTCTGTCGCCCGCGCGACAAGTCGCTGCGCTAAATCATAGGCAGCGGTTGGTCCAGCGATGGGCAGCAGGCGGAGATTGAGTGAGAGAGAATCGTCGGTGCGCGTGAGTTGGGCGATGGGGCTTTCGTACCGGCCACCTTCGGCACCAATCGCGACGCGTTCAACGAGCATTCGGCCAACCAGACGGCCGGCGCGACGCGCGGCGACATCGTACAGGCTCGCGGAATCAAACGCGCGGGCGGGATGCTCGACTCCCACGCGAACGAGTGGATGGCGACGGGCGATATCGGCGGCCAGATCGCCCGCGCCCGGCAATTGCGGCCAAATCGAGATGAGTTGCGACGCGGCATCTTGGGCTTCGACAAAACGGCCGGCTTCCAAGTGCTGTTGCGCTTCGTCCTTATGGCGGGTGGCCAGCTCTTCCAGTTGGTCGCGCCATTTCTTGGCGAAGGGCTCGTTTTCGAGCTTGTATTGCTTGGCCAGTCGGGCGAGCAGCGTGCGTGTGGCCGGATAGTCACGCTTTTGGATCAGCGAACCGATCACGCGATCGGCAATGTCGGTCAGCCTTTGTGTGAGTGGGGCAGCGCTCTCGGTGGGACGAAAATTGGGGTTTTGAGCGACCAGTTCTTCGAGAACGGCGAGGGCTTCGTCGTATTTTTGCTGGCGAAAGGCCGTTGCGGATGAAACATAGAGATAGTTTTGACGGGCTTCGGAAATACCCGGTGCCTGGGGATAGTACGTGAGCAAGAAGGTGAGCTGTTCGTAGGCGTCGTCGAGCTTGCCCTCGGCGGCGAACTTGTTGGTTTCGGCTACGACAAGTTGCTCGTAGAGTTCGAGCTTGGCGATGTTGGCCCAGGCGACGTCGTATTCCTCTTCGGTGTCGAGCAGCTTGATGCGGAGCTTGTCCGTGGGCTTGGGTTTTTCGGGCACTTTGCGGCCAGGCAGACGCAGAGGAACAACTTTGAATACTTTGCCGTCGTTGGCCCGATCGAGCGTCAGCACATCGAACGGAGCCTGGTCCATCAGGCGGCCAGCCGGCTCTTGCGCGCTTGCGAAACGCAAAGGCGTTGCCAGCAACGACAAAATCGCCACTGCCGCGAAAGCAGCAGACCGGATGCATGAGCTGGCAGTGCCAAGACGAGGCATATCCGATGGTCGGCTAAGGTCGCGGGGGAATGGAAACGCGGTGAACGACGCCGTCGCTTCCGGACAGATAAGCTTGTGATTTCCAAACGCAAATCGGCCCGGCCAGCGGCTCTCCCACATCGTGATGAGACAGTTCTTTGCCAGTCGCGGCATCTAGCCGAGCGACAATGCCCGATTGAAGAGCAACGAGCAAATCGCCATCCGGCAAGCCGAGCGGCGGGCCGGCGAGAAAGCCTTGATCGGTTGGGCGTTGCCAGCGCACGCGGCCATCCCCTCCGATGCAAACGATTCCATCGGGCTCAGCCGAAACAAACGCGATTCCGCCGACGACAAACGGACCAGCAATCGCACGTCCTTCGAGCGGCACGGGCTCGAACGCCGACTTGGCTTGAGAATCGAAACCGGCGATCGCGTCGGTGCTTTCCTGGCGAACGATGGCCAGAACCGTCGAGCCGGCCAGCGCGAGCGGAGAAACGATGGGACCAGTCGTTTTGCTATCGTCAATTTTGACAAGATGCGGCCGTGGTTGATCGCGTTTTGCCACGGCATAGATAGCTCCGGTGCCATCACCGATGAGAAACGTCGCGCCATCGGCCAAGGGCACGGGCCGCACCCATTGTGGCAGGGCCTCGGGAACAAGCTGGGGCAGAAATGGATTGACGGCTGAGCCACCCGCTGGCGCGAGCAGCACGACACTGCCATTGGCGAGCGGAGCGACCGCGCCGCCAAACGCGGCGACAGCCGGGGCGGATAGTTTGGAAGGTGGCGTTAATTCCTGAGGCCGGTCGCTGGAAGTCAGATTTTGCAGCAAGACGCGTCCCAAGGATTGGCTCTCGGTCCAGGCCAAGGTCTTGCCATCCGCGGTGAGGAATGGTTCACCGAGCACCGCAGGATTTTTCACATCCGCAGGGGGTGAATAGACAGGAGATTGGGCCCTGCCGGTCTGGAATTGCTCATTTGCAAAGGAGTAGAGCCGCCCCTCGGCAGTCAAACCCATGACGGCCGGGCTCGCTTCGGTTGCTGCCAGCGCCGCCAGCGGAGCGGCCAGATGCGTGGTCCAAATGGTTTCGCCCGTTAGCGCGCGGCAACCTTCAACGAGCACGGCTGATACCCCGCTGCGGCGGCGCGCGAGCACGAGCGTCTCTCCCTGCAACTTGGGTGGGGCCAGGAACGAGTCGTCCTGATTCTCGGTCCATTTCCGGGCGAGTTGAGAAAGGGCCGCTTGCACATCGAACATGGTTTTGCGGCGACTAGCAATCCACAAGCGATTGCGTTCCAGTTCACAAAACGCATGACGCGGCGAGTTCTCACTGGCGTCGAGCCCAGCAACCAGGCGCAGGTGCTCTTGAGCACCGGCCGAATCGACATCATAGACGGCGAGCTGCCCCAAGTCGGTGATGGCGGCCACGCGCGCGGCACTGACGGCCAGGGGCGTGACGATTCGCCCTTTCAATCGCTGCGCGCGGCCAAAGGGAACGAGCTGTTTGGTTTTGGCGTCTGGCGAGAGGACGCGAATCTCGGAGTAATCGTCGGCGGGAGAGGTGACGATCAAGATCTGATCGAGAACGGCTGCTGGAGGAACCAAGAGTTCGCCCGCCTGGTGGCCGATATAAACCGTTTCGCTGCACGCTAGGGTGTTGGCGTCGAGCACGAACAGGGTGGAGCTTTCACCGAGCTGATAAACGCGCGATTGCCGCACCGTGGGAGCCACCACGGCCCCTTGAGGCAGTTGCGCTGTGGCGGCGATCTCACCCGTCGCCGCATCCACGGCAATCACCAGGCCCAAGTGGTTCGTAACGAGTACGCGATTGCCGGCAACGACAGGTCCATGCCCCTCGCCATTCAGCTTTTGCCGCCAAGCTAGCGCGCCCGAGTCACCTTTCACGCGAACAAGCTCATGTTTTTGTGCATCGATTAGCAGGCAGTCGGCGTTGGCGGCATCGCCAACGGCAACGGGCAAGTTGATCGTTTCATAGCCGACAAAACGCCGCCACAGCACGCGGCCGGTCGCGGCGTCGATGCCGTACACGGCTCCTTCGAGCAAAAAGAAGGTCGGTTGCGGCGTTGAGGCAGCGGCGGCAACTTCAGGCTGATACGTGACAATCGTTCGCTCGCTGCCCGGCTTATGGTCGGTAGTGAAAGGAGTGGGGCCGCCTTTGGTTAGCTTGACGAGCTGCTGTTCCTTTTGGCCCGCTTGGCGAATTGCCGTGACAAGCTGGGGATGGTTCGCCAAGCCGGGATACGTGTGGAGCAGTTCGCTTTGCAATTGATAAGCGGCGGCAGTCGATCCCTTTTCGACAGCGACTGAGATCTTTTCGATCGTGGCGGCGAGGTCTTTTTCTTGCTGAATGCCGCGGTCGGCCGTTTTGAGCTTATCGACGATGCGGCCAATCCGCCCTTCACGTTCCTTGCGCAACGAGGCAGGCAAATAAGCCGGATTGTTCACCAGGGCCAAGGCATCGCCCGCGAGCTTGACCAGTTCGCTCTTGCGCTGAGCGTCTTCGGTCTGAGTCGCCTGAGTCGCAAAATTGTCGGCGATATCGGGCAGGATGGTGGCTAACTCGCTGCGAGCTTCAGCAAATTTTTCCTCGGCCTCGATTTGCGGCAAAACGTGTTGGGCCGTGTCGAGACCGACGCGAGCGTTTTGGCCGTCGTCGGTGACTTGCCGCAGGCTGGCCATGCCCCGGCGAACCCGGGCCAAGCTACTGCTCGGGTCGTCGGGATACCGCTTGAGGAATTGCTCGTAAATGGAAATAGCGTTCGCATAGTTGCCGCCGCGGTATTCTTCTTCGCCTTTGCTGAACAACTCAGCCGCCGAGCCGCGCGTCAACGCATAGTACAACAGAGCGAACAGGACCAAGATGATGCCCAGCGAGCCGCCGCCAATCAGCATCAGCGGTGAATCCCACACGTTCTTTTTTGGCCGGGCGATCGGCTTGAGAGGCGTCAACGGCTGCAGCGGCGAGAGCGGCACGAGGGGCTTGAGTAAGTCGGTTGACGCCGACATGGGCTTGGAAGTCGCGGGCTTGGATGAGGAACTTGTGCGGGCCTCTGGTGTGAGAGTCGCTACGGGCTCGGACTCGAATAAGTCGTCGATTGGCACCAAGTCGTCGGCGGGAAGCGGTACTAATGCAGGCGCGGACAGATCGATCGGCGAAAGTTCGACCGTCTCTGCCAGGCTATTGGGCGAATCGGTCTTCCAGCGGACACCGCGCTGGTGGGGAGCCGGATCAATCGACTTGAGTTCGACAAAATCGTCGGCTGTGCTGCCATCGACGGGTGGCTGCAAGGGCGCGACGGACTTGTCTTCGGGTTTGGGTACGACGATTTGAGCGGGCGCTGCCGCGGGCTTTTTGGGAGCGGATTTTTTGCCCCCTTCAGCTTTGGGACTGGGCTTGGCGGTCTGGAGATCAATGATCTCGCTTGGCGGCGGCTTATGCGCTGACGGCGTTGGCGTCGAATCCGCAAATGTCAAATCTTCGACCGGCTTCGGCGCGGGTCGCGGCTTGGGCTTTTCAACTACTTTTTGCCCGATCGGGTCGGGCTCGTCTCCGATTGCCTGGCTGACCAGCTTGCGCGCTTGAAACGGCGTGAGATGGCCATGATCGACCAAGACTTTGGCGATCGCTTCCGGCGTGACGACGAATTTTGATTCGGCCACCTGCCGGCGCAATTCGGCGATGGCTTTGCCGTCGAGCAGGCCTTGCTGTTCCGCGAGGTCCAATACTTTTCGGCCGAGGGCGCTCATGCTGCTGTGCG
Source organism: Anatilimnocola sp. (assembly GCA_031394445.1). Taxonomy (GTDB): domain Bacteria; phylum Planctomycetota; class Planctomycetia; order Pirellulales; family Pirellulaceae; genus CAYLLN01. The sequence goes on from JANNTN010000394.1 coordinate 7,489, forward strand.
GGGTGGAGAGTCTTTGCGGCCAATCGACCGGATCGGGTTTGGGTTTCGGGCCGCTGCCGGCGTGCGGAACCGTCCATCAAGCTTACCAAGACTCGGCAGACAGGGCGTGGTGCAAGTATCGAAAGTCGAGAATAGCGGCCACCTATGGCTGGCGGGGCGGGCAGCGGATACTAGATTATTGCGTTGCTTCAGACGGTCTGGTTCGCTCGTTTTTCCAACACATCTGCTACTCGGTCCTTATTTTTGCCATGCAAGGTCTTTACGACAAAGTTCAAGAGGCGGCGGCTTTCATCAAAAAGGCGTGGGCGGGGACGCCGCATGCCGGGATTATTTTGGGGACAGGCTTGGGGAGCCTGGTGACGCACATTGAGCAGGAGGCGTCGCTGGAATATGAGGAGATTCCACATTTTCCGCGGAGCACGGCGACGAGCCATCGCGGCCGGCTGGTGTGCGGCAAACTGGGCGGTTTGCCGGTGATGGCGATGGAAGGCCGCTTTCACATGTACGAGGGGTATCCGCTCGATCAGATCACGCTGCCGGTGAGGGTGATGAAGGCCCTGGGGGCCAAGCTGCTCGTGGTGAGCAATGCCTGCGGCGGAATGAATCCGTATTACCGCAGCGGCGACATTATGCTCATCGACGACCACATCAACCTGCTGGGGGCGAATCCGCTGATCGGCATCAACGACGACCGGCTAGGGCCGCGATTTCCCGATATGTGTCAGCCGTATGATTTCGGGCTGATCGAGCGGGCCCAGGAGATTGCCCGGCGGGAGAACATCGTTGTTCATCGGGGCGTGTTTGTGGCTGTGGCGGGGCCGAATTTGGAGACGCGGGCCGAATATCGCTTTTTGCGGATGATCGGTGCGGATGTGGTCGGCATGTCCACGGTGCCGGAGGTGATTGTGGCAGTTCACGCGGGCTTGAAGACAGTCGGTTTCTCCATCGTGACCGATATGTGCCTGCCGGATGCCTTGGAGCCGGCGGATGTGCCCAAGATCATCGCGACGGCGAACGCGGCGGAGCCGAAGCTGACGAAGCTGGTACTGGGAGTATTGGCGGGAGAGAAGGCGTAACAAGACTCTCTGATTCACTTTCAGCCGGGAGCAAACCTCACGGAGCGTCTCGACATGGCCTCAGCTACTGCGATGCTCGAACAACCGGGACCAAGTTTGGTCCCGGCTAATGCCGTGGAAGCGGCTGTTAGCGCGATTCGCGCGCACTGGTCCTGCGAAGCCACAACCGCTGTCATCCTGGGAACCGGCCTGGGCGAACTCGCCGACGAATTATCGTCTGCCGCGACGCTGAGCTATGCCGATATTCCCGGCTTCGCCCGCTCGACGGCCCTAGCCCATCGTGGCCGCTTGGTCTGCGGCGAACTTGCCGGTCGCCCGGTGGTAATGCTGCAAGGTCGTTGCCACGGCTACGAAGGTCATTCGTTGGACACGCTGACGTTTCCCGTCCGCGTGCTCGCTGCGCTCGGCATCCAGACGTTGATCCTCACCAACGCCGCGGGCGGATTGAATCCGAATTATTCGGTGGGCGACGTGATGGTGATTGATGACCACATCGATTTGATGAACCTGTGGGGCAGGCACCTCGCCTGTCGTAAAACCAGCCTGCTCAAGGTCTATGACCCCGTTCTGGCCAACCGGGCTGCGGCCGCCGCTCGTCGGGAAGATTTTGTCCTGCATCGCGGCGTGTATGTGGCGGTCAGCGGGCCGAGTTACGAGACGCGAGCTGAATATCGGGCGTTTCGGCGCATCGGCGGCGATTGCGTCGGCATGTCCACCGTGCCCGAAGTGCTCGCGGCTACCGAATGCGGCCTCCGCATCCTCGGCTTATCGACCGTGACGAATGTCGCCTGCCCTGACAAACCCCAAACCGTCTCCGCAGAGGAGGTCGTCGAAGTCGCCGCCATCGCTCAGCCCCGCGTGCGGGCGATCATCTGCGCCATCGTCTAAGTCAGTTCTTCCCTGGCGATTGGCCGGCACGGATTAATTCACCGAATGACTTGCCGTCGGCGTTCTTTTCCTCGGCAGCTTTTGCCAGTGCGTCGGCGACGATCTTCCGCGCCTTGGCCAGCTCGGCGGGGTCTTTCTCGCCGAGCTTTTCGGCTTTGTTAAAGTCGCGGTGCTTGAAGTGCTTATGAACGGCATCGCCATAGTCGTTCAAGCCGTGCCCCTTCATCTTCTTCTCGACGCCCGGCTTATGACAAGCATCGCACTTGCTGTCCATGTTGAGTTCTTTGTACATCGCGACATACTTCGCGTGCTCCGGGCTTTCGGAATAGATTTCCTCGATGTACTTCGGCATCGGCGGCAAGGCGCTGGCTGTAATTCCCCACAATCCCATTCCGAAAACAAATAATGCGACGTAAGCGAGACGTTTCATGGTGGATTCCTTGATAGATCAATCGATATGAAGCAATGGTGGGCCGGCGCTCGCAAGCTCGCTGGTCCCATCCTACAAAGTTCGTCACTCACTTCTGGCCGGCCATCACCTGCAAGATGCCGCGACAAAAATCGGGCAGATCATCTGGCTTGCGGCTGCTGACAAAGTGGCGGTCGATGACGACGGAGGCATCTTCCCATACCGCGCCGGCGTTCACCAGATCGTCCTTGATGCCCGGCGAGCCGGTGACGTGGACGCCGCGATAGACGCCGGCAGAGATGGGAATCCAGCCGCCGTGACAAATGGCGGCGATGAGTTTCTTGCTCTCGTCAAAATCGCGAATGAGCTGGAGCACATCCCGGTCGCGGCGGAGCTTGTCGGGCATGAATCCGCCGGGGACGACGACGCCATCAAAATCGGCGGCCCGCATGCGCGAAATGGCTTCATCCGACACGCAGGGGTAGCCATTTTTGCCCGCATACTTGATGTTGGCCTTGTCGCCAGCGACCACAACCTCGGCCCCGGCCTCAATCAGCCGAAGTTTGGGATACCAGAGTTCGAGGTCTTCGTAGATATCGCCAACGAAGGTGAGGATGCGTTTGCCTGAGAGAGGGCGATCGGAGGACATGGGAGGGGGAAGATGCCAGAGGTCAGAAGTCAGATGTATCTTGTAACGCGCGAGGGCGTAGCGGGGTAGCGATGGGGAGCGTAGATTGCGAGTTGATCGGCATCTACGGAAGACGGAAACCTCTCAATGTCCACCGATAACGGGTCCACCGATACCACCGCTCCTGCTTCCGAATCAACTCGCCGTTGGCAGCAGCTGAGCTTGCGACAGCGGCGGGTGTTTGGCGTGCTGGTCGAAAAGGCCAAAACGACGCCGGACGTTTATCCGATGACGATCAACGGCGTTATCACGGGTTGTAATCAGAAGAGCAACCGCGAGCCAGTGACGAATCTCTCGTCGGATGACGTGGAGCAGGTGTTGGAAGAATTGCGAGGAATGGGGGCTGTGACGGAAGTGCAAGGAAGTGGCCGAGTGGCCAAGTATCGGCATCATGCGTACGAGTGGCTGGGTGTGGAGAAGACGGAACTGGCCGTGATGACGGAACTGCTGCTACGCGGCGAGCAGACACTGGGTGAGCTGCGTGGCCGAGCGGCGCGGATGGAGCCGATTGCCGATGTCGGGGCTCTGAAGCCGGTGATTGATTCGCTGATGAAGAAGGGGCTGATGATTGAGTTCACGCCGCCAGGGCGCGGGCAGATTGTGAGTCATGGCCTGTACAAAGAGCGCGAACTGAATGAGTTGAAGACACGGTTTGCCGGGTATGTGCCGCCGCCGATGAGTGACGAGGATGAGTCGCATCCAGTTGCGAGCGCGCCCAGACCAGCGGCGGTTGCGCCGAGCGTACCGCGGCCGGCAGTAGTCGGCGTAACGGCGGATCAGTTTGCGGAGTTGGCGGTGGAGGTTGCGGAGTTAAGGGCGGAGGTGGCTCGGCTTAAGGATCAGCTTGAGGCAATTTTGCGATGAACGCTCCGCGGGCAAAATCGTGGCGGCTGCGGACGCGAACGCTGGAGTTTGGCCGGCTGCCGTTGTTGATGGGGATTGTGAATGTTACGCCGGACAGCTTTTCAGACGGCGGCAAGTTTTTGGATGCCGACGCGGCAGTTGCCCAGTCGCTGAAGCTGCTCGACGAAGGCGCGGACATTCTGGATATCGGTGGCGAGAGCACGCGGCCGTATGCCACGCCGATTTCTGCGGACGAGGAAATGGCGCGGGTGATGCCGGTCATCGAAGCGGTGCGCCGTGGGGGTTCAGAGGCGGTGATTTCGATTGATACGTCGAAAGCCAGCGTAGCGCAGGCAGCGATTGAATCCGGCGCGGAGATCATCAACGACATCACGGGGTTGGTGAGTGATCCGGCAATGATGGAGGTCGCGCGGAGCAGCCAGGCCGGTGTCTGTGCGATGCACATGCAAGGCAATCCGCAGACGATGCAAGACAATCCGTTTTATGACGATGTGGTAGATGAGATTTTTGCCTACCTGTGCGAGCGGCGTGATGCCCTGCTGGTTGGCGATATCGCGCGCGAGCGGATTTGCCTTGATCCGGGAATCGGCTTTGGCAAAACGCACGAGCACAACGCGACGTTGATGGCCAACTGTTGGCGGTTTCACGATCTCGGCTGTCCGCTACTCATTGGGCACTCTTGTAAAGGCTTCATCGGCAAGCTCATCGGCGACAAAACCGCCGATCGCACTGCCGGGACGATTGGCGGGTCGCTCGCGCTCGCACGGCAAGGAGTGCAGATCCTTCGGGTGCATGATGTGGCGGCGGTGAAGCAGGCGTTGTTGTTGTTTGAGGCGTGCGGTGGCCTCGTGTAGGGTGCATGAGCGGAGCGAAATGCACCTTTGGCTGAATAACGGGCAAAGGGTGCAATGCGCTGCGCTTTTGCACCCTACTGTCCCGCCGTTGGCCGTGTGGGCGGCGGTGGCGGCGGCATTTGCCAAGCCCAATTGGAGCGGTAGGTGATGTTGAGGTGAGGGGTATCGATCGCGGCGCTGTCGCGGTGGCGAGATTGGAGGGCGGCGTCGAGGAGGCCGCTGGTGAGGAGCGTGCGTTCGGCGGGCCAGGTTGGTTTGCCGGAGTGGATCATTTGCTCGACGCCTTGGAGCAGGTAGCTAAAGTGCATGAACGGGCGGCCGTCTTGAAGCCAGAAGCAGGTGGAATGTCGGCTACCGTCGGCATAGCGCCAGGCGACGGCGAAGTCTTTTGCGGGGCCGCTGGCCATGAAAACGCTGGCGCGGAGGCCGTCGGTGTAGTCGATGATGAAGAGAGTGGATTTGGGGGCGACGCTTTCGAGCTTGGATTCGGGCGATAAGGGGTTTTCTTGGAAGCGGGCGATAGCCGAGTCGAGCAAGGCTCGGTCGAAGAGCTTTTCGTTGGCAGCTTGCCAAATGGCGTCGCCCGTGATGCAGCGGACGGATTTGACGCCGGTTTCGCCGCCACGGCGTTGCTCCGCCAGACACTGGACCATTTCGAGGGCGTGGAAGCCGTAGGCATCGAGCGGGCCGTAACCGACGGCGACTATTTCCTTCAGCGGCTGATCGCGCTGGATGTCGATTTCTGGACGACGCCAAGTTGTCGGCAGTGAGGAGCCGGCCATCAGCGGAATTTTCAGGCGTTGTGCCTCGCCATAGAACCAGGCGATGTCGGCCCAGTCGTCTTCGAGATGTTTGTCGCTAAAGACGGGAACGACGCGGCCGGTTTTTTCGAAGACTTTGACTATCTCGCCGAACAGCCGTCGTTTGGGATATTGAATGCTGCCGGTGTCGCTCCGCGGATAGTCGCCGTGCTCGCAGATGAGCAGGATGCCATCGACAGCCAATTTGTCGCCGCCGAGTGTGAGCACGCCCGCAACGGAGTCGTAGATCGTAAAGCCGTGCTCCTTCGCCAGCGGCCGGCTCATATCGCCAGCGGGAAATTGATCGACGTAAGCACTAACGAGTTTGAGCTTGGGAAATGCACCCTGGCCATCGAGCGCGTAGCCCTGGACCAGGCGCGAGCCAAGCACATCGGCATGGGAGTTATGCCTCCAGACGGTAGTGATGACGGCGACACGAGGGTGATCCTGCGCCGCGGCTGACATCGCCAACAGGCAGGTGACGAATGCCGCGAGGGCGAGGGCGGTGGCTCGGAGGAGGATAGGCTTTGAATTCATTGGTGGAACCGAGAAGGTAGTTACGGGTTCACGCGCCCGCGAAGTGCTCGAAAATCGACATTGATGGTAAGCCGGAATCAATCGGGTTTTGGTGTCCACCCTTGTTGTCGGGCGCAAATTTGCTAGTTTGACAGATTCCCCTGAGGGCGAAACTCGCCCCGCTAGCTCAACTGGCAGAGCAATTGACTCTTAATCAATAGGTTGTTGGTTCGAGTCCAACGCGGGGCACTGTACGTAACTCCTGCCGAAACCTTTACTTAGGTTACCTGTCCGCGTCGGGCAGTGCGGCTGAAAGTCCTTCGTAACGTAGTACCGGTACTACTGAAGGGTTTCACCGCAATGACTCGTCCAAGCCCCCGCGTTCCTTCATATCGCCATTACCGTCCCAAAAACCTGGCCGTGGTGCGCATCGACGGTCAAGATCGATACCTGGGGCAGTACGATTCGCCCAAGAGTTGGCAGAAGTACCATCAGTTGATCGCTGAGTGGCTTGCTGGCGATGCCGTGCCGCTGCAGGATTTCTCGCCCGATCAAGCCACGGGTCTAAAGATCAAGAAGCTGGTTCTTCTCTACGACCAGCACGCGGAAAAGTACTACGTCAAGAATGGGCGTACCACGACGGAGTTCATCGGGATTCGCGAGGCCGCGAAGCGGTTGCTCCGGCTTTATGCGGAGACAGACGTCGTCGATTTTGGGCCGAAAGCGCTGAAATTAGTACGTGACGAACTCATTCGAGACGGTCATTGTCGACGGGGTGTGAATCAGAATATCGGTCGAATAAAACGGATGTTCAAATGGGGCGTTGAGCAGGAAATCGTTCCAGTCACCGTCTTTCAAGCTTTGCTTGCCGTGGTCGGACTTCGCAAAGGCCGTTCGTCAGCCCGGGAATCCGAACCTGTTCGTCCAGTCGACGATACGTTGATCGATAACACGCTGCCGTTCCTTCCTCGGCCAGTCCAGGCAATGGTAAAGCTTCAACGACTGACTGGATGCCGGCCGGGCGAAATTTGCCTCCTCCGCCCACGCGACGTCGATCGTAGCCAGCCAGTCTGGTGCTACGTGCCCGCCAGTCACAAAACGATGCACCATGATCACGCCCGCCGAATCTATTTAGGGCCTCAGGCCCAAGCAATTCTGTCTCCCTGGCTGGAGCGAGATGCGAACGGCTACTGCTTCAGTCCGGCAGAATCTCGCGCTGAGGTGGATGCTGCCCGCCGCCGCAGCCGCCGAACTCCAATGACCCCGTCTCAAGCCGGCCGACGCCGCAAAACCAATCCGAAGAAACGGCCGGGTCTACATTACACGTCCAGCAGTTACCAACACGCGATCAGTAAAGCATGCCTGCGCGGAAAAACTGAGCATTGGTCGCCAAATCAAATACGGCATACCCGCGCGACCGAGCTGCGCCAACTTTTCGGCCTGGAAGCTTGCCAAGCCGTGCTTGGGCACCGGCAGGCATTCGTGACCCAAATCTATGCGGAGCGGGATTTTGCGGCCGCTGCGAGGATCATGGGTGAAGCCGGCTAGCAAAGCTGGTTTGCTGATTTCCGAAGCAGGCGATTCGCGATAATGACGAGCGGCGGCTGTTGATGTATGGTCGATCCATTGGATGAACATGAACGATGAATTGACATCCGTGCAGAGGCTGAATCCGTACGAACTCGACGCGGCAAATTATCCCGCGCCTGCTTGTTATTACGCTGCCGGCCGTGTCCTCCGGCGCATTGGATGGCATCGAGCGCATTTGGTTTTGGCGTCGGCCCTGGGTGATAGGTCTGCCGCACGCCAGCATGGCCAGCGCGTCTGGCAAATGATGGGCTCCCTGGCTGATCTCGTCGCCGAGTTTGACTCGCGAAACCGATCCTACCTCGCAGAATTCATTCTGGTGCTGCGAAGCCGCATCCGTAGGTCGGTGCAAGATGGAGATATTCAAAGCGAATACCAACGGATCTCTGGCGATTTGGCTGACGAGGGGCAAGGGTCCATCTTTCGCGAGTTGGTGGAACAGTTTGCCGGTAGACAGGTTCTGAGCTTACATCGCCGGCTGAGCCGGACCCTATCCGCTGCCAACCCGAAAGGACGCGCCTTACTCGCACTTGGCGAATGCCTGGAACACGCGATTTGTCCTTCAAGTTTTCCGCTATTTCACGTCCATTTAGAAGCGAAGGGGCGGCGCAAACTGAATCCAGGGCAAATCTCCCGTTCTGCCACCGAGAGTGACATTCGGACATTTTTCCGAAAAAAGCTGCATCGGAAGACGGTTCTGCTTTTTGGAACAACGTGCGACACACCTGAACCGAAACCTGGTGGAGGTCAGACGATAGCGGGCGGTGCAGAGATCGAGAGCAACGGGACGGTTCTTGGTAAACCCGAGGAATGCTTTTGGTTTCCTCCCGTATGTGGACTTCGGCCACACTCGGATTGGCTGCAGCGGATGCAGCACCGATTCAAGGAGGCCGGTCTGTGGCAGCCGGAATACTTCAAACCGTGGCAGGATTTCAAGAAAAAGATCGCGGACCTCGATCTTACCTCGGCGGAACTGCTGATCGTAATCGGCGAAATAGATGGCCTGATTCTCTCGCAGGTAGCTCTCGGCCGTCGCACGGAGTCGCAGGCTTCTTCACCGAGCCCGAATCCTGTCGCTGATTCCAAAGATGCAATGCAGGTAGAACCTAGTCCTGTTACTGAATCCAAAGACGCAACGCAGGTAGAACTAAGAGGATCTGAGATCAATCAAACGAAAGGTCCAGACGAGGACCAAGGGCATTTCGCTAACAAGCTCAAGCTGGTCGGAAATGTGGTCAGCAGAGATTTGTATGAGCCAGTTAAGCTGCCCGGCAAGATCCTGCCATATCTGGCTCGAAGGCTGATTGAGGCACGAGAGAAAGGACAAACGGTGGCTCAGTTGCGGGCACTTTGGCCGAAAGCGCAGCCAAGTGATCATACAATTGAAAAACAGACTCGGGAGCTCAATCATCCTTTGAAACTTCTTCAGGCGCGATGCGCTCGCGATGCA
>JANNTN010000201.1:0-11994 GCA_031394445.1 Anatilimnocola sp.
TTTCATGCACCATCTGGCACTTCTGGATCGCGGTTTATTCCACAGCGAGTTGCTCTGCTCGCCACTCGCAAGCTCGACATTTGCCCCTCTGGTGGATAGCGTAATGGCGGTTGCACATCGTTCGCCATTTCACGGCCCGCGGATCCATGTCCGACGTCACCCGCATCTTGTCGCAGATTGAACAGGGCGATCCGCAAGCAGCAGAGAAGCTTCTGCCGCTGGTATATGACGAGCTGCGCAAGCTGGCCGCTATGAGGCTGGAACATGAAGTGCCAGGCCAAACGCTACAGGCCACGGCTCTCGTACACGAGGCCTATCTACGACTCGTGGGCCCCATGGACCGCTTTGAAAATCAGGCACATTTCTTCGGTGCCGCGGCGGAAGCGATGCGGCGGATCCTGATTGATAGAGCCCGCAACAAGCGGCGGCTTCGACGTAACGCGGACCGCGTTCCAATCAATCTCGATGCCGTCGCTGCTGCCCTTGAGGCTCCGCCGGACGACCTTCTAGCCCTCGATGAGGCGCTGAGCGGTCTGGAATCGCAGTTCTCCGATTGCGCACAGCTCGTGAAACTCCGATTTTTTGCAGGTCTTTCTCAGGCAGAGGCGGCAAAATCGCTTGGTATTCCGCGACGTACGGCCGACCGAATGTGGTCATTCGCGCGGGCCTGGCTTTTTCAGCAGCTCTGCCCGAGCGACCGCACACCGACTATTTGAACGATTTTTTGTCTTTCGAAGCATTTTTTTGGCGCAGAGAGTGCGCAGATGGAGCATTAAAGCTTCGAAGGAAGGAAGCATCCCCATGATGGCTACCGCTATGACTGATATTCAAGAACTCTACGGTGCCGCACTCGATCTGCAATCGGCGGAAGAGATTGCCCGATTCCTCGATACAGCCTGTCGCGGTGACGCGAAGTTACGGGCACAAGTCGAGGCGTTGCTCGACTCGCACCGCCGAGCAGGGAATTTTTTGGGTGGAACCAGCTCCAATGAGCTGGCGACAATTGACCGGCCGAAGTCCGAAAACGTGGGCACCCTCATCGGCCCCTACAAGCTCCTGGAGCAAATCGGCGAAGGCGGCATGGGCCTGGTCTATATGGCTGAGCAGCAGCGGCCGATGCGGCGACTGGTGGCGCTGAAGATCATCAAGCCGGGCATGGATAGCAAGCAAGTCATTGCCCGCTTTGAGGCGGAGCGGCAGGCCCTGGCGATGATGGATCACCCGAACATCGCCAAAGTGCATGATGCCGGCACAACGGAAACGGGCCGGCCGTACTTTGTGATGGAACTGGTACGCGGCATCCCTCTCAATGAATTCTGCGATCAGAAGCGCCTGACGGTCCGCGAGCGGCTGCAGTTATTCGTCCAGGTCTGTCAGGCGGTGCAGCATGCCCATCAAAAGGGAATCATCCATCGCGACCTGAAACCCACGAATGTGCTGGTCACGATGGCCGATACGGTCGCCTTCCCCAAGCTTCTCGATTTTGGCATCGCCAAGGCACTCGGCCAATCGCTCACCGACAGTACGCTCCACACCGGCTATTCCCAGCTGGTGGGCACGCCGCTGTACATGAGCCCCGAACAGGCGGAGATGAACCTGTTTGGGGTCGATACACGCAGCGATGTTTATTCGCTCGGAGTGCTGCTCTATGAACTGCTTACCGGCACCACTCCCTTTGATAAGGAGAAGCTCACCAAGGCCAGCTTTGATGAAATGCGCCGCATCATCCGCGAAGACGAGCCGCTGCGTCCGAGCCGACGCTTTAGCACGCTCGGCGCTCAGGCTATCTCCACGATCTCCCAGCACCGCAGTCTCGACGAGCGGCGGCTCAGCAAAATCCTCTGCGGCGAACTCGACTGGATCGTAATGAAAGCACTCGAAAAGGACCGCGTTCGCCGTTACGAATCCGCCAGTAGCCTCGCCGCCGACATCCAGCGTTACCTTTCCGATGAACCTGTCCTCGCCTGCCCTCCAACTACTATGTACCGCTTCCAAAAATTCGCTCGCAAACACAGACCAGTCCTCGCCACCGCCGCGGCAATCGCGCTTTGCCTGATCCTCGGCACCACCGTCAGCGCCTGGCAGGCCGTCCGAGCAACTACAGCCGAGGCGCAGGCCAACGCAAACGAACAAAAAGCCGTCGCGAGTGCGGCTGTTGCCGAAGAGAAGGAACAAGATGCACGAAAGGAACGCGATGAAGTCAAAGCGCTCAACGAGAAGCTTGCGGCAAAGGAACAGCAACTCCAGCGAACGCTTTATGCCGCCAACATGAAACTAGCAAAGGTCGCCTGGGAGGAATCGGCTGTGCACCAAGTGCAAGAACTGATCGAGCAGCATCGGCCGAAGACCGGCGAGCAGGACCTGCGCGGCTTTGAATGGCACTATCTACATCGGCTCTGCCATTCGGAGCTTCTTACACTTAAGGGCAACTACGTGGACATTAGCCCCGACGGCAAGCTTCTGGTTACCGCCGACGGCCGCGGCAACGTGCGTTTGTGCATGGCGCAAACCGGCCAGGAACTGTTTGCGCTCAAGGGCGACATCTACGGAGGCCGCGCATTCTTCAGTCCGGACGGCAAGCGTTTAGCCAGTAGCACCGGTGACGGAGGCGTGAAGGTGTGGGACGTGCAAACCGGTAAGGAGCTGCTCCACCTCACGGGCGGCGGCCGGGAACCAGTCTTTAGCCCTGATGGAAAGCTGCTGGCCGCCGGCCAAAGCATCGGGGATGGCACCAATAAAAACAACGTGGCTAGTAAGGTGAGGGTCTGGAATGCGGAGACTGGCCAGGAGCTGTTCACTTGCAATGGGCAGACGGGTGAGATCTGGTGCATCGCGTTCAGTCCGGACGGCAAGCGCCTTGCTAGCGGTTCCAAAGACAAGACGGTCAGGATTTGGGACGCACTAACTGGTCAGGAGCTACACACCCTCAAGGGACATGATGGCTACGTGGAGTACCTTGCTTTCGCGCCAGACGCCAGCCGGCTGGTCAGCCTTGACGACCGGACGGTGAAGATTTGGGATGTGAAGACCGGTGGGGAAATCTTTTCGCTCCCCGGTCGCAGCCGCAGAGCGGCTGTGAGCCCGGACGGCAAGCGCCTCGCCACAGCAACCGATGGTTTCGTGAAAATATGGGATGCACAGACCGGCGACGAAATCCATTCGCTTAGTCATGCCAGCTATAGCATCGCCTTCAGCCGGGATGGCAAACGTCTGGCCAGTGGAAGTGGCGACCGAACCGTAAAGGTGTGGGATGCGATGACGGGCCAGGAACTGGTGACATTCAAAGGGCACCCCAATGTGGTGATGGGCATATTGTTCAGTCTGGATGGAACTCGACTTGCTTCGGCATCGAATGATGGGACTGTCAAGGTGTGGGATTCGACAACGAGCCCGGAGGCGCGCACTTTGAGCCAAACAGCTGGCGCGACGCGAATCACCTCCTTCAGTCCGGATGGCCAGCGCTTGGCCGGAATTGTGCGTGCACCAAACTCGGGCTATTCAATCAACACTTGGAACTTGAAAACCGGCGAGATGATTCGCACGTTTGGCGCGAAATCAGGCGAGGGCCTCCTGTGTCTGGGCGCGAGCCCTGACGGAAGACAATTTGCAGTCGGTACCGGTAAGTGGGACACAACGAAGAACGACTACGTCGGCGGCGACGTAAAAATCGTGGATTCCCAGACTGGCGACGAACTCCGGATCTTCAAGGCGCATAGCACGGCAGTGAACAGAGTCGTTTTAAGCCCAGAAGGCAAAACACAGGCGTCGTGCGACGTGAGGGTCGCTTCAACTTAGTGTTGGGTTGACACTGGCGGCGAGGTGAAGCTGTGGAATGCGCTGACTGGTGAGCTGCTAAACACCTTGAAGGGGCATACGAGATTCGTCAATGACATTGCCTTCAGCCCTGATGGAAAGCGCCTCGCGAGCCATTCACGTGACGGCGTCGTCAAGGTGTGGGACGTCGAGGCCGGTCGCGTGGTCCTCACAATCACATCGGCTACCATGCTTCCAGACCGTGGCAGTATTTCGTTCAGTCCGGACGGAAAACGGTTGGCCGGGAGTGGTCGGGCAGTTAGCAGCGGAGTTGGTCCAGGAGCCCTTGGTGAGGTCAAGGTGTGGGATGCTCAGACAGGCGACGAACTGCTTTCGCTCAAGGGCCATTCGCTCGGTGTTAGCTGCGTCGTCTATAGTCCAGATGGCAAACGCATCGCATCCGCTTCTGGAGGCGCGGCACAAGCTCTAGGCGCGGGCGAAGTAAAGGTCTGGGACGCCGAGACAGGCAAAGACTTGCTCACGCTCAAAGGAGGCGTCTTCGGCCATCGGATCGCATTCAGCCCCGACGGTCACCTGCTGGCCAGCGACTCCGGCGGTACCGTGAAAATCTACGACGCCACGCCGCTGCCGGAGAAGCCTTGACCACAAGGCGACCAACGCGGCGAACCAATGCCAATGCCGGCGGCGGGAGCGGCCCATGCTTTCCGCCGCTACTTTGTTTTCGAACCGTCTCGCACCGCAAGGATCGCGGTTTCGTCCCGAGAACTCGTCAGACCGACAAGTTTCCGATACCGATCAGAAAACGACCCATTGATGCCGGGTGCCGCCGGGTTCGTCCGAGATACCCAAACGTTTTCCGACGCACGATTTTCGCGTCGAGAAGTCATACGTATTTTGAGAATCCGCGCCCGAATCGCTCCCGATCGGGCGATGGCCAGCCAAATGGCTTCATAGGCGGCCTATCAAATCAACCATTTCTGACACATGAATATTGCGGGCCAAGCAGAGCTTGAATGCTCGACATTTTCATTCTGCGTGGGTAGCGTAATGATCGCGCCGTCAGCCACTCGTTTACCCGCGGCTACCTACATGGCAACGTTATCGGCTCCCGGGCAAGCACAGACCGAGCTGAGCGGCAAAGACCGCTTAAGTCCTGATCAATATCAATTCCAGACGCCCTTCTGCTGGCGCCGTCGGCCGCGTCTCTCGCCAAGAAAGGCGGTATCGGCATCGACTCCGTTCATTTGAAGGTCGCGTAGAGGATCACAACAAAGGGTCGCCTGCAACATGGATGTTGCGACGAGTCACTGAGGATTAAATTTTTTCGGTAAATGCAGCTTGTGGGCATACATACCTTAGATGATGACTGACGGTGCTCAATCCGACACGCCCTCACTAGCGCTTACGCCCGAGCGGCAGGAGGAGTTTGTGCGGCTGCTCAATGGGGCGCATGCGTTGCTGCTGCGGTATGTGATGTCGCTGGTGGGCAACCGCCATGATGCCGAGGATGTGATGCAACGGGCCAGCGTGGTGATGTGGAAACGGTTCGGCACTTTCGAGTCTGGCACCGATTTCATAGCTTGGGCCACGACCGTGGCGTTCTATGAGGTCCGGAATTTCCAGCGAGTGACAGGCCGCTCGCGGCTGGAGTTTGACGACAATCTCATGCAGACGCTCGCTGCGGAGCGGGTCCAGCATGTGCGTCAATGGTCATTGCGCATGGAGGCGCTGGAGGTTTGCGTGGAGAAGCTCGATCCGGCCCAGCGCGCGCTGGTGGAGACAATCTATACGGAGGGCATCGAAGTCGGTGAATTCGCCCGCCAGCAGGGCCGCGCCCCGCAGACGATCTACAACAAACTCAACTTCATCCGCCGCACACTCGCCGATTGCGTGCAACAGCGGATGGCGGAGGCGGCATCATGAATGACCCGGTTCACAACGACTGGCATCGCCTGTTCAGCGCCGCGCTGAATGACACGACAACCGATGAGGAGCGGCGACAACTCGCGACACTGCTCAAATCCAGTGCCGAGGCTCGCCAGCTTTGGTTCCTCTACCACGACAACGAGTGTGGGTTGGCTGAACTGCAACAATCTGCCGCTACCAGTCACGTGATGGCGGAGACTACTCACCTGTCGCCCCAGCGGCAAACCACGCGCTGGCAGCAATGGCGACCCCTCTCCGCCGCAGCGGCGGGATTGGCGATTGGGCTATTTAGCGCTTCCCTGGTGTTTGGATTTGTGATTCAGCGCGGCGTGGATAAGAAGACGCCGCTGGCGATATTTGAGCCGGGTTTCGAAAATGCACAGATGGCGCTCGTCAGGGGCTTCCCCCGGGGGGCTAGACAATGGGGTGGCGATGCAGCGCAGGTCGTGGCTGAGGAGAACGGAGTGCCACCAAAGGAAGGCCAGCTCATGCTCAGGCTGGAACCGGCGCCCAAAGGCGCGCCGCGCATTTACCAAGTGCTGGATCTGCGATCGCTGCCGACGGTCACGGGGGCTGACGTGCGTGAAATCGAAATCTCGGCATCGTTTGCCACCGCTGTCACCGAATCATCGGTGCGTTACATGATCCGAGCGTTTGGCGTTACCGAAGCGACTGAGAACCTTGATGCGGCATGGTTTGACCGGCGGGATGAATCGATCGCCTCGGCCACGAGAGGCCTTGATGTCATGCCAGGGGCGAAAGGATGGGAGACATTCAGCGTGAGGATTCAAGTGCCACGCGCCGCTCGGAGCCTGGTGCTGTTTTTTGGAGCGCGGACACCGGACAAGGATTTCCGTACCTCCCCGCACTACTTGGATGCTGTACGGGTGTCGTTGGTAGGGCCGGTAGCGCTGCCGTGATAGTTGCATTTCTCCTGCGGCGACAACACGAAACTCGAACTGATTCTCATTCATCCCATGATCACACAAAACGCACCCATCGTTGACCGCCGCCATTTCCTCCGCGGACTTGGAATGGCACTCGCGCTGCCGGCTTTCGACAGCCTCAACGTCGGCTTCGCAGCCACGGCACCGAGCCCAACGCCCAGGCGCCTCATTTGCATTGGAAATCATCTGGGTTTCTGGCCGGGAGGATTTTTTCCGACGGCGGAAGGTCACGACTACGCGCTCAGCCCGACGCTGGCTCCGTTGCAAGAGTATCGTTCGGACTTCACCGTCTTCTCCCATCTTGATCACGGCACAAAGGGCGGGCACGGTGCGGTGCATTCGTTTCTGACGGGCGTGAAGAAAGAGGAATCGGCGGGGTTTCCGGAGAAGAACATTTCGATCGACCAGGTGGCAGCGGAGCATGTTGGTGCGGCTACGCGGTATCCATCGATCACAGCCGGGTTGGGCGAAGGCACGGACATGTGCTGGAACCGGGCGGGTGTGCGCCTTCCGCCTGTGAACAATCCCGCGCGTCTCTTTGAGGCGATGTTTGTCGAGGCGAGCGCGGGTGCGAAGGCGTCGGAGGGCGAACGCCTCTCACACCGGGCCAGCGTGCTCGATGCATTGCGCGAGTCGGCGAAGCAATTGGCGGGCAATCTGGATGCGGCAGATCGCAGCAAGCTCGATCAGTATCTGACTTCGGTGCGCGATGTGGAGCGTCGGTTGCAAATGTCTGAGGCGTGGCTGGGGCGGCCGAAGCCGAAGTCACCCATCGACGCAATCAAGGACGAGGAGCGGATGCAGATCGAAGAGATGCCGCTGTTTCTGGATTTGATGACGCTCGCGCTGCAGACGGATTCGACACGCGTGGCCACCTTTGAAGTCCCGCTTCAATTCCACACTACCGACTTGAATGTCGGCGGTTATCACGGGCTGTCGCACCACAGCAAGCAAGAGGGCCTGCTCACTCAGCTGCAAGTCGTGGAGAAATATCTCATGACACAGTTCGCGCACTTGTTCGGGAAGTTGAAGGAAGCGGGATTAATGGGCAGCACGCTCGTGGTGATCGGCAGCGGAATGGGCAACGGCTCCACACACTCCAACCGCGATCTACCCGTGATCCTTGCGGGCGGCGGCATCAAGCACCAGGGCCATGTCGTGTGCCCGGCGGATGAGCGCAATCGCATTCAGTTATCCAATCTCTGGCTGTCCACGCTCCAGTGGTTTGGCGTCGAGCGCGAGCGTTTCGGGCGCAGCACGGGGACGTTTTCTGCGATGAAAGTTGGCTGATGAAAAGTGTGGGCGCACACAAAGGCGCTGAGACGCAGAACACGATCAGAACAAGGAATTCAAACTGACATGAACTCGCATCGCTTTCGTCAATACGCGGTCTTCTTGGCGACGTGTGGAGTCCTGGCTGCGGCCCCATCTCTCTGCGTCTCTGCGCCTCTGCGCGAGGGATTCCTCAAAGAATACTGCATCAAATGTCACGGTCCAGACAAACAGAGTGGAGACCGGCGTTTCGACAAACTCACGAATGAAATCCAGACGCCGGACGAGGCTCTGCTCTGGCAGGAGATTCTCGATCAATTAAATCTCGGTGCGATGCCACCGAAAAAGGAACGTCAACCGCAGAAGCCTGAACTACTCGCGGCAGTGGATGTGATCACTCAATCCATCAGCGCCGCCTCACTGCGTTTCAAAGGCACGGCAGCCCATACCGTGTTGCGTCGGCTCAACAGCTACGAATACCGCCAGACCCTTGGCGATCTGCTGGGATTGAACGTCGCGGGGTGGAATCCCACCGCCGATTTCCCGCCGGAAACGCGCGTCGCTGGCTTCGACAACAATAGCGCGGCGCAGGTGACTTCGGGGATGTTGCTCGATCACTACTTTGTCGCAGCCGAGGAGGCCATTCAGCGTGCGACGGCGTTTGGTCCGAAGCCTGTGAGCAAGATCTACGTGCAGAAGTCGCCGTTCTACTTCGACAGAAAGAAGGCCGCGGACCTGCCGAAGCTCTTTCATACTGACCGTTTCCGCTGGGTATCGGACACGGGCTACGACGATCTCGTTGGGCGGCACTATCGCGGCGGGCACATCGGCTTCGAGCCGTTGGCGCGCGGCGGCGCACCGCAGAGCGGACGTTACACCATCCGCATCCAAGCTGCGGCCGTGGATCTCACGCATCACTACGACTTCCTAACGGACTTCCGCGACGGCGATCCGATCGTAATGGAGATCGCTGCAGTGAATCGCGAGGGTAGCGTCGAGAGTACGGGAAACATCACCACACAGCGCACACTCGCCCTAGTGGAACTCACCAGCGATAAGCCGCAGTGGTTGGAATGGACAGTCAATCTTGAACGGGGTGAAGAGCCGGAGGTGCGCTTTCGCAACGGCACGGCTGCGGCCAAGGCTTTGTCGGGCAAATTGGCCAAGAACGTCGCAGGCCATCCCGAACTCGAAGCCCTTGGAAAGTTGCCAGCGCCAAACGGCGGACGTGCCGTGGCGGTGCTCAAGGTGTATCGCGGCCCCAAGCTTCGCATTTGGGAAATGCAGGTCGAAGGTCCGCAACTCGATCAATGGCCGCTGCTTGGTCACACCTTGCTTTATGGCAATCTTGCGCCAGATCAGATCAGTCGTGCCAACATCCCTGAACGGCTGCGTATTTTCGCCGAAGCCACCTTTCGCCGCCCATTGCGCGCGGGCGAACTGGCACCCATCGAAAGGCTAGTCACCGCCAAACTCGACGCGGGGATGAAGCCGCTGGCCGCACTGCAACTGGGCTTTCAATCCATCCTCTGCTCGCCCGCCTTTCTCCATCTGCACGAGGGCAGCGGCAAACTGGACGACTACGCGCTGGCTTCGCGCATGTCCTATTTTCTCTGGTCGTCCATGCCGGATCAGAAGTTGATCCAACTCGCCGCTGCCGGCAAACTGCACGAGCCAGCAACGCTGAGCGCGCAGTTGGACCGAATGCTGGCTGATCCGAAGTCGCAGCGCTTCGTACAGAACTTCATCCGCCTTTGGTTGAACCTCGACAACATCGGCCAGATGCCGGTTTCGCCTGACTTCGTCAACTATTACCGCGACAACCTCGACACCGCGATGCGCGGCGAGACGGAGACTTTCTTCCGCCACATTCTCGACAAGAATTTGCCGCCGCGTGAATTCCTCGCCGCCGACTACACCTTCCTGAATCGCGAGCTCGCGCTGCACTACGGCCTGCCGCCGATGGACGGCGTGCAACTCCGCCAGGTGTCACTGCCCAAAGGCGTACGCGGGGGACTTCTCGGGCACGCTTCTTTTCTCACCGCGTCGGCCAACGGCGTGGACACCTCGCCCGTCGTGCGCGGGGTCTATGTGCAGGAAAAACTCTTCAGCTACACGCCACCCCCGCCACCGCCCGACGTGCCATTGTTCGAACCCGATGCCAGCGGAGCCACCACGATCCGCGAGCAGCTCGCCAGGCATCGCGAAAACGCTACCTGCGCCGCGTGCCATCAAAAGATCGACCCCTACGGTTTCGCGCTGGAAAACTTCGACGCCATCGGCGGTTGGCGTGCAAATTACTCGAAAGACCATCAGATCGATCCCAGCGGCGACCTGCCCACCGGCGAGAAATTTGCTGACGTTGCCGACTTCCGCCACCTGCTCATCGCGCGTCATGAGCAGTTCACCCGATCGCTCACGGAGAAACTCATGACCTACTCCCTTGGCCGGGAGCCTGAGTTGACCGACCGCGCCGTGATCGACGATATCATGAAAAACCTGTCGTCCAATAAGGGCGGATTCAAGGATCTCGTGCGGGCTGTAGTGCTCAGCGAGTCCTTCGCGAAGAACTGAAGTCAGATCTCACGCCATCACCATGCACTGAAAAGCGACATCTCTTCAACGAACCTATCGTCCTCACGGACTCTCAAATATCCACCCAATTGTGACGCACGCCGACGGACTCATCCGAGCTACCCATACCTTTGATGGCAGTCTCTTTTCGTGCCGATAAGTCATTTGTTTTCGGAATCGAGCTTGATTGGCGGGCGGCCGTCCAAATGGGCTGAAAGGCGGCGCATCATTCAAGCGTTTGATGTGACCACCAGCCTTACATGTTTCAACGCGAGCAGTGAACAGCTAAAGCCATCGCATCGCGGTGTAGCAAAGCGTCACAAGGATTGTAGGATTCCAAATTCAGTATTGCACTTGCTTAGGCCACGCCTGAAAATAGCGAACGACAGTTGGTCTCTCGACTTTCCCTCTCCCGCCGTGGAGCCACCTATGTCGCTGCCGCCACCGGCTCGCTTCTCCGCGAGCCGTCGCCCCGCATTCACCCTCGTTGAGCTTCTGGTCGTGATTGCGATCATTGGTGTGCTGGTGGCCTTACTCTTGCCAGCCGTCCAAGCAGCCCGTGAGTCGGCTCGCCGGATGCAGTGCCAAAACAACCTGAAGCAATTCGGATTGGCATTTCAAAACCATCACGACACGATCAGGCACCTGCCCACCAACGGGTTTGGCTTCAGTTGGGTTGGAGATCCCGATCTCGGTTTTGGAATTGACCAGCCGGGAGGTTGGACGTTCAACATCCTGCCGTATTGCGAGCAGAAGGCGCTCTACGACATTGCGGCGGGCAAAACGGGGCAGCCGAAATTCGCAGACTTATCGCGGATGGTTAGCACCCCGATCAAGTTCTACAATTGCCCTTCGCGGCGTCCCGCAGCTCTGTACCCGATCACCGGCACAACCGCGACGAATTTCGATTTTGTGCCACTTGGACCCAAGATTGACTATGCCGTCTGCGGCGGCGATCAAGAGACGGTGCAACTCAATGGCACGCCGATGCCGCCTGTTCCGGGCCTGTGGGAGTACACCGGCATTTGCTACGCCCGCAGCACCATTCGCATGGCCGAAATCACCGATGGCACGTCGAATACTCTGATGGTCGGCGAGAAACAACTGTGCGTCCAAAACTATCGCAACGGACTGGATGGCGGCGACAACGAAAACCTGTACACGGGGTTTAACACCGACACGACTCGGAGTACCAACAACCGAACTACTGGCGCCAATAATCAGATTCGCTTCCCGCCCCGGCGAGACGGACGCGATGTCACGGTCAATGTATTTGGGAGTGCCCATCCGGCCGGCTTCAACGGTGTGTTGTGCGACGGCTCCGTGCGTGTAATCAGTTACCAGATCGACGGGAACAACTACATGCGTCTCGGCAACCGAGGGGATGGTCAGTCGTTGGATTGGAGTTTTTAGATGAATCTACTTCAGGAGCACCACATGCGTGCGACGTCTCCGCGTCGACTCTACCGATTCGCCTTCATCTCTGTAGGGGCTGTGTGTC